>DATIFV010000273.1:0-20660 GCA_035455085.1 Candidatus Methylomirabilota bacterium | reverse complement strand
AAATACGGCGACGCGACGGACTCACGAAGTGTAACACACGGGCCCCGCGTGGGTCCCCGACCCTAGGCGCGCGGGACCCCGCCCGCGCCCAGGAACCCCACCACGACCCAGGCGATCTCGCGCAGCCGCCGCACGAGCACGTAGGACAGGCCGGCCGCGGCTCCCGCCCCGAAGGCCTCGAAGAAGACGACGTAGCCGCCTTCGAGCGCCCCGAGCGAGGCCGGCACCATGAAGCTGGCGAACTTCACTCCGCTCGCGAACGACTCGACGATCAGGGCGATGCCGAGCGGCACCGGCGTCCCCAGCAGGCTCAGGACCAGATAGATCTCGAGGCCGCCGGTCGCCCAGGCCACCGCGTGCACGACCGCCGAGGCGACGAGCCGCCGCCGGCGGTGGCGGTAGAGCGCGGCCAGGGCGCGATCCAGGTCGCCCAGGCCGCCCTGCAGCCGCCCGCCGGGGGCGAGGCCCACGCGCCGCCCGAGGCGTCCGAGGAGCCGCCCGCCGCCGCCCAGCGCGCCGCTGGCCTGCACCAGCACGAAGCCGCCGATGGCCAGGATCTCGACCGCGAGCAGGCCGGTCATGACCGGGAGCAGACGGCCGGGGGCGGGAGCGGCCAGGAAGGCACCGAGGAGGCCCGCGGCGAGGAACAGCACCTGTCCGCTCACCACCGTGGTCTTGTCGGCGATCACGGAGGCGAGGCCCTGGGCGAGGGGCACGCGCGGCCGCAGCAGGTAGGCCTTGAGCGGGTCGCCCCCCACCGACATGGTCGGAGTCGCGAGGCTCACCGCCTCCCCGGCGAGACGGGCGCGCAGCAGCAGGACGAAGGGCACCGGCCCGGGCAGGAGGAGCCGCCACGCGAGCGTGTCGACGACGGCGGCCAGCGCGTACGGGAACACCAGCACCAGGGGCAGGCGCCAGCCGAGCGTGACGAAGGACGTCCAGATCGCGGCGGGGCCGATCTGCGCCACCAGATAGCCCACCAGGGCGAGCCCGATGAGCACCAGGAGCGGGCGGAGCCAGCGGGTCACTAAGCCGATCGCCCGCCGTCGGCGGCGGCGCGCGTCCCCGAGATCCGCGCGAGGCAGCCTATCCAGTAGACCTGCGAGCCCACCGCCACCACCAGCCCGACCAGGAAGACGAGCGAGGGGGCGAGCGCGCGCAGCACCGCGAAGGAGAGCAGCACGAGATAGAAGAGATCGCGGTTGGCGATGTTCTTGAGCAGCCCTCCCACGGTGGGGCCGACCTCGATCTCGCGCGGCAGGTAGCGCGCGAAGAGCGCGCTCAAGGTCACCCCGGCCGCGGCCAGCACCCCGACCAGCCCCATGGGCCAGGCCCCCGAGCTGATCCCGATGCCCAGCACCGTGCCCGCGTGGATGATCGTGTCGATCGTCCAGTCGAGATTGGCCCCCAGGCGCGATTCCTGGAACGTCAGCCGCGCGATCTCGCCGTCCGCGTGGTCGACGATGCTGGCCAGCGCGTACAGCAGCACGCCCGCGAACGCGCTGGCCGCGGTGGCGCGCCAGAAGCACCAGACCGCCACCAGGCCGATGGCCAGGCTGAGGAGGCTCACCTGGTTGGGCGTGACCGGTGTCCGCACCAGGAGCCGGCTGATCCAGCGTGAGCCGCGCCGGTGCAGGTACCGGTCCACGCCCGAGTCGGCGGCGATGCCGAGCGTGGCCTCGAGCGCCTGCTCGGCGCTCGCCAGGTCGGCGGACGTGCGCACCGTCACGAGGGGGCCGGTCGCCTGGCGGAGCGCCGCGCCGGCCTCGGCGAGGTGGTGCCCGAGGGTCGTGCCGATCGGCCGGCCCGCGGCGAGGTCCTTCCACAGGGCCGCGACGAGCGGGATCGGGACCAGCGCCACCGGCGCCGGGCCCGCCGCGGAGGGCGCCAGCACCGCGCCGCGGGGGGCGGGAGCGGCGAGCAGCCCGGCCAGGGCGCCGACGTGGATCAGCGACGACGCGGGCAGGAGCAGCCACGCGCCCGACGGTTCCGCCGGCGCGGGCGTGTCGGCGGCGACCCACTGCACCGCCGCGGCCAGCGCGGGCATGCGGCGCTGGGCCTGCTCGACCTCGCGGTCGCGCAGCGCCGCCGGCGCCAGGCTCACGGTGGCGCCGGCGCGGAGGGCGGCGACCAGGGCGCGGACGGCGAGGGTGCGCCCGGCCACGCGCGAGGCGGCTAGCCGGGCCGCCGCGTCGTCGGGGAGATAGAGGAGGGCACTGACCACATCACCGCCCGAGGCTCTCGATCAGAGGGAGGACCTGGGTCTCGGCCCGCCGCAGATCCTCCGCGAAGTCCACCTCGGTCCACGGCAGGCCGCTCACGTCCACCCAGCCGACCGGGACCCGGGCGAGCAGGCGGTGGAGGGCGTCCTCGTACTCGTTGGCGCCGCCCGTCTCCTGGATGGATTCCTCGAGCAGGCGGATGTACTCGGGGGCGTGGGCGGCGCTGCACTTGAAGAAGCCGACGCCCTCGCCGACCACCTCCCACGCCTCCGGCACGACCTTCTTGCCGAGGGCGATCACCCGATCCCCGACCGCGTAGAGCTTGACCTCCTCGCCGGTGTCGTGGAAGCCCCGGTCGAGCAGGAGCGCGCTCGGGGCCGGGGCCGCGATGAGCCGGCTCAGGAAGGACGCGGGGAAGAGCACGTCGGCGTCCATGACCAGCGTGGTGTCGGTCAGCATGGTCTCGCGGGCGCGCCACAGCGAGAGGATCGAGCCCTTCTGGTAGTCGGGGTTCTCCACGTACGTGATGCGCATGCGCCCGCGCGTCACGCCGGCCGCGCGCCGCACCTGGTCCTGGCAGTGCCCGACCACCAGCACCGCCTCCTCCACCGCGTTCGCGGCGAGGGCGTCGAGCATCCGATCGAGCAGCGAGCGACCCCCCACCGGCAGCAGGGCCTTGTGGGTGTGATCGGTGAGGGGGGCGAGCCGCCGCGCCACGCCCGCGACCAGGACGACCGCCTTCACCGGGCGGCTCCCGACACCAGCGACGAGCGGAAGCGGTCGCGGATCTCCTCGGGGGGATAGGGGATGCGCGGCACCGGCTGCTCCTCCCCGGTGACCCGCGCCAGGATGAAGCTCGGCCCGCCGCCCGCGAGCGCGCCGGCCACCGCGGCGTGCAGTTCGTCGGCGCGGGCGACCGCCACCGCCCGCTCGTAGCCCGCGGCCTGCGCGATCCGGTGCAGGCCGACCGCGCGCGACGGCGAGGCCTGGTTGCCGGTCGAGCCGTAGAGCGCGTTGTCGAAGACCACGTGGGTCAGGTTCCGGGGCCGTCCGCGCCCGAGCAGGGGCCCGCCGCCGATCATGGGGAGGATGCCGAGGTTCATGAGCAGGTTGCCGTCGCCGTCGAAGATCACCGTGGGCCGGCGGGGGGCCGCCAGCGCCACTCCCAGGCCGATCGCGGAGGCCAGACCCATCGAGCCGATCATGTAGAAGTTCTCGATCCGATCCTTGACCGCGAAGGACTCGCGGCAGATGTAGCCGTTGGCGTGCACCACCGGCTCGCCGCTCAGGGCTGCCACCGCGGCCCGCAGCGCCTCGAAGCGAGAGATGCGCGGGGCGGGGACCGGCGCCTCCGGGAGGGCGGGCGCGGGAAGCGGCCCGCCGGGGCCGGCCGCGAGGGGCGCGGCGTGCGATGCGGTCTCGAGCAGCCCCGGGGGCAGCAACAGCGCCACCGGCTGGCTGAGACGCTCGGACTCGGTCCGGCCCCACGCCACGTCGTCGGCCACCGTCCCCGGGGACAGGACGCGGTGGGGGATCCGGATCATCTCGAGCAGGCCCGGGGAGATCTCGCCCATCAGCAGGTGCTCGGGCGCGTCCTTGCCCGCGTGGCCGCGCCAGGTCACGAGCAGCAGCGCGGGGAGCCGGTACATCAGCGACAGCGAGACCAGGGCGTTGAGGCTCGTCCCGAGCCCCGAGTTCTGCATCAGCACCATCGGGCGCCGGCCGGCCAGCCACGCCCCTGCGGCCAGGCCCACCGCGACGTCCTCGCGCACCGCGGGGACGTACGGCACCCGCGGATGGGTCTCCAGGGTGGCGATGAGGCTCTCGACCATGGAGCAGGGCACGCCGGTGAAGAAGTCGTAACCCTGCGCCTCGAGCAGCCCGGCGAGCGCGGCGCCGCTCAGGACTTGATCGCCGCCCATGCGCGCTGGTAGTCCTCGAAGGTGTCCACCTCGAGCCAGCCCTTGTAGACGTCCACGCAGGACACGGTCTCGCCCCGGGCCATCAGCTCCTGGAGGAGATCGGTGAACGCGGCCCGCTCGGGGCCGTCCGCCTCGTGAAAGCGTCCCGGACCGGCGGCGAGTCGCTCCTCCCAGGCCGCCCGCAGCGCCGCGGTACCGCGCTCCGAGAAGCGGGCGAGGCCGATGAATTCCCCGGTGGCGCGCTCCGGCGCGATCCGCTGTCCGACCGTGACCAGACGATCGTCGCCCGTGCCGGGCAGCGCGCGCAGACCCGCCTCGGGAACGGAGGCGGTGACCACGAGGTCGAGCGGCTTGCTGAGCGGGAGCAGCCGGTCGCGCTGATCCACCCAGGCCCGGTCCACCACGATCGCGCAGTCCGCGTCCGCCCGCAGCAGCTTCTCGAGCACGCTCTGCTCGAAGAGGATGTCCGAGTAGAGGAACAGGATGGGCCCGCGCAGCTCGGGGGCCGCGGTGAAGAGGGAGCCGAGCTCGCCGGTCTCCTCGTAACGGTCGTTGTCGTAGTACCGGACACCCGGCACCGTGACCGTGTCCTTCCGGTAGCCGCGCACCACCACGATGTCCTGTATGCCGCAGGCCCGCAGGGTGTCCACCTGGCGCTCGAGGATGGTGCGGCCCTTGATGTCGAGCATGCACTTGGGCCGGTCCTCGGTGAGGGGCAGGAGTGACTTGCCGGAGCCGGCCGCGATGATGACGGCCCGGGCCGGCCCCGCCGCGGCGGGCAGGTACTCGTCCTCGATGGCCTTGAACTCGTCCACTCCCACGTGCCGGTAGATCTCCTCCAGCGGCACGATGTGCGGATCGAGCGCGTCGAGGCGGCGCTCGCGGGCCAGGACCTCCAGCGTCCGCTTCATGCCGGCCACCGCCCCCCGCAGCACCTGATTCGCCCAGATCACCATCTTGACGCCGGCCCGCTCGAGCTCCTCGAAGGTGACCGACGGGTAGAGGGTGGGCACGACCACCACCGGGGTCGGCCGGTCCCAGAGCCGCATGAACTCGAGCACCTCGGCAGCGGTCTTGGACTTCGAGTGCATCAAGACCATGTCCGCGCCCGCGTCCGCGTAGGCGTGGGCGCGACGGAGCGCCTCCTTCATCCCCCAGCCGGCGATCAGGGCCTCGACCCGCGCGATCACCACGAAGTCGGGGTCGCGGCGGGTGGCCACCGAGGCCCGGATCTTCCCGGCGAACTCCTCGATCGAGAGCAGCTCTCGCTTCATGCCCGGGTAGAGGCTGCACTTCTTCGGGAAGACGTTGTCCTCCATGCAGATGCCCGCGATGCCGGCCCGCTCGTACTCCTCGACCGTGCGCACCACGTTGACCACGTTGCCGTAGCCGTTGTCCACGTCCGCGATCACCGGGACGGCCACCGCCTCGTTCACGTGGCGGGCCGCCTCCAGGTTCTCGGTCATGGTCAGGAGGTTCACGTCGGGCACCGCGCGCCGGGCCGCGGAGACCGCGAAGCTCGAAGACCATACCACCGGGAAGCCCGCCGCCTCGATGAGCTTGGCGGAGAGGGCGTCGTGGGCGCCCACCATCGGCACGAGCCCGGGGCGGCGCAGGAGAGCGCGTAGCAGTCCGGCCTTCGTCATTGCTTCTTCTTGCCCCCCTTGTCCTCGGCGAGCAGCTCGTCCTGCTTGTTCTTGAGCTTGGAGACCAGCTCGTTGTAGGACGCGGTCTGGATGATCTTGTTGAACTGGGTCCGGTAGTTCGACACGAGGCTCACGCCCTCGATGCTGACGTCGTAGACGAGCCAGCGGTCGCTTCGCTTGATCATGCGATAGTCCACCGGAACCTCGGTGCCGTTCTTGGTGATGATCCGGGTGGACACCACCGAGTAGTCGCCGTCCATGCGCTCGGCGGTGTACTGGATCTTCTCGCCCCCGTAGGTCTCGATCTTGGAGATGTAGGAGCGCTCGAGCAGATCGGCGAAGAGGCCCACGAACTCGGTCCGCTGGGCCTCGGAGAGCGGCTGCCAGTGCCGCGCCATCGAGCGCTTGGCGATCTCGGCGAAGTCGAAGATCTCGTTCGCGATCTTGCGCACGGCCGCCCGCCGCTCGGCCAGCTTGCCGTCGCCCTTGTAGGAGGGGTCGTCGAGAGTCTTGAGGACGCGCTCCACCGCGCCCCGGAGCTGCTCGGTCGGCACCCCCGCCGACGCGGGCGCGGGCGCGCCCGCCGCCACCAGCGTTCCGGCCAGGACCACTGCCCCCATTCGAAGCCAGTTCATCGAAGGCCTCCCGTTGAAGAGTGAGTCTACACCTTGCCGAAGATGTACTTGGAGAGGAGCTCCTCGATGTCGACCGGCGGCTCGACCTCGCGGATGCGCCCGTTGGGCGGGATGATCTTGTCGGAGCCGCCCGGGCTGATCCGCACATAGCGCTCCCCGATCAGGCCCTTGGTCTTGATGGAGGCGATCGAGTCCTCCTGGAGCTTGATGCCCGGCCGGATCAGCATGACCACCCGAGCCTGGTAGTCCTGCAGCGTGATCCGGTCGACGCGGCCGATCTCCACCCCCGCGATCTCGATGGCGGACCCCGTCTTGAGGCCTCCCACCGACGGGAAGTCGGCGCTCACCACGTAGCCCCGAGTGCCGATGAGATCGACGCGCCCCAGCTTCACGGACAGCCAGCCGAGCGCCAGCAGCCCGACCAGCACGAAGATGCCGACGCCCAGATCCACCGCCGAACGCCTCATGATTGTCTCCCCGGCTCGCGTCGTTGCCCCGCGGGTGCCGCCTCGACGTCCCCGCGGATGAACTGTTGGACGATAGGATTCGCCGAGGCCCGGATCGTCTCCGGCGGCCCGACCTCGACGATCACGCCCTCGTGGAGCATGGCGACCCGGTCCGCGATCTCGAAGATCTCGGGGATCTCGTGGCTCACCATGACCGCGGTGAAACGGAACTTGCGGTGCAGCTCCAGGATGAGGTGATGGATGGTGTTGACCAGGATCGGATCCAGCCCGGTCGTCGGCTCGTCGAAGAAGACGATCTCGGGCTCGGTGACCAGGGCCCGCGCGATCGCCACCCGCTTGCGCATGCCCCCCGAGATCTCGGCGGGGTTCTTGTGTCCCATCCCGGACAGGCCGACCTGGTCCAGCTTCTCGTCGACCCGGCTCCTGATCTCCGCGACCCCGAGGCGGCTCCGCTCCCGGAGGGGGAAGGCCACGTTGTCCGCGACCGACATGGAGTCGAACAGAGCGCCTCCCTGGAACACCACCCCGTAGCGCTCGCGCACCCGGTCCAGCTCGCGGCCCCGCAGCCGCGTGATCTCGGTGCCGTCCACCGCGACGGTCCCCGCGTCGGGCCGGAGCAAGCCGATCAGGTGCTTGAGCAGCACCGACTTGCCGCCGCCGCTGCGCCCGATGATCACCATGATCTCGCCGGTGGCGATGTCGAGGTCCACGCCACGCAGCACCGGCTGGGCGCCGAAGCGCTTGTGCAGACCCTGGACCCGGATCACGGCAGCACGGACCCCAGGAAGTAGTCCCAGACCAGGATCAGGATGGAGGTCAGGACCACCGCCTGGGTGGTGGCCCGCGCCACCCCGGCGGCGCCGTGCCCGCAGTAGAAGCCCTTGTACGTGCAGACCCAGGGGACGATGACCCCGAACGAGAGCGCCTTCCAGTACCCGGTCATGAGATCGTCCATGGTCACGAACGTCTTCATCTCCCCGAAGTACGTCCCGGGCGAGAGGCCCAGCAGCTCGACCCCGACCAGGTAGCCGCCGAAGATGCCCACCACGTCGAAGATCGAGGTCAGGAGCGGGAAGGTGATCACCCCCGCCACCAGGGCCGGCACCACCAGGTAGCGCATGGGATTCAGCGCCATGACCTGCAGGGCGTCGATCTGCTCGGTGATCTTCATGATGCCGATCTCGGCGGTGAGGGCCGAGCCGGCGAGGCCGGTGACGAACACCGCGCAGAGGACGGGGCCCAGCTCGCGGATGAGAGACAGGGCCACCGCGGGACCCAGGTAGGCCTCGGAGCCGAAGCGCGCCAGCACGAGGTAGACCTGGAGGCCGAGCACCATGCCGGTGAAGGCGCCGGTCAGGATGACGATGGTCAGCGACCGGAAGCCGATGAAGTGGACGCGGTCGACCAGCCGCCCGAGCTTGAAGGGGGGGAGGACCACGTAGCCGAGCGCCTGGCCGAAGAAGCGCCCGAACCGGCCCATCGCCGAGACCACCTCCAGGATCCAGTGCCCGAGCGCGGCGATCGGCCGCAGCGGCACCGGCCAGAGCTCGGGCGTGGGAGACGAAAACATCGCTAGATACTAGCACATAGCCCCGGCAATGCCGGTGCCGTCCTTGCAAAAAACCGGCGGGTTCCGTATCGTGGGCGCGTGTCGGACTCGCTCGACGCGATCGGGTCGGTCGCGACGCTGCTCGCGGGCACGGTCCAGCTCAGGCCGTACGTGGTGGGCTTCCTGGCCTTCTTCCTGGTGGCGGGCGCGCGCGACCTCGGGGGCCTCCGGACCATGGGCTTCCTGCTCTGGGGCGGACTGGTGGCGCTCGGGGCCGAGCTCGCCTCCACGCGGGTGGGGGTGCCGTTCGGGCTCTATCACTACACCGCCGCGACCGCGGGCCAGGAGCTGTACCTCGCCAACGTGCCGTTCTTCTCGCCGCTGTCGTTCCCGTTCCTGGCCTACGCCGCCTTCTGCCTGGCGCGCCAGGCGCTCGGTCCGGACTGGGCCGCTCGGCCCGGGGGCCGCCTGCGGCTGGTGACCCTCGCGGGCACCCTCATGACCCTGCTGGACGTCGTCATCGATCCGGTGGCGGTCCAGGGCGAGCGCTGGTTTCTCGGCGACGTGTTCTCCTATCCGGTCGGCGGACTGTACTTCGGGGTCCCGCTCTCCAACTTCGCGGGCTGGCTGCTGGTCGGCTACCTCACCGTGGGCGGGTACGTGTGGGTGGCGCGCGGCGGCCGGCCGGGCTCGCCCCGGCTCGGGATCGCGCTGTACTACCTGGTCCTGGCGGTGAACCTGGCCGTGACCGTCTGGATCGGAGAATGGCTGATGGCCGCCGCGGGAATAGTGGTTCACTCCGCGGTTCTTCTGCTACTGTATAACGTCAATCGGGCCGCGCCCGGCCGGTGGTCGGGCGAGCGGGTATCCGCGGCTCCCTGAGGCACGAAAGGGCCTGCGACCATGAGCGTTCCGCTGTCTCAGATGTGGACGGTGGCGACGTACGTCCTGCGGCAGAAGCTCGCGGGACGCAAGCGCTATCCGTTCGTTCTGATGCTGGAGCCGCTCTTCCGCTGCAATCTCGCCTGCGCGGGCTGCGGCAAGATCCAGTACCCGGCCCAGATCCTGCGCAAGAACCTGAGCGTGGACCGGTGTCTCGCCGCGGTGGAGGAGTGCGGGGCGCCGATCGTCAGCATTCCCGGGGGCGAGCCGCTGATGTACCCGGAGATCGACCGGCTGGTGGCCGAGCTGGTCAAGCGGAAGAAGTACGTCTACCTGTGCACGAACGCCATCCTGCTCAAGGAGAAGCTCGACCTCTTCAAGCCGTCGAAGTACCTCTCCTTCAGCGTCCACATGGACGGCCTGCGGGAGGAGCACGACGAGGCGGTCTGCCGCGACGGGGTCTACGATCAGGCGGTGGCCGCGATCCGGGAGGCGGTCGCGCGCGGTTTCCGGGTCACCACCAACAGCACACTCTTCGACGGGGCCTCGCCACTGCGCATGCGCGAGTTCTTCGACGAGATGATGAGCCTCGGGGTCGAGGGCATGATGGTCTCCCCGGGCTACAGCTACTCCAAGGCGCCCGACCAGGAGCACTTCCTGCTCCAGGCGCGCACCCACGACCTGTTCTCCCGCATGCTGTCCCGGCCGAAGAAGGGCTGGCGCTTCAACCAGTCTCCGCTCTTCCTGCGCTTCCTCATGGGCAAGCAGGACTTCGAGTGCACCCCCTGGGGGAATCCGACCTACAACATCTTCGGATGGCAGCGCCCGTGCTATCTCCTGCAGGAAGGCTACGCGCGCACCTTCCAGGAGCTGATGGACACCACCCCCTGGGAGAACTACGGCAAGAAGTCCGGCAACGAGAAGTGCCGCGACTGCATGGTGCACTGCGGGTACGAGGCCACCGCCGTCGACTACACGTTCAGCTCGCTGAAGGGGTTCGTCGAGACGGTCGGGGTCACGCTGACCGGCAGGCTGTAAGCACCATGAGCCTGGAGGGCTGGGTGCCGGAGGTCGGTCCGTACCTCACGCTGGCCGAGGTCGTGGAGTTCGCCTTCGACTACCGGGGCAACACCACCATCGTCAAGACCGACGGGGCCGAGGTCACCGGCTACATCTTCAACCGCAACACCTACGGGCCGGAGCCGCACCTCGAGTACTTCGACGAGAACGGCGAGGGCCCGTTCACGCTCCGCTACGCCGAGGTCGCCAACGTGAAGTTCACCGGCAAGGACACCGCGGCCGGGAACAGCTGGAAGGCCTGGCTCGAGCGCAAGGAGCGGGAGAAGGCCGAGAAGGCGGCGGCCGCCGGGAGTGTCCGGGATCCTGATCCTCACCGCGGTTGAGTTCGAGGCGCGGGCCCTGGCCCGCCGGCTCGGGCTCCCCGCCATCACGGTCCTGCCGTTTCCCGCCTTCGGCCGCGACCTCCTCCGGGTGGCCCCGGTCGGTCTCCGGGCTGCCCTCCTCGCCGCGCGCTGGCCGAGGCTGCTGGCCGGCCTCAACCGTCCGCTCGTGATCTCGAGCGGCGTCTGCGGCGGCCTCGCGCCCGATCTGCAGGTGGGCGAGCTGGTCCTGCCGGAGAGCGTGCTCGGTCCCGATGGCGAGCGGCTCAACGTGACGCCCACCCTGTATCGCCGGGCCACCGAGCTGGCCGGTTCCGCCCGCGGCGGTCTGCTCGCGACCTCCCGGGAGGTCGTGGCCACCGTCGAGGCGAAGGCCGCGCTCTTCGCCCACACCGGGGCGGTGGCGGTGGACATGGAGTCCGCGCCGATCCTGGCGCACGCCGCCGGAGCGGGCTGTCCGACCCTGGTGGTGCGCGGCGTGTCGGACACCGCGGCCGAGAGCCTGCCCCCGGAGCTGATCGCGCTGGTGACGCCGGCGGGCAAGCTGCACGCCGGGCGGGCCCTCGCCCTGCCCCTCACGCGCCCGGGACTGGTCCCGCGCGCCCTCGCGGTGCGCCAGGCCACCCGGCGCGCGCTCGCCGCGGTCGCGCGCCTGCTCGCGGCCCTCGCCGCCTCGGGCCGGCCGTGAACGTGCTCGTGACCGGGGCCACCGGGTTCGTGGGCGGCAACCTCGTGCGCGAGCTGCTCGCGGACGGGCACAGCGTGCGCGTGCTGGTGCGGCCCCGCAGCGACCGGCGTGCCCTCGAAGGCTGTGCGGTCGAGATCGCGGAGGGCGATCTCCTCGATCCGGACTCGCTCCGGCGCGCGGCGGCGGGCGCCCGCCACGTCTACCATGCGGCCGCCGACTATCGCCTCTGGGCCCCGGACCTGCGCGACCTCTTTCGGGCCAACGTGGACGGCACGCGGCACCTGCTGCAGGCCGCCGCGGAGGCGGGGGCCGAGCGCATCATCTACACCTCGACGGTGGGCGCGGTCGGGATCCCCAAGGACGGTACGCCGGGGGACGAGGCGACCCCGGTCTCGCTCGCGGACATGGTCGGTGCCTACAAGACCTCCAAGTTCCTGGCCGAGCGGGTGGCCGACGAGTGGGCCGCGCGGGGGGCCCCGGTGGTCATCGTGAACCCGTCGGCGCCGATCGGGCCCTGGGACGTCCGGCCCACCCCCACCGGCCAGATGATCGTGGACTTCCTCAACGGCAAGATGATCGGCTCGGTGGACACCGGGCTCAACGTGGTCCACGTGCGCGACGTCTCGCGCGGGCACATCCTGGCCGCCCAGAAGGGGCGGGTGGGCGAGCGCTACATCCTCGGGCACCGCAACCTGCCCCTGCTCGAGATCTTCCGCATGCTCTCGTCGCTGACCGGGGTGCCTGCTCCCCGCTTCCGGGTGCCGTACGCGGTGGCGTGGCTGGCCGCGGCGGCGATGGAGGGCCTCTCGCGCCTCACCGGGCGCCCGCCGGCGGTGCCGCTCACCGCGGTGCGCATGGCCCGCAAGCGCATGTACTTCAGCTCGGAGAAGGCCATCCGCGAGCTCGGCCTGCCCCAGACCCCCGCCGAGGCCGCCCTCAAGGACGCGGTCGACTGGTTCGTGGAGAGGGGGTACGCGAGCCCCCGGCCGCGGCGCAACGCCGAGAATGCGTGAAGTGGGGTACCGAGCGCGTGGGTGGGCCACCGACGGAACCGGGGGAGTGCGGGGGCCATTTCGGGGCCCCCGCAGATGAAGAGCCTGAAGAAGTGAACGGTCGAGAGCACGAGGCATCATGAACGCCGGCCAGTTCGTCTCGCGTCTCACCCGCAAGAGCCGGTCGAACTTCTTCTACGCGTTCCTGTGCCTGCCGCGCGCCCAGCGCGAGGCGATCTACGCATGCTACGCCTTCTGCCGCATCGTGGACGACGCGGTGGACCTGGTCGCGGATCGCGCGGCGCAGCGGGCCGAGCTCCAGCGTTGGCGTGACGAGATCGCCCGCGTCTACGACGGCCGGCCCGAGCATCCGGCCGGGCAGCGGCTGCAGGTGGCGGTCGGCCGCTTCCCGATCCCCCGGACCGCCCTCGAGGAGATCATCGCCGGGGTCGAGATGGACATGGACCACCCCGCCTACGAGACCTTCGACCAGCTCTACCCGTACTGCTACCGCGTGGCCTCCGCGGTGGGGCTCTGCTGCATCGAGATCTTCGGCTACTCGGATCCGCGGGCGCGCGAGTACGCGGTGAACCTGGGCGTCGCGCTGCAGCTCACCAACATCCTCCGGGACGTCCAGGTGGACGCGCGGATCGGCCGCGTCTACCTCCCCCAGGTGGATCTGCGGCGCTTCGGCGTCACCGCGGACGATCTGGCGCAGGGCCGCCACACGCCGGCCTTCGTCGAGCTCATGGCCTTCCAGGCCGCCCGCGCCCACGAGTACTACCGGCGGGCGTGGGCCGCGCTCCCCGCCGCGGACGCGCGGCGGCTCTTCGCGGCCGAGATCATGGGGCGCACCTACTTCGCCCTCCTCCGGGAGATCGAGGCACGCCGCTTCGACGTCTTCACCCGCCGCGTGACGGTCCCGACGACCCGCCGGCTCGCCATCGCGCTCCGCTGCTGGGCCGGGGCCCGCCTCGGCCGCGGTTGATGCAAGCTGCGGTCTGCGTCGGCGGCGTGATCGAGCTGCGCGAGTGGCCCGAGCCCACCCCGGGGCCGGGCGAGCTGGTGCTGCGGGTCGCCGGCTGCGGGCTGTGCGGCTCCGACATCCTGAAGATCAACGCGGGCGCGCCCGAGCCGCTCGTGCTCGGCCACGAGGTCGTGGGGCAGGTCGCCGCGATCGGCCCCGGGGTGCGCCGCTTCGTGCCGGGCGACCGGATCGTGGTCGCCCATCACGTGCCGTGCTTTCACTGCCACTACTGCCGCCGGGGCAGCTCCTCCATGTGCCGCCATTTCAAGCGCGTCAACCTGGACCCGGGCGGCTTCGCGGAGCGGGTGCGCGTGCCCGCGCCCAACGTGGAGCACGCCGCCTTCCGGATCCCCGCCGAGATGACGGAGGAGGCCGCCTCCTTCACCGAGCCCCTCGCCTGCTGCCTGCGCGCGGTGAAGCGGAGCCGGCTGGTCGCCGGAGACACCGCCCTCGTGGTCGGCCTGGGCTCGATCGGCTGCCTGCTGGTGCAGCTCCTCGCGCTGCACGGGGCCCGGGTCTTCGCCGCGGACGTCCTGGAGAGCCGGCGGGCGCTCGGCCGGCACGCCGGTGCGGAGGTGCTCGATACCGACACCGCCCTGGCCGCGGCGGTGCACGACGCGACCGAAGGGCGGGGTGCGGACCTCGTCATCGTCACCGCGGGCGGCACCGCGGTCCTGCCCGCGGCCGCCTCGCTCGTGCGGGACGGGGGAACGCTGCACTACTTCGCGGGGGGCGCGGGCGACCACCTGCCGCTGCCGCTCGCCGCCCTCTACCACCGTGAGCTGACGCTCACCGCGACCTACTCGTCCTCGCCCGCCGATCTCGCGGAGGCCTTCGACCTGCTCCGCCGGGGCCGGGTGCGCGTGGAGGGGCTGATCAGCCATCGGCTGCCGCTCGGCCGACTGGGAGAAGGGGTGGACCTCATGCGCCGCCACGAGGCCGTGAAGGTCTACGTGACTCCTTAGCGATGCGGGCCCAAGTGTTTCACGGGCCGGGGGATCTACGCTTCGAGGAGATCCCGGCGCCCGAGCCCGAGCCGGGTGGCGTGGTGGTGCGTGTGGAGGCAGCGCTCACCTGCGGCACCGACGTGAAGACCCTGCGCCGCGGCCACCCGGTGATGATCCCTCGCATGCCCACCGTGTTCGGCCATGAGCTGGCGGGAGTGATCAGCGCGGTGGGGCCCGGGACCCGCGGGGCGAGGGAAGGGGATCGGATCGTCGCGGCCAACTCGGCGCCCTGCGGGCAGTGCCGGCTCTGCGCGGCCGGGCGGCCCAATCTCTGCGAGGACCTGCTCTTCGTCAATGGCGCCTACGGCGAGTACATCGCGCTCCCTCCGCGGCTGGTTGCGCGCAACGTGGTGGGGATCGGCTCCACCCTGGCCGCCTCGAACGCCGCCTTCGCCGAGCCGCTCGCCTGCGCCCTGCTCGGGGTGGAGCGGGGGCGCGTGGAGGCGGGCATGGCCGTGGTCATCTTCGGCCACGGGCCGCTCGGCTGCCTGCTGGCGATGGCGGCTCGCCAGCGGGGCGCCCGCGTGGTGCTGGTCGGCAAGGCCGGATGGCGGCTGGACCGGGTGCGCCAGCTCGGCCTCGGGGACTGCGTGGACGCCCTGACGACGGCAAACCTCACCGGCCACCTGCGGGAGCTGACCGGCGGGCGCGGCGCCGACGTCACGATCGACGCCACCGGCCGCCCGGAGGTGTGGGAGCAAGCCATCGACGCGGTGGGACGGGGAGGCACCGTCGTGCTCTTCGGGGGGTGCGCTCCAGGCACCACGATGCGGGTCGATACCCGTCGGGCGCACTACGAGGAGCTCACCCTGGTCGGGGCCTTTCACCACACGCCGGCGACGATCCGCCTCGCCGTGCAACTCCTCGAATCAAAAGCGATTGCTCCCGAGCCCCTCCTGACCCACCGCATGGGCCTCGGAGGCGTAAAAGAAGCGCTGGCCCTGATGGAGCGTGGTGAGACCATTAAAGTCCTGATCGACCCATGGAGAGGCGATGAGGACCAACGACCGTGAGCTCGGGCATGGCAGCCGCCGGATCGTGGCGGTGGTGGCCGCGCTGCTCGTCCTGGCCTCGGCCGCCCGGGCGGCGGCTTACGACCGCGAGGCCACGTTCGCCCAGGGGACGACGGTGCTCGGCCTGCAGCTCGGCGGAGGGGCGGCCAACAACGTCGAGGGGCAGCGCACGGTCAGCGACATCTCGTTCCTGACCGTGACCCCGCGCGTCTCCTACCTCTTCTTCCCGCCGTTCGGGAGCGGCTGGCTCCGGAGCGCGGTGGAGCCGGGGCTGGAGGGGTGGTTCCAGTACTACCTGTCGCCGAAGAGCGCAACTGCCCAGGGCCTCAAGGCCGCGATGCGCTATCATCTGATCGGGCTCGGCCCGGTGGTGCCGTATCTCGACGTGGCCGCCGGGGCGGGGGCCACGGACCTGAGCGTCCGCGAGATCGACTCGAGGCTGAGCTTCGTGCTCGAGGCGGGAGCCGGGCTATCGTACTTCGTGACGGAGACGACCGCGGTCAACGCGGGCTATCGCTTCCAGCACATCTCGAACGGGAACACGTCGAGACCGAACCGGGGCTTCAACTCCGACACGGGAATGGTCGGGGTATCGTTCTACTTCAAGTGAGGGCACCATGACCAGGCCTCTTCCGCTGCAGCAGATCGTGCTGGCCGGCCCCCGGGGCTTCTGCGCCGGGGTGGACCGGGCCATCGACATCGTCGAGCTCGCCCTGCAGGTGTGCCCGCCGCCGGTGTACGTCCGCAAGGAGATCGTCCACAACCGGCACGTGGTCGAGGCCCTCCGCGCCAAGGGGGCCCACTTCGTGGACGAGCTGGACGAGGTGCCCGACGACGCCACCGTCATCTTCAGCGCCCACGGGATCTCGCCCGCGGTCCGGGCGGAGGCGCACCGCCGGGGGCTTCGGGTCATCGACGCGACCTGCCCGCTGGTCACCAAGGTGCACCTGGAGGCGGTCCGCTACGCGCGCGAGGGCTACTCGATCATCCTGGTCGGCCACGCGGACCACGACGAGGTGGTGGGCACGATGGGAGAGGCGCCCGATCGCATGTTCCTGATCGCCCATCCCGAGGACGTGGACCGGCTGGCGGTGCCCGATCCGGACAAGGTCGCCTATCTCACCCAGACCACGCTCTCGGTCGACGACACCCGGGACTGCATCGAGGCGCTCCGGCGCCGCTTCCCCAAGATCGTCGGTCCCGCCAAGGACGACATCTGCTACGCGACCCAGAACCGCCAGGCCGCGGTGAAGATGGTGGCGGGGGCGGTGGACGTGCTGCTGGTGATCGGCGCCGCCAACAGCTCGAACGCCAATCGGCTCGTCGAGGTCTCCACGGTGATGGGCACGCCCTCCTACCTCATCAACGACAAGAACGACATCCGGCCCGAGTGGCTGGAAGGGGCCAAGCGGGTCGGGGTGACCGCGGGCGCCTCCACGCCCGAGTTCCTGGTGACCGAGGTGGTCGAGGAGTTGCGGCGGGTGCACCGCTCGGAGGTGAGGGAGGTGCACGTGGTCGAGGAGGACGTGCGCTTCGGCCTGCCCCGCGAGCTCGAGGACATCGCCCGGGCCGCGGGCAAGAGCCTCCCGCCGCGCAGCGGCGCGGTGGCGGTGAGCGGCTAGGCCGTGCGGCTCGTCACCTTCCGCCGCGGGCGCGGCGAGCCCAAGCCGGGCGCGCTCTGGCAGGAGCACGTCCTCGACCTCGCCGGCCTCGCCAAGGATCTGGCCGCGCAGCGGGGCACCGTCCGGCGCGGCCGCGGCGGCTTTCCCCGCACCGTGCTGGAGATCGTCCAGGGGGGCGAGGCGGTCATGGCGCTCACCCGCGAGGCGTGGGAGCATGGCCGCGCCCTCGTCGGCCAGCGCGCCGCGGAGGAGCTGGCCCAGAGCCGGCTCGCCTACCCGGCCAAGCGCGTGCGCCTGCTGGCGCCGATCCCGGCCCCGGCCCGCAACATCTTCTGCCTCGGCCGCAACTACGCCGAGCACGCCGCCGAGCGGGGCGCCGCCGCACCCGAGCACCCGGTGTACTTCACGAAGCCCGGCACCGCGGTGGTGGGGCCCGGGGACGACGTGGTGCATCATGCGATCACGAAGGAGCTCGATTATGAGGTCGAGCTGGCGGTGGTGATCGGCACCGGCGGGCGCGACATCGCCCGCGCCGACGCGCTCAAGCACGTCTTCGGCTACACGGTGATCAACGACGTCACCGCCCGCGATCTGCAGAAGCGGCACCAGCAGTGGTTCAAGGGCAAGTCGCTCGACACCTTCTGCCCGATGGGACCGGTGCTGGTCACCGCCGACGAGGTGCCCGACCCGCAGGGCCTCGCCATCTCCCTGAGGGTGAACGGGCAGCTCCGCCAGTCGAGCCACACCTCGAAGATGATCTTCCCGGTGGCCCAGTGCATCGAGGTGCTGTCGCAGGGCATGACTTTGCTGCCCGGCGACATCATCGCCACCGGCACCCCCGACGGGGTCGGCGCGGCCAGCGGCACCTTCCTCAAGGCGGGCGACCGCCTCGAGGCCGAGGTGGAGGGGGTCGGCCTCCTCCCCAGCAAGATCGTCCGTCCCTGAACTCGGAGGGGGGCTCCGCCCCCCTTCCGACGGTCGTCGCGCGCCTCGCGGCGCGCTCCTCCCTGCCTCCCCCGAATGCGGATTGCGCGGGCGGAGCCCGCGCTCGAAGCGGACTCTCTCCGTGATTGCGGGGCGGGCGGGGGCGGGCTAGCATGCTCGGCCGGGAGGGCCTGGGCATGCGGACGGTGATCGAGGGCGGGTGGGTGGTGGCGTGGAACGGCCGGAGTCACGAGGTCCACGAGCAGGGCGCGGTGGTCTTCGAGGACGACCGGGTGGTGCACGCGGGGCCCGCGTGGACCGGGGCCGCGGATGCCAGGATCTCCGCGCGCGGCAAGCTCGTCTCGCCCGGCTTCATCAACACCCACGTGCACACCGCGGGCGGCGGCGGCGACTACCTGCTGCTCGACATGGCCAGGAACGACTACCGCACCGCGAACTACATGGGCTTCGCGGCGCCCCTCAAGGGCAGGATGGCGCCGCCGTCGCCCGAGGCCACCGCGGCGATCCGGGCCTTCACCTTCCTGCACGCGCTCCGCAACGGCACCACCACCATCATCGACGTGGGAGGCCTGCGCGGCGACTGGGACGGCTACGCCCGGCTGGTGGACGATCTCGGGGTCCGGGTCTACGGCGGTCCACCCTTCCGGGACCGCGACACCTACACCGACGCGCAGGGGCGGCTCTACTACGACGAGGACGCGGCGATCGGTCGGGAGCGGCTCCGGGAGGCGGTGGACTTCGGCCGGAAGTTCGACGGGGCGGCCGGCGGCCGGCTGCGCGCGCTCTTCAACGCGGCCCAGGTCGAGACGTGCAGCGAGCCGCTGCTGCGGGCGGGGAAGGACGCCGCACGCGCGCAGGGCGCGCCCATCCACACCCACGCGGGCGGCAACCTCATCGAGTTCCAGCGCATCATGGACGAGTACCGCAAGACGCCGATCCGCTTCCTGGCCGACATCGGCTTCCTCGACGAGCGCACCCTGATCGGGCACGCGGTGTTCACCACCGCCCACGCCTGGACGCGCTACCCGTTCGGGGACGATCTGCGCGCGCTGGCCGAGCGTGGCTCGACGGTCGGGCACTGCCCGTACAAGTACGCCAAGATGGCGATGACCCTGCGCTCCCTGCAGCGCTACCTGGACGCGGGGGTGACGGTGGCGCTGGGCACCGACACCTACCCCCTCGACATCGTCTCGGAGCTGCGCTGGGCGTCGATCCTGGCCAAGGTGACCGACGGGAACTACCAGGCCGGCCTGCACCGCGACGTCTTCAACGCGGCCACCGTCAGCGGCTGCCGGTTCCTCGGCCGCGACGACCTGGGGCGCCTGGCGCCGGGGGCCAAGGCCGACATCCTCCTGATCGCCCTCGACCACGTGGGCGGGCCGGTCTACGCGGACCCAATCAAGGCGCTGGTCGACGGGGCCTCGGGCCGCGACGTGGACACCGCCATCGTGGACGGCCGGGTGCTCCTGCAGGGGGGGCGGGCCACGCGGGTGGACGAGGAGGCGGTGTACGCGAAGGCGCGCGCGGCCACCGAGCACTACTGGAGCCGCGTGCCAACCTGGCGCTGGGACGGGCTCGGGGTGGACGGGATCATCCCGCCCGCCTTCCCGATCCGTCGGGCCCCGGGCGGGAGCTGACCCGCCGATGACCAAGCGGGAGCGGGTGACGGCGGCCCTCCGCGGCGGGCCGGTCGATCGGGTGCCGCTTGCGTTCTGGCTGCACAACTTCGCCGCCGAGAACTCGGCCAAGGGCCTGGCCGACGAGACGCTCCGCCTCGCGCGCACCTTCGACTGGGACTTCCTCAAGCCTCAGTCGCGCGCCCAGTGCTTCGCCGAGATGTGGGGGCTCCTCTACGCTCCGTCCGGCGACCGGGCCACGCCCTACACCGTCACGTACGCGCCGGTGGCCACCGCCGACGACCTCGCGCGGCTCCCCGCCGCCGACCCTCGGGACGGCGCGCTCGGCGAGCAGCTCGAGGCGCTCCGCCTGATCCGGGCCGCGGTCGGCGCGGACGTGCCGATCATCTGGACGGTGTTCGCGCCGCCCATGATCCTGCCGATGCTGGTCCGGGGTGGCCGCGAGCCGGCGCTGGCCCTGCTGCGCGCCGCGTCGCGCGAGACCGCGCGCGCCTTCGACGTGATGGCCGAGACGCTCGCCGAGTACGCGAGGCTCTGCCGGGCCGCGGGCGCGGACGGGCTCTTCTACGCCACCAACGTGGCCGTGCGCGGGCTGCTCGGCGCGGAGGAGTGCCGCCGCTGGCAGCGCCCCTGGGACCTGAGGATCCTGGCCGCGGTCGAGGACGCCCCGTTCAACCTCCTGCACGTCTGCGGTGCGGGCATCCACTTCGACGAGTTCGCGGACTACCCGGTCACCGCGTGGAGCTTCGCCCAGGAGCCCGGCAATCCCACCCTCGCGGCGGCGCGGGCGCGCACCGGGCGCGCGGTGGTCGGGGGGCTCCCCGCCAAGCCCGAGATCGCGGGCCTGGGCGCGGACGCGCTCGTGGCGCGCGCGGCCGCCGCCGTCCGCGAGATGGACGGCCGCGGACTGCTCCTAGGCCCCGGCTGCTCGATCAATCCCGACACGCCCGAGTCGCTCCTGCACGCGGTGGGCGCGGCGGTGCGGCGTCTCTCCGCGCGCTGATCC
>DATIFV010000272.1:0-7443 GCA_035455085.1 Candidatus Methylomirabilota bacterium | reverse complement strand
TCCGCCCCGCGGCCCGGAGAACACCTCCATCCCCGGCTCCCCGCCGCCCGACGCCCGCGCGGGAAGCTCAACCGATTCCACCGATTCCTCATCCGGCCTTGGTGAGGCGAGCACGCGCGTCGCCGGGGATGTCGGCGCTTCCGGTGTCGAGGGCTCGTCGCACCTCCCGAGCTCGCAGCGGTCAGATGGGAGCGCCTTCTCGGGTGGCAGTGATGTCGGGACAGCGGGGGGCCCCGCCGGACCTGGCTCGGGTTCGGGCGGGCCGGCGATCGCAGCGCTCGCTGGCGGCGGACCCTCCGGGGGCGGCGGGGCGGGTCCGGGGGTGAGCATTGGCGGTGAAGCACTCCGAGGCCCGGGCGGCACCCCCGAGCCTCCGCCGGGAGGCAGCGGTGGAGATCGCCCGCCGACCGGATCAGGGTCAGGTCCTTCGACCCCGCCCGGAACCAGCTCCGGTGGTGGCGGAGGTGGGCAGTCTGGACCCTCCGACCAGCCGGGCGGCCCCGTGGCCACCAACAACTCGGGAACCGGACCGAGCACCGGGTCCGAAGTTCCGGACCAAGGCAACGACACCCCCGGGACGGGACCGGCCACGGAGGGAAGCAGCGGCCCGATCGCGGTTCCGGTCCCGCCCTCACTGTTCCTGTTCGGGGGCTCCGCCCTGATCCTTTGGGCCGTGTCGCGCGCGCGTCGGGCCGGGCGCAGCTAGCGTCCGGCACCGCGTCGTCTTATCGGGTGAGCGCGTCCGACACTGCCGCGTAGAGCGGCGGGCCCAGCTCGGCCACGGCCTCGAAGGCACGGGGGAGCTCGTCGGTTCGACGGACCGGGACCGCGATGCGCACCAGCGCGCTCTCACCTCGCCGCGCAACGAGGATGCGTTGCATGAGCGCCAACCGGAACCCGTACTCGCTCGCATACGGGCGGTGTCCGATCTGGTGCCAGTACACGACACCGACCCGCTGATCGCCTCGGTGGATCACCAGGGCTGGAAGCCTGGTCGGCGACGAACCGTCGAGGGCGACCCGCAGGTCGACGCGCTCGACCAGGGCCCCATGATCGACCGCGTAGAGGTGGTTGATGGAGGGCCGTCTCAGCGAGTCGTCCTGACGTGTGAACATGCCGACCGAGATCCAGGCGATTCGCGATCCGTTCCGGTAGGCTCGACGGACCGCCGCGATCTCGTGGGGGTCTCGCGGAAGCACCGGCTCCGGAACCGTCTCGGTCGCGGTCCACCCCGCCAGGGTGCTGCCGATCCCATCGAGCACGCCCGGACTCACTGCCTCGGTGACCGGCGGGACCAGGTGTATGAGCCCGGCGGCCGCGACAAGCAGCGCGAGCACCATGCCGAGCCGCCAGGCGTGCCTCATCCGGGGCGGCTCCGCCCCAGGCGGACCAGGAGCCGGTCCAGAGCGACCAGGAGCACCACGGTGGCGAGAAACACGGTCGTGCCGCTGAACTGATGGAAAACGCTGTCCAGGGCGACCGGGCCGAGATGGTGCGCGCCGAGCCCCGTGAGGACGAGCCGGACGATATTCGAAGCCAGACCCAGCGGAGCCGCCGACAGGGTCAGCGCGACTCGAACCCAGGTCGGGCGGGGGCCGATCTGAGCGTACGCGACGCCCAGAGCCACCAGGGCGGCGACGGTCCGTACACTGCTGCAGTCCTCCGCGATCTCGAGGGTCAGCCGGGGGAGGTGGAGCATCACCCCCTGCTGAACCACCGGCACTCCCAGCCAGCGTAGCGCCCGCGCCGTCGTGGCCGCCTCGAAGAGGCGTGACGGGTCCATGACCGCCTTCAACGTCAGGTACGGAAGCGGGACCATGAACACCAGGTAGGCGATGGCTGGCCACACGTGGCGGGTCACCCGGGGCCCCACCAGGAACAGCGTGACGCCGAGCAAGGCGAGCGGGAGCGAGACCCGGGAGAGGAACGTCTCGCCGCCCACGGAGCCGGCCACCAGGATCGCGAGGGCCGCGGTGAGCAGGGCCAGTCCGGTGCGCGAGCTGCCCAGGGCCGCTGCACCGATCAGGTCCCGTCGGCGCCAGAGCAGGTAGAGCGAGATGAGCGGCACCGCAAAGCCGTGGGACAGGCTCGGGATGGCCGCCCATTCCGCGACCATCCCGGCAAGGACCGGGGCGTAGACGGCCAGGAGGGCCGCGATGGCCACCGCCAGCGTCGTCCACTGCACCCCGGCGTCCGAATGCACCGCGCTCGCCCCCGCCTGTGACCACCGGCGGTGTCGCAGGACGGGGCTGGGATCCCTGGTCGCTTCCTGCATCTCGGTCTCGGCCTCTTGCCGCTCCAGGACTGATCAGCAAGTGGTGAGCCAACGAGGAAAGCCAATTACGGCGCAGGGTTAGCCATACTCCACGCCGGCCGACTCGCAAGGCTTGTCGGCCGGATGGCAAACTTCGGCCGGCCAGGGAAGGGCCGGCCAGGGCGGGGACGACTCTTACAGCCGCTCGATGACGGTGGCGATGCCCTGCCCGAAGCCGATGCACATCGTCTGCAGCCCGTAGCGCTTCTTGGTCCGCTCCAGCTCGTGCAGCAGGGTGGTCATCAGCTTGCCCCCCGAGCAGCCGAGCGGATGGCCCAGCGCGATGGCCCCGCCGTTGACGTTGACGCGCTTCATGTCCGGGTGCAGCTCACGCTCCCAGGCCAGCACCACCGAGGCGAAGGCCTCGTTGATCTCGAAGAGGTCGATCTGGTCGAGCTTCAGACCCGCCTTCGTGAGCACGCGCTGGGTGGCCGGGATGGGGCCGGTCAGCATGATGGTGGGATCGACGCCGGCCAGCGCGGTGGCCACGATGCGCGCGCGGGGGGTGAGCCCGAGCGCCTTGGCCCGGGCCTCCGACATGATCAGCAGCGCGGCTGCGCCATCCGAGATCTGCGAGGAGTTGGCGGCGGTCACCACCCCGTCCGGCTTGAAGGACGGCGCGAGGGCCGCCATCTTCTCCCGGTTCACGGGCACCCGGACCCCCTCGTCGACCTCGAACACGCTGCCGTCGGCCAGGGTGATCGGTACGATCTCGCGCTTGAAGCGCCCCTCCGCGATGGCCCGGCCCGCCCGCTCGTGGCTCTGGGCCGAGTACTCGTCGAGCTCCTCGCGCTTGATGCCCCACTGCTCGGCGATCATCTCCGCGGAGAGCCCCTGCGGCACGATGTTGTAGAGCGCCTGCAGGCGCGGCGAGAGCGGGCCGTCGCCGGGCCCGGCTCCGTTCGAGCCCATCGGCACGCGGCTCATGTTCTCCACGCCGCCCGCGATCACGCACTCGTACTGGCCCGCCATCACGCCCATCGCCGCGAAGTTGGCCGCCTGCTGGCCGGAGCCGCACATGCGGTCGAGGGTGGTGCCGCAGACGTCGAGCGGAAAACCCGCGATCAGGGCGGCGTTGCGGGCGATGTTGAAGCCCTGCTCGCCCACCTGGTCCACGCAGCCCATCACCACGTCCTCGACCTCGCTCGGATCGATCTTCACCCGCGCGACCAGCGCCTTGAGCGTGTCGGCCAGGAGGTCGTCCGGACGGACCCCCGAGAGCTTGCCCTTGTTCCGGCCGACGGCGGTGCGGACCGCCCCGACGATCACCGCATTCTGCATGGCTGTCTCCTCCTTGAGAAGGTCACGTTGACGTCCGGCGCTTCACCTGATCGGCGAGCTTGCAGAAGGCGCAGATCTCCCCGGTGGTCACCTGCCCGCAGGCGGTGCACTCGTGCAGCTCCACGCTCTCCACCCGCTCGAAGGCCGGCCGGGCCTTCTCGAGGAAGCCGAACAGGAAGTTGTGCTTGGAGCCGGGCGAGTCCTCCTCGAGCCGGTTCAGCATCTCCTTGTGGGCGATCGAGGTGGCGCCCTTGGCGAACGGGCACTCCTCCACGATGTAGTCGATCCCGCGCAGGAAGGCGAAGGCGGCGGTCTCGAGCTCGGACAGGCGGTAGAGCGGCTTCACCCGGCGGACGAGCTTCGGATGGGTCGAGGCCAGCGCGGGCGACTGCCGTGGCAGCGCGTCGGTCTGCCAGTGCATCACCGAGCCGAAGAGCGTCGCCGCCTCGTCGTCGAGGTTGTGGCCGGTGGCCACCACCGCGTAGCCGTGCTCGAGGGCGGCCCGGTTCATCAGGTACCGCTTGGAGAGGCCGCAGCCCGAGCAGGCCGGGCGCCGGGTCACCTGCTGCAGCACCGGGATCGGAGCCCCCACCGCGTCCGCCACGCGCTCGACGTGCAGGGTCTGCCCGCGGGCGGCCGCGAACGCCTCGCACTTGGCCCGGGACTCCTTCGAGTAGTCGAAGATGCCCAGGTCCAGGTAGAGCCCGGCCGTCCGGTAGCCGTCCTCGATCAGCACGTCCCACAGGGCCAGCGAGTCCTTGCCGCCCGAGACCGCCACCAGGATCGTCTCCTCCCGGCTGAACATGCGGTAGCGGTGGATGGCCTCCGCCACCTGCTTGCGGAAGAACTCCAGGAAATGCGGCGGGCAGAAGGCGGCGTTGTGGCGCCGCAGCTCGAGCGCGGCCGCGCCCCCGCACTTGCGGCACTTCACGGCGTCTCCCCGCGGCCGCCCGACATGACCGGACGCACCTCGAGCACGTCGTCGCCGCCCACCACGGTGTCCGCGGTCAGCAGCTCGTTGCCGCGGATCACCAGCACCGTGCCGGGCAGGATGTCGAGCTCGGCGAGCAGCTCCTTGACCCGGCGGCGGCCGTCCACGTCGATCTCTCTCCGGGGATTGCGCAGGATGACCTTCACGAGCCGGGGAAGCCCGGGGCGGCCTTCACGCCGCGCAGCTGCCGGAGGTGATCGGCCTCGTGGCGCGCGTGCAGGCCCCACCACTGGGCCAGGTCCATGTCCCCCAGCGTGAAGTGCCGCCACCGGAGTCCCCGCGGGTCCACCGTGGCCAGCCGCTCCACCGACTGGCGGCTGCGCTCACGGGCCGCCCTGAGATCGGCGAGCAGCCGCTCGAGCGCATGGCCGCGCTCCGGGTAGACGACCTCCGGGGCCTTGGCCGGCCCCGGCGGGGGCGCCGGCACCGGCGCGAACGCCTTGAGGTCGGCGGGAAAGGGCGCCAGGGGCTGCGGGGCGTCCTTGAAGAGCTTCGACGTGAGCTTGCCCGTGCCCACCTCGGCCAGGACCAGGTGATGGAGGATCTCGCCGATCGACCAGTCCTGCTCGCTCGGCCGCCAGTCGGCCTGCGCCTGGCTCAGCCCCTCGGTCTCCTTGAGGAGCTGGGTGCGCACGCTCTGCAGCTCGTTCCACAGCGCTTCGACGGGTGCCGGCAGGGCCATCGTGGTTCCTCCCGGCCCACATGATACAACCGGATCATGAGCGAGCCCACTGCTACTCCTCGGTCGCGGATGCCCTGGCGCCGGACCTCGACACGCCCGATCTACCACAACCCCTGGATCTCGGTCCGCGAGGACGTGGTCGAGCTGCCCGACGGGCGCTCCACGCTCTACGGCGTGGTGGAGTGCAGCGAGTGCGTGGGGGTCCTGCCCTTCGTCGACCGCGACCACGTGCTGCTGGTGGGGCAGTACCGCTACGTGGCCGGCGACTTCTTCTGGGAGATGCCGACCGGCGCGCAGCACGCCGGGGAGACCCCGCACGAGGCGGCGCAGCGGGAGCTCGGCGAGGAGGCCGGCTACGAGGCGGGGCGTCTCATCGGCCTGGGCGACTTCCACACGTCCAAGAGCATCCTGCGCGAGGTCGCCCACCTCTACCTGGCCGCGGATCTGCGCCCCGTGACGCGGCCGCCCGACCCGACGGAGTTCATCGAGCGGCGCGCCTTCCCGTTCGCCGAGGCGCTCGCGATGGTGGAGCGGGGCGAGATCAAGGACGCGATGACCATCATCGCGGTGCTGCGGGCGGCGAGGAGCCGGAGCGGCTAGGCGGACGGGCGCCCGGAGGGCGTCACTGCGAGGCGCCCCGGCACCCGTCGGCGGCCGGGGCGTAGATCAGCGACGAGCACGGGATCCCCAGCCGACGTAGCTGCGCTTCGCCCATCCGGCGATAGGCCTCCTCGCGCTGCCTGGCCTGTCGCTGCGCTTCACTCAGGCCCGGCCGGCCGATGCCGGTCGGCCCGATCCACACCGCCGCGTCCCGGTAGTCCGGCGGCACGTACAGCTTGTACTGCACCACCTTGGTGGCGCCGCCCCCGTCGGTGTACTGCCACTGCGCCTGAGCCGGTCCGGGGCCGAGCCCGAGGGCGGTGGCGATCCCCAGCGCGAGTCCCAGTCGTCGGGTCAGCACGCCCCGCCGAAGCTGCAAGGGCCAGGCCAGCGAGAATGAGCGGCCGCAGCCCCGGAATCACCCGGCCCGAGCGACTGGGCCGTGACAGCGTCGTGACAGGCGACGTCCGGACGGCCACGCTCAGGGCTTGCCGAGCAGGTACATCTCCCCGCCCGGCGCGGGCAGGCCCCCGGCGGGCTCGAGCGTCACCGCGAAGCCGCTCACGGTCGTCACGCCCGGCAGCGGGCGCACCGCGAGGCTCCCCGCCCCCGAGGCGTCCACCGTGAACACCCCCGCCGAGACCGGGGCGTTGCCGCCCGCGATGGCCCAGAGCTGGTACGCCTTGCCCGCGGGCGCTGCGGGCAGCCCGGTGGCGACGAAGACGCCGCCGGCCTTCTCGTGCCACATCACGCGCGCCCGCGCGGTCGGGGCCGGCGCCAGCCCGGAGAGCGCGACCACCTGGGTGGCCGGGTTGCGCAGGATCGCGATGACCGCCTGCTGGCTGCGCAGCTCGGCCCGGAGCTGGTCGGCGTCGTGGACCAGGGCGTCGAGCCGCTTCTCGTAGGTGGCGGACACCGACCAGCCCACCGCGACCGCGGCGAGGCCCGCGGCCAGCGCCCCGCTCAGCATCGCGGGCCAGACCGCGCTCTCGCGCCGCGTCGACGCAGGGGCCGGGTCCGGGCTCCGCCCCGCCCGGGGGACCTCGGCGATGCGCTCCGTGAGCGCGGCCTTCACCGCGGCCGGGGGCGGCTCGGGCGTCGCCGCGGCCAGGTCCGCCAGCGTGCCCTCGACCTCGCGGAGCGCGGCCATCGCCTCCGGGTCCTCCGCCCGCAGGAGCCCCTCGAAGCGCGCCCGGTCCGCAGCCTCGAGGCTCCCGAGCGCGTAGCCGGCCGCCAGCTCGCCGATCTCCTCGCGGGTCATCGCGCCGATACCCGCTCTCCGCGCAGCTCGGAGCCGGCGGCCACGGCTACTCGCCCGGCCGCCGCATCACGAGGCGCCGGGCCTTGAGCTCGTACCGCGGCAGGCTCTGCCCGGGCACCGGCACCACCTCGACCCGGATGCCGAGATCCACCCGCATCGCTTCCTGCAGCGCGGCCGCCACCGGCTCGGCGTGGCCGCGCACCTCGACGAGCAGGCGCACCTCGTCGAGCTGCCCCCGGCGGTAGACCTCGATCAGGAACTCGTCCACCGCGCCGAAGCGCCGGACGATGCCCTCCAGCGCGGACGGGAACACG
>DATIFV010000271.1:0-5289 GCA_035455085.1 Candidatus Methylomirabilota bacterium | reverse complement strand
GCCGCCCCGGCGGCCGCGGCTCCGCCGGCACCCCCGGGGGTGGCGAAGGCCGCGCCGCCGGAGCGGTCGGAAGCGGCCCGTGAGAGCGGCGAGTCCGCGCCCCCGGCGCCCGCGACCCCGCCCCCGGTCCGCTACGCCCTGGCCCTCGGGACGTTCCCCCTCTCCGAGGACGCGGAGCGTGTCGAGGCCAAGCTGAACCAGGCGGGCTTCTCCACCGTGCGGTTCCGGCAGCAGACGCCCGCCAAGCTCTTCGCGGTGCTCGTGGCGCCGCTCAAGGATCCGGAGGAGGGGCAGGCCACCGTCGAGCGACTGCGCAAGGACGGGTATCCGCCGAGCGTGCTCCTGGTCGGGCGGGCCGGGGTCACCGTGCGGGTGGGGCCGCCCGAGCCGCTCCGCAGAGCGGTGCAGCTCGCGGAGAAGCTGCGCGCGGGGGGCTACGAGGCGCGCGTGGCCACCGAGCCCACCCGCGCGGGGCAGGTCAGCCTGCGCCACGGCAACTTCGCCTCGCGCGCGGAAGCGGAGGAGGCCAGCCGGGAGATCGCGCGCCTCGGCGTGCCCAACGAGGTGATCCAGGTCCGGTAACCGCCACGACCCGCGAGTAATCGGCGCGGGGGGGAGTTTGCAGAGAAAACCTCGGCGAGGGTAGTATCGCGACATGCCCGCCAAGAAGATCCTCGTGGTGGACGACGAGCCGGAGGTGCGACAGCTCATGGAGCACTTCCTGACCGACCGGGGCTACGAGGTGCGGATCGTCGAGAACGGCCGGCTGGCCCTGGAGTCCCTCGACACGTTCACCCCGGACGTCGTGCTGCTGGACATGCACATGCCCGAGATGGACGGCCTCGAGACGCTCAAGCACCTCGGAGCCCGGGCGCCCTCGCTGCCGGTGATCATGATCACGGTGAACGAGGACATCGAGACCACCTCGCGCCTGCTCCAGCTGGGCGCCGCGGACTACGTGCCCAAGCCATTCAATCTGGAGTACCTCGAGCAGTCCATCAACATCCAGCTCTCCGCCACCCGCGACTAGCATCGCGGGCCGCCGCGGCGGACCGTCCCTAGGTGGAGGTGAGGGCGGCGAGGGCGGCGCGGGCCGAGGCGGAGAGATCGACGAAGCGGAGGCCCGCGGTGTCCTTGCGGGCCCACATCACCTCGGCGCGCTCGATCACCACCGGCTGCGGATGGTCTCGCAGCGTCAGCTGCAGCGTGACGAGCTCTCCCGGCTCGAGGCGTCGGGGGACCGAGTGGACGGCGAGGCCGGTGCGGGAGACGTCGCTCACCTCGGCCACCACCGTGAGCTCGCCGCCGGAGATGGAGACCCGGCCCTCCATCGCCCGGCGCGGGGCGACGCGGGAGTCGAAGACGGGCCGGCGCACCTTCACGCCCTCGGCGGGCCCGGCCTCCAGCTCGCCGAGGACCGCATAGATCTTCACCGGGATCGCCTTGCCCTTGACCGTGACCTCGCCGAGATCGCGGGTGCCGAAGAGCCCCACGACCTCGGCGGCGGTCGCCTCGCTCATGATGATGGGCACGCTGAACTCCTTGGTGAGCCCCTCGAGCCGCGAGCCCAGGTTGATGGTGTCCCCGATCGCGGTGTACTCGAGGCGCTGCTCGGAGCCGATGGTGCCCACCACCGCGTCACCGGTGTGGATGCCGACGCCGCAGGCCAGGGTGCCTCCGTACTTCGCGGCGAAGCGCTCGGCGAGGGGCCGCAGCCGCTCCTGGAACTCGAGCGCGGTACGCACCGCGCGCCGGGCGTGATCGGGCGCCTCGAAGGGGACGTTGTAGAGGGCCATGATGGCGTCGCCGATGTACTTGTCGACGGTGCCCCCGTGCTTGAACACCGCCTCGGTCATGACCGTGAGGTACTCGCGCAGGAAGGTGACCACTTCTTCCGGCGGCATCCGCTCGGACATGGAGGTGAAGCCGCGGATGTCCGAGAAGAGCACGGTCATGCGGCGGCGGTCCGCCGCGAGCTTGGCGTCGTCCTTGTGGCGGATGATCTCGGCGACCACCGCGGGAGAGAAGAAGCGCGAGAGCCGCCGCTTCTGCCGCTGCTCCCGGGCGAAGTTCCCGGCCACCGTGCCCGCGTAGGTGACGAGGAGGGCGAGCGGGACCGGCACCACGTCCACCCAGTAGCGGGCCCACCGGAACGCGCCGTGGCCGGCGGCCAGGTAGGCCACCGCGACCGCCGCCACGATCCCGAACGCGGGCAGCGGCCGTTGCGCGGTCGCGATCCAGGCCGCGGCGGCGCCCATCAGCACCGCCACCACCGGGACCAGCAGGCGGGGGGCCCGCCGCAGGGGAATGTCCTGGAAGAGGGTCTCCAGGGTGTTGGCGTGGATCTCGACCCCGGACATGCCGGCCTGCGAGGCGAACGGGGTGGGGAAGATGTCGTGCAGGGTGGGGGTGGTGGCGCCGACCAGGACGATCTTGCCCGCGAACGCCTCGGAGGGGATCTCCCCGCTCACCACCCGGTGGTAGGCCACCATCGGGAAGCTCCCGGGCCCGCCCCGGTAGTTGACGAGCACCTCGGTGCCGGTCGGCGCCGCCCCGCGCGCGAGCCCTGCCCGCTCACCCAGCCGGTAGAGCAGCAGGTCGAAGCCGGCCCACTCCCGGTCCTGGAAGGTGCGCCTGAGCGTGGCCCGGCGGACGAAGGCGTCCGCGTCGGTATCGTAGTCCGCGGAGCCGAAGGCGGCCTGGCCGCGGACCGCCGGGATCGGGGGGTTCATGCCCTGCTTGACGAACGAGGCGTCGCCCACCGTGGTCAGGGCCGACGCGAGGACGATCCGGTCGCGCCACCGATCCACGGCGGCGCCGAGGGTCGCATCGTCGGCCGGGCCCCGGGAGGACGGCTCGGTGAACAGGATATCCATCCCGATCGCGGCCGGCCCGCCCCGCCCCACGATGTCGAGGAACTTCGCGTGGACCTGCCGGGGCCACGGCCAGGCGAGGTTGAGGCCGTCGAACGAGTCCTCGTCGATCGTGACCACCACGATGGGCGACTGGGCCTCGCGGGGTCCGCGCAGGGTGAACTGGGCGTCCAGGGCCTTGAGCTCGGCGATCTCGAAGAAGCTCAGCGGATTCGAAGCGGCCAGCAGCACGATGGCCAGGCCGGCCAGGCTTCCCGCCAGGAGGACGCGCCAGGAGGCGGTGAGGAAACGCACCTTAGTCAGCCTAGCACAAGGGAAGTTGCCGCCGCCGCGGGGAAAAGTCTACACTCGATACATGCGGGTTCGCACACTCCTCCTGGCCTCGTTCTGGGTGGGCATGTTCCTGTGGGTCGGCTACAACGGCATGCAGGCCATCTACTCCTACTTCCAGACCAACGACCTGACCGAGCAGGCGTTCACGGCGGCGTGGGAGCGCCAGCGGCAGCGCAATCCGTCCGAGCTGTTCTCCCCGGATTTCCTGGCAGACCTCCGGACCGGCGTGCTGACGGGCGCCCGGCGGGCCGGCATCCGGGTGGACCCGGCCGGGGTCAAGGTCGTCGCGGACGGCGGGCTGGTGCGCGTCTCGGTGAGCTGGACCTACCGCACCGAGCCGGTCACCACCTGGGGTTTCGACACCGCGGTGCCGGTTCCTCTGTGGCTCGGGCGCAGCTTCGACCCGCAGCTGGGTAGCCGACGGATCTTCTGAGCCGCACCGTGCCGCGCCCTTCATGAGCGAGCACATCGTCATCGCCGAGGACGACGAGGACCTCGCCTTCGTGTTGCGGGAGGCGCTGCGTCGGCAGCGCTACGACCCCGAGGTGGCGCCCACCGCGGGCGCCCTTCTCGACAAGCTCAAGGCGGGCCAGTACGACTTGATTCTCCTGGACGTCCGGCTGCCCGACATGGACGGCCTCGACGCGATCCCGAAGTGCCGCGAGCTGGCGCCGGACACCCCGATCATCGTGATGACTGCGCACGGCACCCGGCAGACCGCGATGGACGCGATCACGCGCGGGGCCTACGACTTCTTCACCAAGCCCCTCAAGATGGACGAGTTCCAGGTCGTGGTGGCGCGGGCGCTCGACCGGCGGCGGCTGCAGAAGCAGGTCAAGGCCCTGCGCGACAGCCAGCCCGGCGGCATCGAGGGGCTGATCGGGCAGAGCGAGGCGCTCAAGCGCGTGGTCGACATGGCCCACCGGGCCGCCCCCACCGATCTCACCGTCCTGATCCTGGGCGAGAGCGGCACCGGCAAGGAGGTGCTGGCGCGGGGCATCCACCGGCTCAGTGCCCGGAAGGACGGCCCCTTCGTGCCGGTCAACTGCGCGGCGATCCCGGAAGGCCTGCTCGAGTCCGAGCTGTTCGGCCACGAGCGCGGGGCCTTCACCGGGGCGGTCCGGGCGCGCCCGGGGCGCTTCGAGCTCGCGAAGGAGGGCACGCTCTTCCTGGACGAGATCGGCGACATGCCCTTGCCCATGCAGGCCAAGATCCTGCGCGTGCTCCAGGAGCGGGAGTTCGAGCGGGTGGGCGGCACCCGCACCATCACCGCGGACGTGCGGGTGATCGCGGCCACGCACCGCGACCTCGAGGCGGCGGTGGCGCAGGGAACGTTCCGCCAGGACCTGTTCTACCGCCTGCAGGGCGTGGGGATGCATCTGCCGCCGCTGCGCGAGCGGGTGGAGGACCTGCCGCTGCTGGCCACCCACCTGCTCGAGCGCGCGGCGACGCGGCTCAACCGGCAGCCCGCCATCCTGTCGCCGGAGGCACTCCGCTGCCTCTGGACCTACCAGTGGCCCGGCAACGTCCGCGAGCTGCAGCACGTGCTCGAGGGCGCGATGGTGCTGAGCGACGGGGTGATCAATCCCGAGCACCTGCCCCCCGCGATCCAGCGCGCGGCCGAGGCCCGCCCCGCGGCCGAGACCGCGCCGGTGCCGGCGGGCTCCCTCGACGAGGCGCTGGAGGCGTGGGAGCGCCGGATGATCCTGGACGCCCTCGCCCAGACCCAGGGCATCCAGGCGCGCGCGGCCAAGGTGCTCGGCGTCTCCGAGCGCAGCCTCTGGTACCGGATCAAGAAGCTGGGGATCCAGGTGCGTTCGCCCGCGGACGCGCCGCCGGCCTGAGTTCCCTTTCCCGACCGCCTCGTGTATCGTGAAGGTGTATGTCGAAGCGTGTGAAGGTCAGGAAGGCCGTCTTCCCCGCCGCCGGGCTCGGCACCCGGTTCCTGCCCGCCACCAAGGCGCAGCCGAAGGAGATGCTGCCGCTCGTGGACAAGCCCACCATCCAGTACGTGGTGGAGGAGGCGGTCGCCTCCGGCCTCGAGGAGATCATCCTGGTCACCGGGCGGAACAAGCGGGCGATC
>DATIFV010000270.1:0-2701 GCA_035455085.1 Candidatus Methylomirabilota bacterium | reverse complement strand
CCTCCTCGTACACGCTGGAGGGCCCCCCGGACAGGATGATGCCCTGGTAGCCGCGCGCCAGCACGGCCTCGGCCGGCTCCGTGCAGGGCACGATCTCGGAATAGACGCCCATCTCCCGGATGCGCCGGGCGATGAGCTGCGTGTACTGCCCGCCGAAGTCCAGGATGGCGATCTTAGTCGTCATCGGGCATCTTTCAGCTCGCTTGAACGTGGAGGACTTCGCTCGAGCGGTGGGGCTCCCTCGCGCAAGCGCCCATCCGAACTGCCTTGCGCTCCGTTCCAAGCGGGCGGGCGGCCTGGCCTCTTCGCCCCTTCGGGGCTCATCGAAGGCGCCCGCGCAACCCGGCGGCATTCACGGCGCGCGACGGTCTAGCGGGGCGTGCCGAGCTTCTGGGCGCGCTGGAAGACCTTGCCCTCGGTCTTGATCGAGGGCGCGATGATCAGCTCGGTCTGCTGCAGCTCGCGGATGTTCATGGCCCCCACCGAGCCCATGCAGGTGCGGATGGCGCCCACGAGGTTGAGCGTGCCGTCCTCGGTGAAGGCGGGCCCGAACAGGATCTGCTCGAGCGGCCCCGCGATGCCAACCCGGATGCGGGTGCCGCGCGGCAGGTTCGAGTGCGGGGTGGCCATGCCCCAGTGGTAGCCGCGGCCCGGGGCCTCCTGGGCCCGCGCGAAGGCGGAGCCGATCATGACCGCGTCGGCCCCGGAGGCCAGCGCCTTGCAGATGTCGCCCCCGGTGGTCATGCCGCCGTCGGTGATGATCGGCACGTAGCGGCCCGTCCTCTTGTAGTAGAAGTCGCGCGCCGCCGCCGAGTCCGCGGTGGCCGTCACCTGGGGCACCCCGAGCCCGAGCACCTCGCGGCTGGTGCAGGCCGCACCCGGCCCTACCCCGATCAGCAGCGCGTCCACCCCGCAGTCCATGAGCTCGAGGCAGGCCTCGTAGGTGACGACGTTGCCGATGATGAGCGGGATCGAGAGGTGCTTCTTGAGCTTCCGGAGATCGACCGGGGTGTACTCGCTCGCGATGTGGCGCGCGGTGGTCACGGTGGACTGCACCACGAAGAAGTCGGCGCCCGCCTCTTCCGCGATCTTGGCGAAGCGCTCGGCCCGCTGCGGGATCGAGGAGACGAGGACCGGCCCGCCGCCCTTCTTGATCTCGCTGATCCGCTTGTGGATCAGCTCTTCCTTGATGGGCTCGCTGTAGATGCCCTGGATGATCTTGGTGGCTTCTTCGAGGCTGGCCGAGGTGATGCGGTCGAGCACCGCGTCGGGGTTCTCGTAGCGAGAGAAGATCCCTTCCAGGTTCAGGACCGCGAGCCCCCCCACCCGGCCCATCTCGATGGCGAACGAGGGGCTGACCACCCCGTCCATCGCCGCCGCGATGATCGGGATCGGGAAGCGATGCCCGCACAGCTCCCAGGAGATGTCCACCTCGCTGGGGTTGATGGTCAGGGCGCCGGGAACCAGCGCGATGTCATCGAAGCCGTACGCCGCCCGGGCCTTGCGGCCCCGCCCGACCCACATCCCCATACGCGCCGCCTCCTGGCCTCACCTGGCCTGGGCCCCGGGGCCCGCTGCCGGCCCCGGACCCTCTATATAGAGAACCGCCCGTCCGGACCTACCGTATTTAGGGGCCAAGTATACGAGCGCCCCGCCCCGGGTGTCAACGGGGGGTCACGCCCCGGGCCCCGGATGGGCGCGCTCCCAGAGGATCCGCAGGCCCTCGAGCTTCAGGTCGGGGTTCACGAACTGCAGGCACTGGACGACCTCGCGCATCTGGCCCACCAGGCCGCCCGTACCGACCACCTTCACGTCGGCTTCCATCTCCCGCCGCATGCGCTCGACCAGGCCGTCGACGAGGCCGGCCCAGCCGTAGATCATCCCGGACTGGATGTTGGTCACGGTGTGGCGGCCGATGGCGTCCTTGGGCCGCACGAGCTCCACCCGGAACAGCCGGGCCGCCCGCGAGACGAGGGCCTCCGCCGCGGTGTTGATGCCGGGGGCGATCGCGCCGCCGATGAATTCGCCCCGCCGGTTCACGCAGTCGAACCGGGTGGCGGTGCCGAAGTCCACCACGATCAGCGGGGTGCCGTAGAGGGCGATACCCGCCACGCAGCTGACCACTCGATCGGCTCCCACCTCGCGCGGGCTCTCCACGCTCAGCGGGAGATCGGCGGTCACACCGGGCTCCACGGTCAGCGGGCTCACCCCGAAGTAGCGGTCGCACATCCACTCGAGCGCCTGCTGGATCGGCGGGACCACGTTGGAGATGGCGACGCCGGTGATGTGCTGCTGCTCGATCCCCCGGGTGGCCAGCAGCGTCTGGATGAACACGCCCCACTCGTCCGCGGTCTGCTCCCGCCGCGTGGTCAGGCGCCAGGAGGCGCGCAGCCGCCCGTCCTCGTAGATGCCGAGCGACGTGTTGGTGTTGCCGACGTCAATGACCAGCAGCATGCCTCGTCGCCTCCTCCGGCGCCTCGCCCGAGACGACCGGGATCAGGCGCCCGTCGGCCGTGCGCGCCAGCAGCACGCCGTCCTCGGCCACGTCCTCGCCGACGGCCTCGCGGCCGTCCGGCAGCCGGACCGCCTGTCCCGGCAGCAGGGCGTGGGCGAGCCAGACCGCCCGCAGCGCCGCGAAGCCGCCGGCCTGCCACTCGGAGTAGCGCCGCTCGAGACGGGCGAGCACCGCGGCCAGCACCCC
>DATIFV010000269.1:0-2987 GCA_035455085.1 Candidatus Methylomirabilota bacterium | reverse complement strand
CCAGGTCCCGCCGATCGAGTTCGAGCTGATCCAGCGCCTCGACGCGCCGCCGCTGGGGGTGGGGGAGGCGGCTTCCGCCCCGGTGCCGGCGGCCCTGGCCAACGCGGTGTTCGACGCCACCGGCGCGCGCCTCCGCACGGTGCCGTTCCGGCCCGCCCGGGTGAAGGCCGCGCTGGAGAGGAGGGGCTGATGGAGATCCGCCGCCTGGGCCCGCAGATCGGCATCGAGATCCGGGACGTCGACGTCCGCCGTCTCGACGAGACGGGCTTCGCCGCGATCTATCGCGCCTGGCTGGACGCCAACGTCGCGGTGGTGCCGGGCCAGGAGCTCGCGATCGACGATTTTCTCGCCTACAGCCGCCGCTTCGGCCGGGTGGTCCCGCATCCGTCCAAGATGACGCGCCACCCCGAGCGTCCCGAGATCACCCTGCTCGGCGTGAACAAGTTCGGGCCCGACGGCACGCTCGATCTGGCCATCTATCGGCGCGGCGCCGAGGGCTGGCACACCGACGGCGCCTACGACGAGGAGCCCTTCAAGGCCACGCAGCTCTACGCCCTCGCGGTGCCGAGCCGGGGCGGCGACACGCACTTCGCGAGCATGTACGCCGCCTACGACGCCCTGCCGCCGCGGCTCCGGGACCGCCTGGAGGGCCGCAAGGGCGCCTTCACCTACGGCGGCCGCCGGAAGGCCACCGCGCTGCTGAACGCGGAGGACCGCGACTGGACGCCGGTGTTCCACCCGATCATCCGCACGCATCCCGAGACCGGCCGGAAGGCGCTCTACTTCGACCCGGGCAAGATCCTCTGCATCGAGGGGTTCGAGCCCGCGGAGAGCGACGCGGTGATCGAGGAGCTGACCGGGCGTATGATCCAGCCGGAGGGCTGCTACACGCACCACTGGCGCAAGGGCGACGTCGTGATCTGGGACAACCGCTGCTCGTACCACCGGGCCGCGGGCGACTATCCACCCGAGGAGGACCGCATCCACTGGCGGGTCTCGATCAAGGAGCGGACATGAACGTGGTGGCGCGCATGGTCACGCAGGAGCAGGACGGCATCCCCGGCTACCTGGCGCATCCCGACGCGCCCGGCCCGCGGCCGGGGATCCTGATGGTCCACCACGCCCACGGCGTCACCGCCGACTACAAGGTGGACGCCTACCGGCTCGCCTGCCTCGGCTTCAACGTGCTGGTGCCCGATCTCTTCAACATGTTCGGCATCCCGGGCACCAACCACATCGGCATGGGCGCGGACCTGCAGGCCAAGCACGGTGACGAGGAGTTCCTCGGCAAGATGGACGAGGCCTGGCGCTATCTGATCGACCGCATGGGCACGGATCCGGCCCGCACCGGGTGCATCGGCCACTGCATGGGCGGGCGCCTGCTGATCCCCTTCGCGGCCGACCACCCGTCGGTGAAGGCGCTCGTGCTCTACTACCCGTCCGTGCGCGACGAGCCCGAGACCTCGCACCGCCCCCGGCACGCCTTCCACCTGGCTCCGACGCTCCAGTGCGCCACGCTCGTGTTCGCGGCGGGCCAGGACTACATCGCGACTCCGGCCATCCAGGGGCCGCTCTGGCAGAGCCTGCTCGCCAGTGGCAAGCTCGTCGAGTGGCACTTCTTCTCCGACGCCCAGCACGGCTTCCGCCACCCGGACAACCCGGGCTTCCAGCCCTACTACGCGGATCGGGCCTGGCCGCTCGCCACCAGCTTCCTGCAGCGCACCGTCTAGACGGAGGACCCCCATGAACGAGCCCGAGCAGAAGTTCAGCGCGAACCTCGCCAAGGACGCGGTCTACCAGACCGGCCTCCGCAGCTTCATGGAGTACCGCGACCTCGGCATCGCGGATGCCACCCACGGCAAGATGCGCGCCCACGTGATCCGGGTGAAGCAGGGCGGCGATACCCACGAGCTGCACACCACCGGCCTGCACCGGCACGAGTGCGACTTCCAGATGTTCTACGTGCTCAAGGGCACGATCAAGTTCGTCTACGAGGGCCAGGGTGAGCGCACCTTCCAGGCCGGCGACTGCGTGCTCCAGCCCCCCGGCATCGTCCACAACGAGCTCGAGTGCTCCGACGATCTCGAGGTGCTCGAGATCTACTCGCCGGCGGTGCACCCCACGGTGGTGGTGGAGAAGATGCCCGAGACCGCGGCGGCCGCACACTGACGCCAGCTCACCCTCTCCCCTGAGGGGAAGAGGGCCGGGTGAGGTGGACTCCCTCTCGAACGCGAGGCCAGCCATGCGCAAGACGATCACCGGCACCGGCGGCATGATCCTGCTCCAGACCCTCAAGGACGCGGGGGTGGAGTATCTCTTCACCAATCCGGGCTCCGCGGAGACCGGCCTCTTCGCCGCCATCGCCGAGGACGGCGACAACCGGTTGGTGGTCGGCAAGCACGAGGGCCTGGTGGCCGCGATGGCCGACGGCTACCACCGGGTCAGCGGCAAGGTGGGGGTGGTCATCGCGCACGTCATGGGCGGGTCGTACCAGCTCGCCGGGCAGCTGTTCAACGCCCAGGTGGCCGGCTCATCCTTGCTGGTGATCGCGGGGGACTGGGCCTCGGAGCTCCAGGACTACCGCGGGCTCGCCCCGTTCCCGGGGCTGAGCCAGGCCGAGTCGATGCGCCCCATCACCAAGGAGGCGCGCTGCGCCTTCCAGGTGCACACCAACCCCAAGGCGATCAGCGTGGCCACCATCCGCGCGCTGCGGGAGGCGACCACGCCGCCCACCGGGCCGGTGTACCTCTCGATCAGCGCCGACCTGCTGCACACCGAGGGGCTCGAGGCGACGATCGGGGAGGACGCGCACTACCAGATCGAGCGGCCGGGGCCGGCGCGGCCGGCCACCATCGAGGCGATCGCGCGGCGCCTCGGCGAGGCCCGGTGTCCGGTGCTGATGTTCGGCGACGATGTCTGGCGCGGGGGCGCCGCGGCGGAGGCGGTGCGACTCGCGGAGGCGCTCGAGGCGCCGGTGTTCGCGAGCC
>DATIFV010000268.1:0-3020 GCA_035455085.1 Candidatus Methylomirabilota bacterium | reverse complement strand
CTGGAAGCAGGCGGCCGAGGGCGCGGTCTTCTACACCGAGGCGGCCGATCATTTCAACTGCCCGGTCGGCGCCTATACCCACGGGGTGGCGCTCCCGCCCGAGCGGGCGAAGGAGCTGGAAGGCGTGGTCGGCACCATGGTGGGCCTGCAGTACATCCGCAGGGAGGAGGTCGGCGCGCTGCCGCGGCGGAACGAGCCGCTCCGGGTCGCGGTCTATGCCCCGCTGGCCGAGACGCCCACGCCGCCCGACGTGGTGCTGGTGCGGGGGCGCGCGCGCCAGATCATGCTGGTGGCCGAGGCTGCGCGGGCGGCCGGCCTCGAGGGCGACCGCGCCGCGATGGGCCGCCCCGCCTGCGCGATGATCCCCGCGGTCCTCGAGGGGCCCGGGGGCGTGACCAGCCTCGGCTGCATCGGCAACCGGGTGTACACCGGGATGGGCGAGGACGAGCTGTACTTCACGATCCCGGGCGGCCGGGTCGGCGAGGTGGCCGAGCGGCTCGAGGCCGTGATGCACGCCAACCGCGAGCTGCAGAAGTACCACGAGGCGCGCCGGGCCAGTCTCTAGGCGGCCGCCCGCGGCGCGGGGAACCGGCTATAATCGATCCCCCATGAACGCTCCCCTCGCCGGGCTCCTCGTCGCCGATCTGACCCAGAACGTGGCCGGCCCCTACTGCACCCAGATCCTGGGGGACATGGGGGCCGAGGTCGTCAAGGTCGAGCGGCTCGGCCGCGGGGACGACGCGCGCGCCTGGGCGCCGCCCTTCTGGGGCCGGGAGAGCGCCACCTTCATGAGCGTGAACCGCAACAAGCGGAGCCTCGCGGTCGACCTCAAGGCCGTCGACGGGCGCGCGGTCCTGGAGCGGCTCCTCGCCCGCGCGGACGTGTTCGTGCAGTCGCTGCGGGCGGGAGCGGCGGAGGAGCTCGACCTCGGCTGGCCGCGGCTCGCCGCGCTGAACCCGCGCCTGGTGTACTGCTCGGTGACCGCGTTCGGCACCGAGGGCCCGCTCAAGGACCGCCCCGGATACGATCCGCTGATGCAGGCCTACGGCGGGATCATGTCGATCAACGGCCATCCCGGCCAGCCGCCCGCGCGCGTGCCGGTCTCGGTGGTGGACATGGGCACCGGCATGTGGGCGGTCATGGGCATCCTGGCCGCGCTGCGCGAGCGCGATCGCACCGGCAAGGGCGCGCTCGTGACCACCGCGCTCTTCGACACCGCGCTCGCGTGGTCGGTCTTCCAGATGAGCCACTACTTCGCGACCGGCGAGGTTCCGCGGCCGCAGGGCTCGGGCACCGCGATGATCGTACCCTACGAGGCGTTCCCGGTCTCGGACGGCTGGGTGATGATCGCGGCCGCCTCCGACGCCCTCTTCGTCAAGGCCACCTCCGCGCTCGGCGTGCCGGAGCTGGCCCGCGACGGGCGCTTCGTGGACAACCCCCACCGCGTCGAGCACCGCGCGGCCCTGCAGGAGGCGCTCGCGGGGGTGACGCGCGGCCTGACCGCGGCCCACGTCCTGGACCGGCTCCAGCAGGCGGGCGTGCCGTCGGCGCGCGTGTCGACCATGGACCAGGTCGCCACCGAGCCGCAGACCGAGGCGAGCGGCATGCTCCCCGCGGTGAAGCACCCGCGGGTCCCCGACTACCGCGCGGTGGCACTGCCGATCAAGTGGGACGGCGAGCGGCCCGCGCCGGCCCGGGGTCCGCCGCTGCTCGGAGAGCACTCCACGGAGGTGCTCGCCGAGCTCGGCTACGACGCGGCCACCATCCGGGATCTGGCGGAGCGCCATGTCATCCAGCTATAGGACGCTGAACGTCACCGCGTCGGCCGAGGGCCACGTGGTCACCGTGGAGCTCAACCGCCCCGAGGCGCTCAACGCCATGAATACCGCGATGGGCGAGGACCTGCTGCGCTGCTTCGAGGGCGTGCGCTGGGACAAGGCAGTGCGCGCGGTGGTCTTCACCGGGGCGGGCGCCAAGGCCTTCTGCGTGGGCGGCGACCTCAAGGAGCGCCTAGGCATGACCGACGAGGCGTGGCGCGCCCAGCACGTCATCTTCGAGGCGGCCGCCGCGGGCGTGCTCCACTGCCCGGTGCCGGTGATCGCGGCGGTGGAGGGCTTCGCGATGGGCGGCGGCTGCGAGCTGGCGGTGCTCTCCGACTTCGTGGTGTGCGGGGAGACCGCGGTCTTCGCGGTTCCCGAGGTCACCCGCGGGATCTTCCCGGGCGTGGGCGGCACCCAGCTCCTGCCCCGCATCGTGGGCGCCCCGATGGCCAAGGAGATGATCTTCACCGGCCGCCGGGTGGACGCGCGGGAGGCCAAGGCCATCGGGCTCGTCAATCACGTGGTGCCGGCGGGCCAGGCGCGGGCGAAGGCCCTGGAGATCGCGGCCGCCATCGCGGACAATGGGCCCATCGCGGTGCGCCAGGCCAAGAAGGCGGTGAACTGGGGCGGCGAGACCGATCTCGAGACCGGCATGGCGCTGGCCATCGAGGCCTACAACAACACCGTGACCACCGAGGACCGCCTCGAGGGCGTCCGCGCCTTCAACGAGAAGCGCAAGCCGCGGTTCACCGGGAGATAGACATGGCGGACATGACCTTCGTCCTCACCGACGAGCAGAAGGCGCTCCGGACCGCGGTCCACGACCTCTGCAAGCAGTACTCCGCGGAGTACTGGCGTGACCTCGACACCCGGCGCGAGTATCCGGAGGCCTTCGTCAACGAGCTGACCAAGGCCGGCTACCTCGCGGTGCTCATCCCGGAGGAGTACGGCGGGGGCGGGCTCGGCATCATGGAGGCCGCGCTGATCCTCGAGGAGATCAATCGCTCGGGCGGCAACGCGGCGGCCTGCCACGCCCAGATGTACATCATGGGCACCGTGCTCCGGCACGGCTCCGCGGAGCAGAAGAAGCAGTACCTGCCCAAGATCGCCACCGGCGAGCTGCGCCTGCAGGCCTTCGGGGTCACCGAGCCCAACGCGGGATCGGACACCACGAAGCTCCAGACCACCGCGGTTCGCAAG
>DATIFV010000267.1:0-9404 GCA_035455085.1 Candidatus Methylomirabilota bacterium | reverse complement strand
CCGGGGGCGCCTAGCCGGAGGGCGTTCCCGTTGTCCGGACCGCTCAGCGGCGTCCGCGTGGTGGACTGCACGACCGTGGTGCTGGGCCCGTGGGCGGCCCAGCAGCTGGGCGACCTCGGCGCCGACGTCATCAAGGTCGAGCCGCCCGAGGGCGACACCACGCGGCAGCTCGGCCCGATGAAGAACCCCGGCATGGGCGCCTTCTACCTCGCGGTCAACCGCAACAAGCGCTCGATCGTGCTCGATCTCAAGCAGGAGGCCGGGCGGCGCGTGCTGCACCGGCTCGCCGCGCGCGCCGACGTGCTCCTGCACAACTATCGCCCGCAGGCGGCACGACGCCTGGGGATGTCGTACGAGATTTTCAGAGCGGCCAACCCGGGCCTGGTGTACGTCGGCACCTACGGCTTCCGGGCCGCCGGCCCCTACGGCGACAAGCCGGCCTACGACGACATCATCCAGGCCGCCTCCGGCCTGGCCTCCCTGCAGGCCTCGATCGTGGGGGAGCCGCGCTACGTGCCGACGATCGTGGCCGACAAGTCGAGCTCGATGACTTTGCTGGCCGCGGTGCTCGCCGCCCTCTACCACAAGGCCCGCACCGGCGAGGGCCAGGAGGTCGAGGTGCCGATGTTCGAAAGCATGGCCGCCTGGGTGATGGTCGAGCACCTCTACGGGGAGACCTTCACCCCGCCCCAGGAGACCATCGGCTACAAGCGGATCCTCAACCCGAACCGGCGCCCCTTCAGGACCAAGGACGGCTACCTGGCGATCCTGCCCTACACCGACCAGAACTGGCGGGACTTCTTCGCCCTCGCGAAGCGCCAGGACCTGCTCGAGGACCCGCGCTTCAAGACCCTCTCGACGCGCCTTCGGCACATCGAGATCCTGTACGCGGAGCTGGCGCAGATCGCCCTCACCCGGACGAACGCGGAATGGCTCACCGAGCTCGACCGGCGCAACATTCCCGCGATGAGCGTCAACACGCTCGAGTCGCTGCTGCACGACCCGCACCTGGAGGCGGTCGGCTTCTGGCAGATGGTCGAGCACCCGAGCGAGGGCCCGATGCGCCTGCCCGGGATCCCGGCCACCTACGGCAAGACCCCGGGCGCCATCCGGCGCCTGCCGCCGCGGCTGGGCGAGCACAGCGAGGAGATCCTGCGCGAGGTCGGCCTCGGCGCGGACGAGGTCGCGGGGCTCCTGGCCGCGGGCGTCACCCGCACCGCGCGCTGAGGAGGAGCCGCGAGTCAGTCCGGCGCCCCGTCGAAGAACTCGACGACCCCGGTCTCGAGCGAGTACTCGGCGCCGACCACGACGAGCCCGTCCGCCTGGATCAGCTGCTCGAGAATCGAGGATCCATAGCGCAGCTGGTTGGCGGCGGCGCGGATGTTGGCCCGGACCGCGTGCCGCACCAGCGCCTCCGGGTCGTGCCGGAGCTCCGTGGTCAGCAGCGCTTCCACGGCCGGCCGGATCCGGTCGACGATCGAGCGCAGATTCCGGGACTGGCCCCCGGCCGGCTGCCGGAGCTCGTCCAGGGTCGCCAGGACCGCCCCGCACGCGGAATGGCCGAGGACCACCACCAGCCGGGTCCCGAACCGCGCCGCGGCGAACTCGACGCTGCCCACCTGGGAGGAGGCCACGATGTTGCCGGCGACGCGGATGACGAACAGGTCGCCGAAGCCCTGGTCGAAGACGATCTCCACCGGCACCCGCGAATCGGAGCATCCGAGCACGATCGCGAACGGCGCCTGGCTCGCGGCCGCCTCGCCGCGACTGCGCCCGAGGCGGTCGCGGCTGCGGCCCGCGTCGGAGACGAAGCGCGCGTTCCCCTCCCGGAGGCGCTCCAGCGCCGCTCTCGCCGTGATCGTCACGCCCCGGCGGTTCCGGCCCCGCTACACCGCCAGCACGATGCCGTCGTGGCCGGGGTCGGCGCCGCCGTCGAGCCCGTCGGCATGCACCCGGATGGCGTGGACCGCCGCGAACCCGTAGGTATTGGGGCTGCGCACGACCTCGTAGCCCATCGTCTGGAGCTCCCGCTCCACCCCGCGCGGGATCCGGTTGGACACGTCGATGGCGTTGCTGGTGGCCGAGAAGCGCGGGGCGCTCACCGCCTCCACCATGGTCATGTCGAAGTCGAGCGCGTTCAGCAGGACCTGCAGGACCCCCATCGCGATCTGGGTCGCGCCCGGGGCCCCGATGATCAGGTGGGGCCGGTCCGCCTCCCACACGATCGACGGCACCACCGAGCTGAAGCGCGCCTTGCCGGGAGCCAGGCTGCCGGCCCGGCCGGGGCGCGGGTCGAAGACCCCCATGCAGCCGTTGTACATGAAGCCGAGGCCCGGCGTGATCACGCCCGAGGGCATGCCGAGCGAGTGGGTCATGCTCACGCAGTTGCCGTCGGCGTCGATGACCGACACGTGGGTGGTGTCCTTGACCGGGGCGCCCGCGTTGAAGCGCGGCACGTCGGCTTTCTTGCCGGCGCGGATCTCCGCGGCCAGCTCCGCCGCGTAGGCCTTGCCGGCGAGCCGCTCCACCGGCACCGGCACGAAGCGGGGATCGCCCACGTGGCGGTCCTTGTCGATGGTGGCGCGCTTCATGGCCTCGACGACCACCCGCAGGTAGGCGGCCGAGTTGTGCTCGAGCTCGGCGAGCGGGAACTGCTCGAGGATGTTCAGCATCTGGAGCAGCATGACACCTCCGCCGGGCGGCTGGTTGCTCGACACCCGGTAGCGGCGGTAGGCGGTCCAGAGCGGGGCGTTGCGGGCGGTGCGCCAGCCGCGCAGGTCCTCGGCGGTGAGCAGGCCGCCGTGCGCCCGCATGTCCTCCACGATGGCGTGGGCGATCTCGCCCTCGTAGAAGACGACGTCGCCGTGCTTGGCGATGAGCCTGAGCGTCTGGCCCAGGTCGCGGTTCACCACGCGATCGCCCACCCGCTTGGGGGTGCCGTCCGCTCGGCAGTACAGTGCCCGCGAGGCCGGCGTGAAGGCCAGGCGCTCGTGGTTCGCGGCCCGGCCCATCTGCCCGTCCTCGGCCCACCAGGAGCCCACGTGCGGGCGCACCGTCCAGCCGCCCTCCGCCCACCCGATGGCCGGCTCCAGGATCTGCTCCCAGGGCAGCCGCCCGTGCTCGCGGTGTGCGTCCCGGTAGGCGCGCAGGCTGGCCGGGGCGCAGACCGCCTGGTAGCCGATGTCGTTGACGCGGCCGCGCAGGATGAAGCCGTAACCGTCACGCGCCTCCGACTCGATGCGGTCGGCCCACATGTCGGGGCGCACCGCGAGCGGGGCGGGCGCGTGGAAGTCAATGTAGCCGTGGAAGCCGGCCGCGGGCATGGCGATGCCGCAGCTGCCGAAGCCGGCGACACCGCACATCAGCGGATCCACCACGCCCTGCACGAAGGCGCAGGCGATGGCGGCGTCCACCGCGTTGCCTCCGGCCTTCAGGATGTCGGCGCCGGCCTCGGTGGCCTCCGGCTGCGCCGCAACGATCATCGCGCGCTTCCTGTATCGCATGAGCTTTCCTCTCTAGCCCCGGCCGGGGCTAGGGCAGCACCGCGCGGGTGGCGGCGAGGGCCTCTCGGGCCACGTCCTCCGCCGGGCGTTTCCAGGCGGCGGGGTTGGGCGCCTCGTAGCTCGCGTAGCCGGCGTAGCCCTTGCGGAGGACCGCGGCGAAGAACTCCTTGAACCGCACGCTCCCCTGCCCCGGCGGCAGGCGGTCCAGGGCCTTGCCCGGCTCGAGCCCGGTGCGGGGCACGTCGCTGTACTGCACGTAGGCGATCTCCCCCGGCCGCACGTCGTCCAGGGCGCGCGGGACGGCGCCGGTGCGGCCGAGGTGGTAGGTGTCGAGCAGGAGCCCGGTCTGGGGATGGCCGGCCCGCGCCATCACCTCGCGCATGGGCCCGAGCGCGTTGAGCTGCTCGCACTGGGAGTTGAACTCGACGGCCAGGCGCACCCCGTGCTCGCTCGCGATGTCGCCGACTTCTCGAATGCTGCGCGCGGCTTCTCCCACGTCGCCCCGGCCGCGGTCCACCGGGCTCATGATGGTGGCGCAGCCGAGCGCCTTGGCCCGCGCGGCCTGCTCCGCGAACACCCGTAGCAGGCGCGCCCGCTCGGGGCCGGCGGCCCAGACCCACCCGAGCTCCACCCCCACGCAGGCCACCGGCAGGCCGGAGGCGCGCACCAGGTCCATCACCTGCTCGGCCGACTGGCCGGCCTTGGCCGCGCGCTCGAAGTCGAGGCGGCGGAGCTCCACGGCGTCCCAGCCCGTCTTCCGGACGACGGCGAGGGCCTCCGCGAGGGGGGTGGTGTCGAGGGTCCACGTGTGCAGGGCCAGCCGCAGGCTCATGTCGTTCTCTCCAGCTCGAAGGCGTCGGCCAGGAGCTCGTAGGAGCGCAGGCGCGCCTTGAAGTCGTGGGTGATCGTGACCACGATCAGCTCGTCGGCCTGGAAGTCGGCGGCCATGGCGAGCAGGCGCTCGCGCACCTGCTGGGGCGTGCCCACCACGCTGCGCCGGCTCGCGTGCTGGGCGATGGCCAGCTCCTGGGCGTTGTAGGGATAGCGCTCGGCATCCTCCACCGACGGATACGGCCCGGGCCGGCCGGTGTACAGCCGCACGATGAAGAGGTCGCGGCTGCGGGCCAGCCGGCGCGCCTCGCCTTCCGTCTCCGCGCAGACCGCGAAGACGGCCACGCTGCTGCGCGGCGCGGCCAGGTCGCGCGAGGGGCAGAAGCGCGCGCGGTAGGCGCGCGTGACCTCGGCGCCCCCCCGCTCGTTGATGAAGTGCGCGAAGCAGAAGGCCTGGCCGAGCTCCGCGGCGAGCAGCGCGCTCTCGTCGCTCGAGCCCAGGAGCCAAACCTGGGGACAGCCCGGCCCCGCGGGCATGGCGTGCACGCCGCGCCAGGGGTGCTCGGCGGGCAGGTCGTCGTGGAGAAAGGCGACGAGGTCCTGGATCTGCCGTGGGTAGTGCTCGATGCCGAGCGCGCCCGGGCCGTGTCGCAGGATGCGCGCGGTCCGCTGGTCGCTGCCGGGGGCGCGGCCGATGCCGAGATCGATGCGGCCGGGATGGAGCGTCTCCAGCATGCGGAACTGCTCGGCGACCTTGAGCGCGCTGTAGTGCGGCAGCATCACGCCGCCCGAGCCCACGCGGATGCGGGTGGTCACCGCGGCCACCTGGGCGATCAGCACCTCCGGGCTCGCCCCGGCCAGGCCGGGAGTCGAGTGGTGCTCGGCCAGCCAGTACCGGTGGTAGCCCCAGCGATCGGCGGCGCGAGCCAGCTCGAGCGTCTCGTGCACCGCGTCGGCGGCGGTGCCGCCGCTGCGCACCGGCGACTGATCGAGGATCCCGATGCGCATCGAGGCTAGTTGATCCGCTTGGCCCGGCCCTTCCACTCGCGGTCGCGCAGCACGAACTTCTGGATCTTGCCGGTCGAGGTCTTGGGCAGCTCGCCGAACTCGACGGCGGCCGGCGCCTTGAAGTGGGCGATGTGCTGCTTGCAGAACTCGATGATCTCGGGCTCAGTGGCCTGCTGCCCCGGCTTGAGGGTGACGAAGGCCTTGGGCCGCTCGCCCCACTTCTCATCCGGGATCGCCACCACCGCGCACTCCATCACCGCCGGATGCCGGGCCACGCACTGCTCGACCTCGATGGTGGAGATGTTCTCGCCGCCCGAGATGATGATGTCCTTCTTGCGGTCGCGCAGCTCGATGTAGCCGTCCGGGTGCCAGACCCCGATGTCGCCGGAGTGGAACCAGCCGCCCCGGAAGGCCTCGGCGGTCGCGTCGGGCTGCTCGTAGTAGCCCTTGGCCACGTTGTTGCCGATCATGATCACCTCGCCCAGGGTCTCGCCGTCGCGCGGCACGTCGCGCATCTCCCCGTCCACCACCCGCACGAGATCGAACAGGGCGTAGCCCTGGCCCTGGCGCGCGGCCAGGCGCGCCTGCTCCTCGGTGGGCAGCCCGTCCCACTCCGCGTGCCAGCCGCAGACGGTGTGCGGCCCGTAGGTCTCGGTGAGCCCGTAGACGTGCACCGGCCGGAACCCGAGCTCCTTGAGCTTGCCGAGGAGCGTGGGCGAGGGCGGCGCGCCCGCGACCGTCACCGTCACCGGGCGCACCAGCTTGTGAGCCTTGGGGTCGTTCACCACGCCGATCTGCACGGTGGGGGCGCCGTTGTAGTGGGTGATGCCCTCGCCGTCGATCAGCTCCCAGATGCGGCCCGGATCGACCTTGCGGAGACAGACGTGCGTCCCGGCCACCGCGGTCACCGCCCAGGTGAAGCACCAGCCGTTGCAGTGGAACATGGGCAAGGTCCAGAGGTACTTGGTGTCGAAGCTCATCGCGGTCTCGACGATCTCGCCGACCGCGTTCACCCACACCCCGCGGTGCGAGTACATCACGCCCTTGGGCCGGCCGGTCGTGCCCGAGGTGTAGTTGATCGCGATGGTCTCCTCCTCGTCCTCGAGCCAGCTCTCGACCGGCTCCGGGGAGCCGCCGGCCAGGAAGTCCTCGTAGGGATCCCCGGCGGCGCCGGTGTCGTCCACCCGGACGATGCGCAGGCCCTTGAGGTCGAGCGGCTTGATCAGCCCCGCGAGCTCGGCGTCCACGAACAGGAACGTCGCGCCCGAGTGCTGGAGGATGTAGCCGATCTCGTCCGAGGACAGGCGGGTGTTGATCGCCACCAGGATGCCGCCGGCCGCGGGCACCCCGTAGTGGGCCTCGAGCATGGCCGGGATGTTCGGGCAGATGAAGGCCACGCGGTCGTGCTTGCCCATGCCGGCCTTGCGGAGCGCCGAGGCCAGCCGGTTCACCCGCTCGCCGAGCTGCCGGTACGTGTAGCGGCGCCGGTCGTGCACCACCGCGGTCTTGTCGGGGAACACGTAGGCGCTGCGGGTGAGAAAGCTCACGGGGGTGAGCTCGGTGCGGTAGACCTTGTGGTGCTTCATCGCGCGCTGCCTCCGATGGCGTGGCTGGGAATCGTGCCCCCGCAGTGTACCCAAGCGCCTCGGCAATGGCGAGAGGCTGCTACAATGCCGCCGCCATGGCCTGGGACGAGCGGATGAAGGACTTCCACGCGCGGCGCGCGAAGGCGCGCGGCATGGGCGGGCCCGAGCGGCTGGCGCGTCGCCGGGCCGCCGGGTCGCTCAACGCCCGCGAGCGGGTGGAGCGGCTGCTCGACCCCGGCTCCTTCCAGGAGGTGGGCACCTTCAACACCTCCGACGTGCCGGGCATGGAGGCCGAGACCCCGGCCGACTCCAAGGTGGCCGGCTTCGGCCGGATCGACGGCCGGCCGGTGGTGGTCTGCTCCAACGACTTCACGGTCCTGGCCGCGACCTCGAGCCGGGTGGCCTCGACCAAGGAGGCCCTACTCAAGCACCTGGCCGCGCGCCGGGGCATGCCGGTCGTCTACCTGGCCGAGGCGGGCGGTGCGCGCATGCCCGACATCATGGGCGCCTCGGGCATCGCCTCCTTCGGCAACTCCACCTACTACGGCACGCGCCGCCGCCGCGTGCCGATGGTGACCGCGGTGCTCGGCCAGGCCTACGGCCTGCCCACCTGGAACGCCTGCCTCTCCGACTTCGTGGTGATGCTGCAGGGCGCCTCGATGGCGGTCTCCGGCCCGCGGGTGCTCGAGCTGGCCACCGGCGAGAAGATCTCGCCCGAGGAGCTGGGCGGCGCGAAGGTGCACGCGGAGGAGACCGGCTTCGCCGACGTGGTCGGCGAGACGGAGGACGAGTGCCTGGCCCTGGTGAAGCGGCTCCTCTCCTACCTGCCCTCCCACAACCGGAGGGCGCCGCCCGCGGCAGAGGTGCCGGCGGGCTCGGGAGCCGAGATGGCCACCATCGCCGATTTGGTGCCGGAAGCGCGCAACCGCGCCTACGACATGACGCGGGTGCTGCGGCGGCTGGCCGACGGCGGGGAGATCTTCCAGGTCAAGGAGCGCTTCGGCCGGAGCCTGATCACCGCGCTCGCCCGCATGGGCGGCCACGTGGTCGGCTTCGTGGCCAGCCAGCCCATCCAGAAAGGCGGCGCCTGCGACGCCGACGGCTGCGACAAGGCCGTCTCCTTCCTCGCGCTCTGCGACTCCTTCAACATCCCGCTCGTGTTCCTGCACGACATCCCCGGCTTCTTCATCGGGCGCGACGCGGAGCGTCGGCGGGTGGCCGGCAAGATCATCACCTGGATGGAGGCGCTCGGCATGGTCACGGTGCCGCGGGTGTCCATCATCGTGCGCAAGACCTACGGCCAGGCCTACTTCAACATGGGCGGCGGCGGCTACGCGGACCTGCTCGTCGCCTGGCCCACCGCGGAGATGTCCTTCATGGACCCGGCCACCGGCGTCAACGTGGTCCACGGGGCGGAGCTGGCCGGGCTTCCGCCCGACGAGCGCGCGGCGCGGCGCCGGGAGCTGCTCGCCCAGTGGGAGCTCGACACGCTCCCCTACGGGGCGGCGGCGCGGCACCTCGTCCACGAGGTGATCGATCCCGCCGACACCCGCGACGTGGTCGTCCGCTTCCTCGCCCAGGCGCGCACGCGCACCGCCGTCGGCCGGCACCGGCTCGCCGGCTGGCCCACCAAGTTCTAGGCTCGGCCTCGTTGTCCCTCGCCTGGGCGGTGGGCGCGCTCGTCATCGCGGCCGCGTGCTTCGTCCAGGGCCTGGCCGGCTTCGGCATCGGCCTCGTCTCGCTCGCCTTCCTGCCCTTCCTGATGCCGCCCCAGACCGCGGTGGTGCTGATCACCCTGTACGCGACCGTGTTCATCGTGGTCATCTTCATCCCGCTGCGCCGCGACTTCACGCTGCACGGCATGGCGGAGCTGGTGGTCGGCAGCATCGTGGCCACGCCGGCCGGCATCTGGCTCCTCGCCGCGCTGCCGCCCGACGTGCTCAAGCGCCTGATCGGCCTCGTCCTGCTCGCGATCGTGGCGCTCGAGTGGCTCGGGCTCTACCCCGAGCGCCTGCACGGCCGCACGTGGGGATTCGGCGCCGGGCTGGCCGCGGGCGTGCTGGGCGGGGCGGTCGGCACGCCGGGCCCGCCGGTGATCCTCTACGCGGCGGCGCAGGGCTGGAGCCCGCGCACGATGAAGGCCAACATCCAGGCCTTCCTCCTCGTGAACCAGGCCGTGATCACGACCGGCTACTGGTGGGCCGGGCTGCTCGACCGCGAGATCTGGCGCCTCGCCTGGCTCTACGCGGTGCCCGCGGTGGCCGGGCTCGCGACGGGGATGCTGCTCTTCAGCCGGCTCGATCGCGCGCGCTTCCGCCGCGTGGTGTTCGCGGTGCTCTTCATCTCGGGCCTGGTGCTGCTGGTCCGCGGGTGAGCGGCCGCCGCGCGGCACAGGTACAACGTGACTGCCACCGCCGCGGCGGCGGTCAGGACCGCCGCCATGACCTGACGGGTCGCCATGTCTGGCTAACGTTGT
>DATIFV010000266.1:0-10486 GCA_035455085.1 Candidatus Methylomirabilota bacterium | reverse complement strand
AGGCCGCTCGAGACCCGCTGCCCACCGCCGTCGTCGCGGATGTCGCCGATGGGCTGGGGACGGCTCGAGCCGACCCCCGGCCGCGCGGTGGTGCGCGCGGGGGCGATCCGCTCCTCCACGAGCTGCACGTAGTGCCCGGTCCGGGCGCAATCGGGGCACGTGCCGGGCTTGGGCGCGGCGAGGCCGCATTCCTGGCAGCGGTACGTGGAGCGCTCGCGGGCCATCAGCGCCCGGCTCCCCCGCCCGTGGTCGAGGCGTCGCTGCCGGCGTTGCCGGCGCCGCCCGCACCAATGGTCGAGCGGATCAGCGTCCGCAGGAGGAAGCTTCGCCGCGCGCCCTCGAGGAACTGCACGAGGTTCTCGTACACGGTCGGATCATCCAGCAGCGCGCCGACCGTGCCCTCCCCCTGCTTGAGCCGGTCGGTCACCGCGCGCAGGTTGGCCATCGCGACGCGGAAGTCGCTGGTGGCGTCGCCGAGGGAGCCGAGGGCGCCGTCCTGGCCGTCCCGGGTGAGCTGGCCGAGGAGGCCCTGGCCCTGGGCCACGCGCTCGGAGACGTCGCGGAAGTTCCTGGCGACCACGCGGAGGTCGTCGGCGACCGTCTTGTACTGCGGGTCGTGCAGCAGGGCCGACAGGAGGTTGTCCCGGGTCTCGAGCTTCTCGGCGGTGCGGCCGATCGCATCCATCGCGGCGAGCAGCGCGCGGGCCGACTTGCCGCTCTCCGGCGAGAGCAGCACCCCCACCGCGTGATCGCCCTGCTCGACGCGGGCCAGCACGGCCTGGGTGCGGGTCAGGATCGCGTTCAGCCGGGTCAACGCCTCCGGCTCGTTGTAGATCAGGGCGTGGACCAGTCCCCTGCCCGTCTCGACTTCCTTGGCGATCCGGTCCACCCGCTCCGCGGTGGTCTTGAGGCTCGCCGCCAGCTCCTTCACGGTCTGGAGCGTGTCCGCCCCGACCTTGAGCATCTCCTGCATCTCGACCGGCTCCTGGGTGGTGAGCGTCTCCCCGGGCCGGAGCGCGGGGGCCCCGGTGGTGCCCATGCTGATCTCCACGATCTTGTCTCCGAGGAGCCCCTGGGTGGTGATCTTGGCCGCGGAATCGCGCCGGATCCGCTCGGAGAAGCGCCGCGCGATCGTGAGCGTGACCCGCACCTTCCCGCCCGGCTGCGCGGGCAGCTCGACCGAGGTGACGCGGCCGATCTGCACGCCGGCCAGGCGCACGGTGGCCCCCTCGATGAGCCCCCCCACCTCGGTGAACTCCACCACCAGGTCGTACTTGCGCTCGAAGTAGCGGGCCTGGGCCCCGAGCAGGTAGATGATGGCGAAGAAGACGAGCAGGCCGGACAGGATGAAGGCCCCGACGCGGATCTGCAGGCTGAGCCGATCGTCGGCCACCGCTCAGATCTCCCTCAGCTCGCCGGCCAGGAACCGGCGCACGTCGACATTGGCGGAGCGGTGGATCTCGGCGGGGGTGCCCTGATCCGCGAACTGCCCGTGCATCAGGATCGCCATCTGGTCCGCCACCAGCTCCGCGAACTCCACGTCGTGGGTGACCACGATGGCGGTGTCACACACGCCGGTCCGGAGCTGGGCGATGAGCTGGGCCACCAGCTTGGCGTTGGTGGGATCGAGGCCGGCGGTGGGCTCGTCGAAGAACACCACCTCCGGCTCCACGACCAGCGCGCGCGCGATCCCGACCCGCTTGCGCATGCCCCCGCTCAGCTCGGCGGGCAGCAGGTCGTCGGTCTCGGGCAGACCCACCAGCTCGAGAAAGTGGTGCACGCGATCCGTGATCTCCCCCAGCGACAGACGGGTGTGCTCGCGCAGCGGGTAGGCCACGTTCTCGAAGACGGACAGGGAATCGAACAGGGCCGCGCCCTGGAACACGAAGCCGGTGCGCCGTCTGAGCGGGAGCATGGCCTCCTCGCTCATCAGGTCGATGCGGGTGCCGAAGAGGGCGACCTCCCCCGCGTCGGGCGGCAGCAGGCCCGAGGCGATGCGCAGGAGCACGGTCTTGCCGCTGCCGCTGCCCCCCATGACCGCCAGGATCGTCCCCTTGGCCAGGGCCAGGCTCACGCCGCGCAGGACGCGATTGTCCCCGAACGACTTGGAGACCTTCCGGAGCTCGACCAGCGGCGGGGGCGTCGTCATCACCAGTAGATGAAGAGGAAGAGCCGGGTGATGAAGAAGTCCGAGATGATCACCCCCATCGCCACCTGCACCACGGTCGCGGTGGTCGAGCGGCCGAGCCCCTCGGTGCCGCCCTCGGTGACGAGACCGTTGTAGCAGCCGATCAGGGTGACCAGCGCGCCGAAGACCACGCTCTTGCCGAGGCCGGTCAGGAAGTCCTTCAGGACCACCCAGTAGGCGATCGTGTTCCAGTACAGATACGCGTCGACGTTGCGGTCGAACACGGCGATCAGCATACCCCCGAACAGCCCCATTCCGTCGGCGAGGATGGTGACGAGCGGGAACACGAGCAGGGCGGCCATGAGCCGGGGGACGATCAGCTTCTTGACGTAGTTGACCCCGAGCGCGCGCAGGGCGTCGATCTGCTCGGTGACCTTCATCGAGCCCAGCTCGGCGGTGATGCCCGAGGCCACCTTGCCGCCGACCAGGATCGCGGTGAGCACCGGCCCCAGCTCGCGCAGGATCGACAGCGCCACCACCGGGCCCACGTAGTTCTCGGCACCGAAGCGGGCCATGTTCACCGCGGTCTGCAGGGCCAGGACCATGCCGGTGAAGAGCGCGGCGGTCAGGGCCACCACGAGCGAGCGCACCCCGATGATGTCGATCTCGCGGGCGACCAGCCAGAAGTAGGACGGCGGCAGGGTCAGGTTGCGGAACACCCGCATCGTGAGGAGCCCGAGGCCGCCGTACCAGATGGCGGTCTCCCGCAGGTGGGTCCGCAGGTCCTTCGCCATGATCATCGCGGCGTCTCCAGCGCAAAGCTCTCGACCACGGCCCGGAACGCGGGCCGCCCGGCCCCGAAGCTCTCGCTCGGCGCCACGTACAGGAAGTCGTGCACGCACGGCCCCGCGCGCATCACCAGCGCCTCCACCGTGACGTCGTGCCCGTCCGCCCGACCGCGCACCACCGAGTGCGCCCCTTCCCGGCCCGCCACCGTGACCGGCCCGTCCTCCAGGACGTCCCGCCTGGTGAGGCCGAACGTGAGGTGCCGGGTGAGCACGTCGAGCGGCCGCCGCACCTCGCGGCCGCCGCAGGTGGCGTCCACCACCATGCCGCTCGGCCCCGCCTCGCTCTGGAGCGCGAGGTCGGCCCGGGGGCCGGTCTCCACCCGCCAGCCTGCGGGCGGCAGCGTCACGCGGTAGCCCTTCGCCGAGTGGAACATGCCGTTCTCGATTCGTCCCGTCCCCGTCGCGCAGCCGGCCACGGCCAGGAGGATGAGCGCGGGCAGAGCGCGCGCGCGGCCGGTCACGGGCCTGGCGGCTGCCGGCGGGCCAGCTCCTGGAAGACGCGGCGCAGGGGGATGCCCCGGGCGGTCAGGAGGACCATGGTGTGGAACCAGAGGTCCGCGACCTCGGAGACCACGCGCTCGTCGCCCTCGCCGCCGAGGGCGGCCGTCATCACCTCCGCCGCCTCCTCGCCGATCTTCCGGCAGATCTGGGGCTGGCCCTTCGCGAGCAGCCCCGCCACGTAGGAGCCCGGGGGCGGCACCGCCTTCCGGGACTCGAGCACCCGCTCGAGAACCTCCAGCATGGCCGGCCCCGCCGACCCGGACGCCGGCTCCCCGCCGGCCCCGTCGAGCCGCGTGAAGAAGCAGCTCCGGGCGCCGGTGTGGCAGGCCACCCCGTCCTGGTGCACCTGGACCAGGAGGGTGTCCCGGTCGCAGTCGGCGTAGATGCCGTCCACGTGCTGGGCGTGCCCCGAGGTCTCGCCCTTGCGCCAGAGCGTGCTGCGGGAGCGCGACCAGAAGTGGGTGAGGCCCGAGCGCCGGGTGGCCTCGAGGGCTTCCGGGCTCATCCACGCCACCATCAAGAGCTGGCCGGACTCGGTGTCCTGCACCACCGCCGGGATCAGCCCCTGCGCGTCCCACCTGAGCTCCTCCCGCAGGCTCACGGCCCGAGCCTCACCGGAACTCCGTGCTCGTGGAGGTACTGCTTGGCCTCGGCCACCGTGTGCCGGCCGAAGTGGAAGAGCGAGGCGACCAGCACCGCGTCGGCGCGTCCCTCGACCACGCCCTCGCGCAGGTGCTCCAGCCGTCCCACCCCGCCCGAGGCGATCACCGGCACCGACACCGCCTCCGAGACCGCGCGGGTCAGTTCGAGGTCGTAGCCGAGGCCGGTGCCGTCGCGATCCATGCTGGTCAGCAGGATCTCGCCGGCCCCGAGGTCTTCCACCTCCTTCGCCCACGCGACCGCGTCGCGTCTGGTGGGCCGTCGGCCACCGTGGGTGTAGACGTGCCAGGAGGGCATCCCACGGGGAGCCTCACTTCCGCCTTCGGCGGCACCTCGCCGAGCATCGATCGCGACCACGATGCACTGGCTGCCGAAGGCCCGCGCCGCCTCCGCGACCAGGGCCGGCCGCTCCACCGCGGCGGTGTTCAGCGACACCTTGTCGGCGCCCGCGCGCAGCAGGGTGCGGATGTCCTCAAGCGACCGGATCCCGCCGCCGACCGTGAGCGGCATGTAGATGCCCTCGGCGGTGCGCCGGACCACGTCGAGCATGGTGGCGCGCTGCTCGTGCGAGGCGGTGATGTCGAGGAACACCAGCTCGTCGGCCCCCTGGGCGTCGTAGGCCAGCGCGGCGGCCACCGGATCGCCCGCGTCGCGAAGATCGACGAAGCGGACGCCCTTCACCACCCGCCCGTCCTTCACGTCGAGGCACGGGATCAGCCGCTTGCAGAGCATGGGGGCCTACCGCACCTCGGCGAGCGCGGCGGCGAGATCCACCGCCCCGCTGTAGAGGGCGCGCCCCACGATCACCCCCGCCAGCTCCGGCACCGTCGCGAGCTGCCGGATGTCGTCGAGCGAGCCCACCCCGCCCGAGGCGAACACCGGAATGCCCGCGGCCCGGGCCACCGCCTCCGTGCTCCAGAGGTTGGGGCCGGCCTGGGTGCCGTCGCGCCCGATGTCGGTGTAGACGATGCCCCCGGCCCCGGCCGCCGCCGCGTCCCGCGCCAGGGCGATCGCATCCAGCTCGAGCACCCGCGTCCAGCCGTCCACCGCCACGCGCCCGTCCGCGGCGTCGATGCCCACCATGACCTGCTCGCCGAACCGCTCGCAGACCCGGCCGAGGAACGCGGGATCGAGCGCGGCCCGGGTACCCACGATGGCCCAGCGTGCCCCCGCGGCCAGCACCGCCTCCACGTGGGCCAGCTCCCGCAGGCCGCCCCCAACCTGCACCGGGATCCGGACCGCGGCGATCATCGCCCGCACCAGCTCGGTCTGGGCGGGCCGGCCCGCGAAGGCCCCGTCGAGGTCGACCACGTGCAGCCGCCGCGCCCGCGACGCCTCCCAGCGGCGCGCCATCGCCACCGGATCGTCGGAGAAGACGGTCTCCGCGTCGGCCCGGCCCTGCACGAGCCGCACGCAGCGTCCGGCCTTGAGGTCGACCGCGGGGACGATCTCGAACATTGGGCTACCTACCATCCCGACGACGGCTCATGGCCTCCTCGGCTCGCCTTCGGCTGCACCTCGGCCCGCTCGAACAACCTCCCATCCCGACCACGGCTCATGGCCTCCTCGGCTCGCCTTCGGCTGCACCTCGGCCCGCTCGATCCTCAGCGCGAGTCGCGCACGAAGGCCGCGAAGTTCTCGAGCATGCGGATCCCCCAGCGCTGGCTCTTCTCGGGGTGAAACTGGGTGGCGAAGAGCGGCCCCCGGGCGACCGCGGCCGGGAACGTGATCCCGTAGGTGCAGGTCGCCACGCGGAGCGACGGGTCGGTCGTCTCCGGGTAGTAGGAGTGCACGAAGTAGAAGTGCGCCCCGCTCGGGATCCCGTCGAAGAGCCGCAGGTCGCCCCGGTGCTCGACCTGGTTCCAGCCCATGTGCGGCACCTTGAGCCCCGCCGGGAAGCGCCGCACCGCTCCCGGGATCACGTCGAGGCCCTTGCCCTGACCGAACTCCTCGCTCTCCGAGAAGAGGAGCTGATAGCCCAGGCAGATCCCGAGGAACGGCCGCGCGCGGTCGAAGCAGGCGCGCAGCGGCTCGATGAGCCCGAGGGCCTGCAGGCTCCCCATCGCGTCGTGAAAGGCCCCGTCCCCCGGCAGCACCACCGCCTCCGCGCGGTCCACCACCGCGGGATCCTGCGTGACCACGGCCGCCATGCCGACGCGCGCGAAGGCCTTCTCCACGCTGCCGAGATTGCCGCGCCCGTAGTCCACGATCGCGATCATGTCCGCTGTGTCTCTTGGTCTGCGCCCGGTCTACCGGAAGCTTCTCTTTCTCAGTCCGTGTGCGTGGAAGAGATCGGGCTGCGATCTGGCCTCTTCGCGCCTCTGGCGCTCATCGGGGCGTCCTTCCGGTCGCGGCAACCCGCCGCGGCTCACAGGCTGCCCTTCGTCGAGAGGACCCCGGCGATCCGGGGGCTCAGGCGGGTGGCCTCGGCGAGGGCGCGGCCGGCCGCCTTGAAGGTGGCCTCCGCGATGTGGTGCAGGTTCTCGCCGTAGTGCATGTTCAGGTGCAGGGTGATCTCCGCGTTGACCGCCACCGCCCGGAAGAAGTCCTTCACCAGGTCCAGGTCGAAGCGGGCGATCCGCGTCCGCTGGAGCGGCACGTTGAACACCAGGTAGGGCCGGCCCGAGATGTCCACCGCGGCGTGCAGCAGCGCCTCGTCCATGGGCAGGAACGAGGCCCCGTAGCGCACGATCCCCTTCTTGTCTCCGACCGCCTCGCGCAGTGCCCAGCCGAGGCAGATGCCCACGTCCTCCACCGTGTGGTGGAGATCCACGTCGAGGTCGCCCTTGGCTTCCACCGTGAGATCCATCAGCGCGTGCCTGGACCACGCCTCGAGCATGTGGTTGAAGAACGGGATGCCGGTCTCGATCTTGGCCGCGCCGGTGCCGTCCAGGTTGAGGGTCAGGACGATCTGCGTCTCCTTGGTGTTGCGCTCGACGCGGCTCTGCCGCGCGATCGCCGGCTCCGGCGCTCCCCGCTCCCCGGTCATCTGTCGCCTCCCGCGCGCGCGAGGCGCACCGCCGCCGCCGCGCCGTGTCCGTCCAGGCCCTCCACGCGGGACAGCTCGGCCACGTGCGGCCCCGCCTCGGCCAGCCCTTCCCGTGAATACTCGATCACGCTCAGCCGCGTCACGAAGTCCTCGGTGCTGAGGGCCGAGGAGAAGCGCGCGGTGCCGCCGGTCGGCAGCACGTGGTTGGGGCCCGCCACGTAGTCCCCCACCACCTCGGGGGTGTGACGGCCCAGGAACACCGCCCCCGCGTGGCGCACCCGCGCGAGCAGCCCCTCCGGATCGGCCACCTGGAGCTCGAGATGCTCGGGGGCCAGCCGGTTGGCCAGGTCCACCGCCTCCTCGAGGTCCGCGGTGAGCACGAGCGCGCCGTGGTCCGCCAGGGCGGCCCCTGCGATCTCCCGCCGGGACAGGCGCGCGAGCTGGCGCTCGAGCTCGGTCGCGACCGCGTCACGCAGGGCGCTCGACGGGGTCAGCAGCACCGCGCGCGCCATCGGATCGTGCTCGGCCTGGGCGAGCAGGTCGGCGGCGACGAAGGTGGCGTCCGCACTGTCGTCGGCGACCACCAGCACCTCGCTGGGCCCCGCCACCATGTCGATGCCCACGTCGCCGAAGACCTGCGCCTTGGCCAGCGCCACATAGATGTTGCCGGGCCCCACGATCTTGTCCACCCGCCGGATCGTCGCGGTGCCGTAGGCGAGCGCGGCGATGGCCTGGGCCCCGCCCAGCCGGTACGCCTCGGTCACGCCCGCGATGCGCGCGGCGGCCAGCACCACTGGGTTCAGCGACCGGTCGGCCGACGGCGGCGAGACCAGCACGATCTCGCGGACCCCGGCCACCCGGGCGGGCACCACCGTCATCAGCACGGTGGACGGATAGGCGGCACGGCCGCCCGGCACGTAGACCGCCACCCGGTCCAGGGGCCGCACCTCCTGGCCGAGCCGGGAACCGTTGTCGTCCTTGACCCGCCAGGAGCGGGGGGCGCACTCGCGGTGGAAGCGCTCGATGCGCTCGGCGGCGTAGCGGAGCGACCGGAGCGTCGCCTCCCCCACCCCGCGCTCCGCCGCCGCATATTCCTCGGGGCGCACCGCGAGCTCGGCCGCGGTGAGCGCGACCCGGTCGAAGCGCCGGGTGAAGTCGAGCAGCGCCGCGTCGCCCCGCTCGCGCACCGCCGCGACGATCTCGGCGACCCGCCGCGCGATCTCCGGATCGACGGCCCCGGGCGGGCGCTCGAGCGCGCGCAGGACGCCCGCCACGCCCGAGCCTGACATCTCGAGCCTCCGAATCATTTCTTGTGCTCGCTCGGTTCGCCGGCGGCCGCGCCTCGCCCGGCGATCACCCGCATCGCCCCGATGAGCTGGTTGACCCGCGCGTGCTGGGTCTTGAGCGAGGCCCGGTTGACGATGAGCCGCGCGGTCGAGGTCAGGATCTCCGCCACCTCCACGAGCCCGTTGGCGCGCAGGGTCTCGCCGGACTGCACCAGGTCCACGATCCGCTCGGCCAGGCCCACCAGCGGGGCCAGCTCGATGGAGCCGTCCAGGCGCACCATCTCCACCTGGATGCCGCGCTCCGAGAAGTACGCCTCGGTGAGACGGGGGTACTTGGTGGCCACGCGCACCCAGGACCACTTGGCCGGATCGTCGCGCTCCCACAGCTCGCGCGGCTCGGCCACCACCAGGCGGCAGAAGCCGAAGCCCAGGTCCACAGGCTCGTACACGTCCGGCTGCTGCTCGAGCAGGATGTCCTTGCCGACGATGCCGAGGTCGGCGGCGCCGTACTCCACGTAGGTCGGAACGTCCGCCGGCTTGAGCAGGATGAAGCGCAGTCCCGCCGCCTCGTCGGTCGCGAGCAGCCGCCGCGAGTCGGGCTCGATGCCCCGGATGCCCAGGCCGGCGAGCAGGGCCAGCGCCGGCTCCAGCAGCCGGCCCTTGGGCAGCGCGAGGGTGAGCGGGGCGCTCACGGCACGCGCTCGATGGCGGCGCCGAGCGAGCGCAGCTTGACCTCGAGCCGCTCGTAGCCCCGGTCCAGGTGGTAGACCCGCGAGATCTCGGTGCGGCCCCGGGCGGCCAGCCCGGCCAGCACCAGCGAGGCGGAGGCGCGCAGGTCGGTGGCCATCACCGGCGCCCCCTGGTAGTAGCGCTGCCCCCGCACCACCGCGGTGGAGCCCTCGGTCTCGATCCGGGCGCCCAGGCGGGCCAGCTCGGCCGCGTGCATGAAGCGGTTCTCGAAGATGGTCTCGGTGATCGTGCTGATGCCGTCGGCCAGCCCCAGCAGCGCCATGAACTGGGCCTGCATGTCGGTGGGGAACCCGGGGAAGGGGTTCGTGATCACGTCGGCCGCTTTCGGCCGGGCCGGGCCCTGGCAACGGATGCGATCCTCGGTCACCGTGACCGAGGCGCCGCACTCCTCGAGCTTGGCGAGCGTCGCCGACATGTGGCGGGACTCGGCGCCGGTGACGGTGACGTCGCCGCCGGTGATCGCGGCGCCCACCAGCAGGGTGCCCGCCTCGATGCGGTCGGGGATCACGCGATGCCGGGCCCCGCCCAGCTCCGGCACCCCCTCGATCTCGATGCGCTCGGTGCCCGCGCCCTGGATGCGGGCCCCCATCGCGGTGAGCAGCCGGGCCAGATCGCTCACCTCCGGCTCGCGCGCCGCGTTCTCGATCACGGTGGTGCCCTCGGCGAGGGCGGCGGCCATCATCAGGTTCTCGGTGCCGGTCACCGTGACCAGATCGGTGCTGATGCGGGCGCCCTTGAGGCGGCTCGCCCGCGCCTCCACGTAGCCGTTCCGGATGAAGACCTCGGCGCCGAGCTTCTGGAACCCCTTGAGGTGCTGGTCGATGGGCCGCACCCCGATCGCGCACCCCCCCGGCAGCGCCACCTTGGCCAGCCCGGTGCGCGCCAGCAGCGGCCCCAGGACCAGCACCGAGGCGCGCATGGTCGAGACGAGCTCGTACGGGGCCTCCTGGCTCGTCACCGCCGCCACCTCGACCCGGGTGCTGCCGTCGGCCCCGCCGGAGACGACACCGCCCAGGCGCTCGAGGAGCGAGCGGGTGGTGGTCACGTCGGCCAGCGCGGGGACGTTCTCCAGCACCACCGGCCGCGGGGAGAGCAGCGCGGCGCACAGTGCGGGCAGCGCCGCGTTCTTGGCCGCGCTCACCGCGACCTCGCCGCGCAGGGGGATACCGCCCTCGACGATGAGGCGGGTCGCCATCAGCAGCCCTCCCGCCGGACCGGGTCGGAGAAGCCCGCCGCGAGGGTCGGCCCGGACCGCTCCCACCGCCCTCCGATGTACCGCTCCACCCCGCCCAGGTCGCGCCGGGCCCGGATGCCCGCGAACCCC
>DATIFV010000265.1:0-17415 GCA_035455085.1 Candidatus Methylomirabilota bacterium | reverse complement strand
CAGGCTCAGCACGCGCTTGCTCAGCGCGGCGACGAACGTGCCGGCGGCGCCCACCGCGGCGCCCTCGGTCGGGGTGAAGACGCCGCCGTAGATGCCGCCGAACACCACCGTGAAGATCGCCGCGATCGGCCACACCTCGAGGGCCGCCGCCCGCCGCTCGCGCGCGCTCACCCGCGGCACGTCGGGCGCGTGCCCGGGGACCAGCCGTACGTAAAGCGCGATCGCCACGACGTAGCCAATGGCGGCGAGGATGCCCGGGACCATCGCGGCCACGAAGAGCTTGGCGATGTTCTGCTCGGTGAGGATCGCGTAGACCACCAGCACGACCGAGGGGGGGATCAGGATGCCGAGGGTGCCGCCCGCCGAGAGGGTGGCGGTGGACAGGCGGCCCGAGTAGCGATGCTGGCGCATCTCGGGCAGGGCCACCTGGGTGACGGTGGCGGCGGTGGCCACCGAGGAGCCGCAGACGGTGCCGAAGGCGGCGCAGGCGAGGACGGCGGCCATCGCGATGCCGCCCCGTCGGTGCCCGACCAGGGAGTTGGCGAACCGGAACAGCGCCCGCGACAGCCCGCCCTGGGTGGCGAACTGGCCCATGAGGAGGAAGAGCGGGATCACCGACAGGTCGTAGAGCGACAGGCGCGCCCACGCCGCGCCCTTCAGGTGGTTGAGGAGGGCGGCGGAGCTCGCGAGCAGCGCGTAGCCCACCGCCCCCGGGATGAACATGGAGATGGCGATCGGCACGCGCAGCGCCATCAGCGCGAGCATCGCCCCGAACAGGGCCAGGCCGATCTCGACCGCGCTCAGCGGCGGGCCGCCTTCCAGCTCTCCCCGGCGGTGGAGAGCGCGACCAGCGCGGCCAGGGCCAGGGAGGGCACGATGGCCGCGTAGCCGATCCAGATCGGGAACCCCACGATCATGGACACCTCGCCGGCGGCCCGCACCGTCTGCGTGCCGACGGCGGTGCGCCAGGCGAGGACGGCCATGACGAGGGCCAGGACGAAGGCTCCGAAGGCGTCGAGCGCGCCCTGCACCCGCGGGCTCGCCCGCACCGTGAAGAAGTCCACGATGATGTTGCCGCGCTGGAGCTGGCAGTAGGGCAGGAAGGCAGCGATGGCGACCCCGCAGCCCACCTGCACCAGCTCGAAGTCCCCCGGCACCGGGCGGCCGAGCAGGCCCCGACCCGCGATGGAGGCCACCGACATGCCGGTGAGGGCCACCAGCACCGCGCCCCCGCCGAAGGCGAAGCCGCGGGCGAGGCGGTCGAGGACGCGCGTCACCGGGTCCTGCGGCTTCCGCTACTTGGTGTACTTCTTGACGAGGGCCTGCGCCTCCGCGTACAGCGCGACCGCGTCGAAGCCGGCCGCCGAGAGCTCCTTCAGGAACTTGTTGCTCTCCGGCTTGACCGCGGCACGGACCCGATCCACTTCCGAGACCGGCATCACCGGGAACTGGTTACCCGCCTTCTGGGCGGCCTCCTTGCCCGGCTTCTCGATGTTGTCCCAGTTCTGGCCGGCCATCTCGGCGATGTGGCGCCGGGAGTTGGCGTCGATGACCTTCTTGAGGTCGGCGGGTAGGCTCTCGTAGCGCTTCTTGTTCATGGCGAAGACGAACACGGTGGTGCCGATGCGGGGCTGGGCTCCCGCGAACTCGGAGTGGTACTTCACCAGCTCGTGCACCTTGAGCGGGTTGGCGATCTCGTAGGGCAGGAGCGCGCCGTCCACCACGCCCTTCGACAGCATCTGGGGCACCTCGGGCACCGGAGCGCCGACCGGGTTGGCCCCGACCCCGCGCAGGAAGACGCTGCCGCCCCGGTTGGGGGTGCGGATCTTAAGGCCCTTGTAGTCCTCGAGCTTCACGATGGGCTTGCTGGCGTGCACCAGGGCCCCGCCGTGCACGTGCAGCAGGAGCACGTGGTAGTCCTTGTACTCGTCCTGCAGGTGCTTCTCGTGGAAGTCCTGCAGCGCGAGGGTCGTCCCGAGCGCGTTGGTGTGCAGGAACGGTACCTCCATGACCTCGGTCTTCGGAAAGCGCCCGGCGGTGTAGCCGGCCACCGTCCAGCCGATGTCGACCACCCCGTCCTTGATCTGATCGATGAGCTGCGGGGGCGTGCCGCCGAGCTGCATCGAGGGGTAGATCTGGATCTTGATCCGGCCACCGGACTCCTTCTCGACCTTCGCGGCCCACGGGGCGAGGAACGTCGCGTGCGGGGGCGCCACCGGCGGCACGAAGTGATGCAGCTTCAGGGTGATCTCCTGGGCCGCCGCGGGCGACGACGCCCCGGCGAGCGCCACGAGAAGAGCTACGATGAGCAAGCGCTTCATGGCCGCCTCCTTGCGAGTGTTGACGAACTTAGTGACCGGTCGACGATCTGTCAAGGTGCGGGCGGGCCGCCGAGCCCCAGCAGGGTCTCCAGGTTGCGCCACAGGATCCGCTCCTTCTCGTCCGGGGTCAGGCTGGCGAGCCCCCGCACCCAGGCGACCGGCGAGGGATGCCACGGCACGAAGGGCCAGTCGCTACCCAGCACCACGCGGTCGATGCCGACCTGGTCGATCAGGAAGCGGAGCGCGGCCTCGCTGCCCACCACCGTGTCGTAGTACAGCCGGCGCTGGTAGTGGCTGGGCGGCTGGGGAATGCTCCGGCGGGCGTCCGGGTTGCCCTGCCAGCCCCGGTCCAGACGCCCCATTGCGTAGCAGGCCGGTCCGCCGCCGTGGGCGATGCACACCTTGAGGGTCGGGCACGCCTCCAGCACGCCGCCCAGGATCAGGATCGCCACCACGATGACGTCCTCGAGGATCACGCCCAGGCTGTTGAAGAGCCCGTAGCGCGCGGTGCGCTCCATCAGGAAGTTGTGTTGCGGCTGCGGATGATAGAAGAGCACCGCCCCCATGGCCTCGGCCGCCTTGAAGAAGGGGAGGAAGCGCGGCGCGTCCCAGTTCTCCCCGTTCACGATCGTGTCGAGCTCGGCGCCCTTCAGCCCGAGCTGTGTCACCGCGCGCTCGAGCTCCTCGATCGCCGCCTTGGTGTCCTGCATGGGCACCGTCGCGAGGCCCGCGAAGCGGCCGGGCCACTGCCGGGTCATCGCGGCGATCTCCTCGTTGACCTCGCGCGCCAGCGCGCGGCCCTGCGCCGCGTCCAGGTGGTAGCCGAAGAACGGGGTGTGGATCGAGAGCACCTGCACGTCCACGCCCTGCGCGTCCATGTCGGCCAGCCGCTCCTCGGGGGTGAACCGCACCTTGGGGGAGGTGAAGCCGACGCGCTTGCCGTTGACCAGGAAGGTGCCGAGCCCCTCACCGGGCTCGTGCCGGTGGCCGTACCACTCCCGCCTCGTGTCGGCGGCCCGCCAGGCTCCGCCCGGCACGATGTGCGCGTGGATGTCGATGGTCCTCATCGGCGCCCCATGATCGCGGCCCGCAGCCGGGCCGAGGTGAGCGGCATGTCCAGGTGCGTGATCCCGAAGGGCGCCAGGGCGTCCACCGCCGCGTTCACCACCGCGGGGGGCATCGCGATGCAGCCGGCCTCGCCCAGACCCTTGGCCCCGAGCGGGTTGCGCGGTGACGCGCTGTGCATCTTCTCGATGAGCACGTGCGGCGTGTCCGTGGCGCGCGGGAGCGCGTAGTCCATCAGCGTGCTGGTGAGGCACTGCCCGTCGGCGTCGTAGACCACGGCCTCCATCAGGGCCTGGCCCACCCCCTGCGCGAGGGCGCCGTGCAGCTGCCCCTCGGCCAGCAGCGGGTTGATGATGGTGCCCGCGTCGTCCACCCATACCAGCGTCTCGAGGCGGAGCTGCCCGGTCTCCGCCTCGATCGAGAGCCCGCAGACCACCGCCCCCGAGCTCCAGACCTCGCTGTCGGGCTGGAAGTAGGTGGTGGCCTCGAGCCCCGGCGTGTCGCCCGGGGGCAGGGCCTGCCCGCCCGCGTAGGCCGCGGCGGCCACTTCCTTCCACGCCACCCGCTTCTGCGGCACGCCCGCGACCTGGAAGCCGCCCCGCACCGGCACGATGTCCTCGGGGGCGGCCTCGAGCAGCCGGGCCGCGATGCGCCGGCCCTTGTCGCGCACCTCCACCGAGGTCCGGACCAGGGCACCGCCGCCCAGCGCGACGCTGCGGCTGCCGAAGGTGCCGAAGCCCTCCGGACCCGAGCGGGTATCACCGTGCAGCACCGTGACCTCGTCCGGGGTGACCCCCAGGTGATCGGCGACCACCTGCGCGAACGTGGTCTCGTGCCCCTGGCCGTGCGCGCTCGATCCGGTGATCGCGGTGACCTTGCCGGAGCGCTCCACGCGGATGCTGCCGCTCTCCCAGCCGAGCGCGCAGGGCTCCACGTAGGAGGCGAGCCCCACGCCCACGATCTCGCCCTTCGCCCGCCGCTCGGCCTGCCGTCGCCTGAGCCCCGCGTAGTCGGCGGCCTCGAGCGCCCGCGCCAGCGCCTGGGGGTAGTCGCCCGAGTCGTAGATCTGGCCGGTGACGGTCCTGAACGGGAAGCGGTCGGCGGGGATGAAGTTACGCCGCCGCATCTCCGCGGGGTCGAGCGCCATCGCGCGCGCCGCGGTGTCGATCAGCCGCTCGATGAAGAAGCAGGCCTCGGGCCGGCCCGCGCCGCGGTAGGCCGAGACCGGCGCGGTGGTGGTGAGCGCGCCGTTGACCGTGATGTCGCAACTCGGCACCAGGTAGGACCCAGGCAGGCACCGCGCGTGGTTCCACGGCGAGCCCGCGGCCGCGTTCATGAGCTGCGCGCCGAGCGGCGCGGCGATCGTCGCGCGGAGCCCGGTGATGCGCCCCTCCGCGTCGAGGGCCAGCGCGCCCTCGCAGACCGAGCCGCGCGCCTGGTTGGTGGTGACCTGGTCCTCGCGGCGGGTGGCCACCCACTTCACGGGCCGGCCGAGCCGGCGCGCCAGCCAGGCCAGCAGCACGTCCTCGCGGTAGGGGCCGGTCTTGACCCCGAAGCCACCGCCCACGTCGGGGGCGATCACCCGCACCCGGCTCTCCGGCAGCTCGAGCAGCCGCGCCACCTCGCCCCGCACCCGGAACGGCGCCTGGCAGGACACCCACATGGTGAGGTCCCCGCTGACGCGGTCGAAGCTGGCCAGCACCGAGCGCGGCTCCATGGCCACCGCGGACACCCGCTGCTGAGCGACCTTGAGGGTCACCACGTGGGCGGCGGCCGCGAAGGCGCCCGCCGCGTCGCCCTCGTGCACGGTGCGGGTGAGGGCCCGGTTGCCGTCGATGCCCGCGAAGAGCCGCGGCGCTCCGGGGGCGAGCGCCCCCTCCGGATCGGGCAGGGCGGGCCGCGGCTCGTAGTCCACCTCGATCAGCTCGAGCGCGTCGTGAGCCGCGTAGACGTCCTCGGCCACCACCGCGGCCACCGGCACCCCGGCGGCGTGGACCTCGCGCTCGGCCAGGATGGGGTGCGGCGGCACCCGCATGTCGGGCATCAGGCGGTTCACCGGCATCGGCCCGAGGTGCGCCACCTCCCCTCCGGTGACCACCGCGAGCACGCGCGGGGCCCGGCGCGCAGCCTCCACGTCGAGGCGGGCGATCCGGGCGTGGGCGTGGGGCGAGCGGAGCAAGGCCACGTGCGCGCAGCCCGGAGGCGTCAGGTCGTCCACGAAGGCGCCCGCGCCGGTCAGGAGCCGGTGGTCCTCCCGTCGCCGGAGCGGCCGCCCGATCCAGGCGTCCCCCTGTGCCTCGCTCATGCCAGGAACCGGGAGACCGCCGAGACGAACGCCTCCGGCTGCTCGTAGGGGAGCATGTGCGAGGCGTCCGGAACCACCTCGACGGTGGCGCCCGGGATCAGGCGGCCCCAGCGCGCGGCGTACGCGGGCACGATCAGCCGGTCCGCCCCGCCCCAGAGCACCAGGGTGGGTGCGGTCACCCGGTAGAGGCGCTTGGCGACGCGGCGGTTCGGGATCGGGAACAGGATCTTGCCGGCCATGGCAAGCCGCCGCTGCTGGGCCAGGTAGAAGGTCTTGAACACCTCCATGTCCGAGAAGTCGGCGCCGCCGGTGAGCACGGTCTGGCCCTTGACCGGATCCTGGAAGAGCAGCTCGACGAGCTGGCCCGGGAGCAGGGCGAAGATGTCCGGGATCGGGTGCTCCTCGAGCCAGAGCCCCGCGGCGGCGACGAGCACGAGCCGGTCGAGATCGCCAGGGGCGATCGCGGCCATCTCGGCCGCGATCATGCCGCCCATCGAGTGGCCGACCAGGTGCGGCCGCCCGAGCCCCAGGGCCGCGACCACGTCCCAGCCGTGGAGCGCGAAGTCGAGCATGTCCTCGAGCAGCTCCTCGCCGGTGGACTCGCCGTAGCCGGGCAGCTCGGGGGCGAAGACGTGGTAGCGCGCGGCGAGCCGGTCGAGGAACGGGTTGTCGGCCAGGAGCCCGCCCGCGCCGTGCAGGAACACCAGGGGCATGCCGCTGCCCGCCTCGAGCACGCGGCAGCGGGCGCCCCGCTTCGTCTCGACGGTGCGCGCCTTCACTGGGGCCACTCCTGCCCGGCCTTCTCGGCGCCCGGCCGGGTCTCCTCCGGGCGGAGGCGGTCCTCCATCGGATGGATCCACCAGCGGTCGTCGTGCTTCCAGTCGGGCCAGAGGTTACGCAGGTGCGGCATCACCTTCTCGGCGAAGAGCTTGGTGGAGTGCCGCGTCTTCCAGTCCGGCATGTTGCCGGTGTGAAGCAGGCAGAAGAGGTGGCCGATCCGCAGGCCGGTGATGCACTCCTCGAGCTGCTGGCGCACCGTCTCGGGGCTGCCCGCGATGATGAAGCGCTCCTCCACGAGCTGCTTCCAGGTGAGGCCCTGCATGATCCGCTGCGCCTCCATCCGGAGCTGGGAGAGCGCGCCGTACTTGATGGTGTTCACGGTGCGGTAGCCGGGCGGATCCGCGAACGGCGGGAACACGTGCAGGCACCGGTTGAAGAAGTAGAGGCAGTGCTCGGCGTACAGCTCCTCGGCCTGCGCGTCGGTGTCGGCCACGCAGATGATCTGCGCGAAGGCGGCCCGGTAGGGAGAGTCGTCCTTGCCGCGCCTGGCCACCCGCTCCCAGTAGCCGTCGAGCAGCGACTTGCCCCGCAGGTATCCGTAGAAGGACAGGTAGGAGTAGTTGTAGTCGTGGTCGAGGCAGAAGTCCCACGTCTCGATCGAGCCGCCGCCCGGGATGTAGATGGGCGGGTGCGGCTTCTGGACCGGCTTGGGCCAGCAGTTCACCCAGCGCAGCTGGTTGTACTTGCCGTCGAAGGCGAAGGGCTCGTCCTCCGCCCACGCCTTCATGATCATGTCGTGGGCTTCCTGGTACTTGTCCCGCGTCAGCGCCGGGATCTGGCCGTAGCAGAAGTTGGTGTCCATCGGCGTGCCCACCGGGAAACCTGCGACCAGCCGCCCGCCCGAGATGACGTCGAGCATGGCGAATTCCTCGGCCACGCGGATCGGCGGATTGTAGCCGGCGATCGAGTTGCCAATCACGCAGATGGCCGCGCGCGAGGTCCGCCGGGCCAGGCCGGCCGCGATCAGGTTCGGGGAGGGCATGAGCCCGTAGCCGTTCTGGTGGTGCTCGTTGCAGCCGATGCCGTCGAAGCCCAGCGAGTCCGCGTACTCGAGCTGGTCCATGTACTGGTGGTAGACGAAGTGCCCCTTCCTCGGGTCGTACAGGCGATTCGGGATGTCCACCCAGACCGAGCGGTTCTTCTCCCGGAAGTCGTCGGGCAGGTACGGCCAGGGCATCAGGTTGAACCAGGTGAATTTCATGAGCACCTCCCCGCGCTGGGTTACCGGTGCGCCGGAGTGTATAACATAACGCCATGCCCGGAGCCCCCGGAGTGGACGCCCGGCTGGGCCGGCAGCTCGTGCTGGACGAGCTGTTCGGGTTCTGGGTCCGCCGGCGCCGCTTCCTCGGGGAGCCGGAGGGGACGGAGGAGGGCGGGGGCACCGCCCTCGCCCCGGGGGTGCGGGTGGGCCCGAGCTACGTGATCGGGGCGGTGGTGCCGGTGCTCTTCGGCGCGCGGACGCTCCTACCCTCGCTGGTGGTGGCGGGGGGCGTCATCGTCGTGGTCTCCGCGATCCTGGCCTTGCTCTCCGGCATGGACGTGAAGCGGCGGATCCTGCTGAACCTGGCGATCATCGCCGCGGCGGTGGCGATCAGCCACCTCATCGGCCTGGTCGCCCAGTCGACGTGGGGCATCAGCGTGTGAGGTGTCCACCCTCTCCCCTCGGGGAGAGGGGAGGGGGGTGAGGGGAATGAGGGTGAGGGGGAGGAGACGTCATGGGTGAGATCCTCGGGCTCGGGCTCACGCACTACCCGCCGCTCATCGGCCGCGACGAGCACATGGCGGACATCCTGCGCCTGGTCCTCGCCGATCCCGGGCTGCCCGAGCGCCTGCGCGACCCCGCGGGCTGGCCCGCGCCGATGCGGCAGGAGTACGGCGGCGACGGCGGCGCGACCGCGGCGGCGGCGCCCCGCGACGTCCTGGTGCGCCACCTGCGCCATCTGCGCCGGGAGCTCGATGCCTTCCGCCCCGACCTGGTGCTCGTCTGGGGCGACGATCAGCACGAGAACTTCGTGGACGACATCATCCCGCCCTTCTGCGTGCTGGCCTACGACGCGATCGAGATGCGCCACGGCCAGCGCCACGCCGGCGCCGCCAACGTCTGGCGCGAGGGACCCGACACGGTCTTCCGGGTCCGGGGGCATCGCGAGGCCGGCAAGTACCTGGCGCGGCGCCTGCTCGAGCAGGGGGTGGACATGGCGTACGCGTATCGGCCGCTGCACCACCCGGGGCTCGCCCACGCCTTCTTCAACACGATCCTCTTCCTCGACTACGACCGCGCAGGCTTTCCCTATCCGGTGCTGCCCTTCCAAGTCAACTGCTATGGCCGGCGCGTGATCGCCCAGCGCGGCTTCCGGAGCGAGCTGGCCCACCCGCCCGCCGAGGCGGACCTGGACCCGCCCTCGCCCACGCCGAGGCGCTGCCTGGAGGTGGGCGCGGCGACCGCGCGCGCGATGCGGGAGAGCCCGTGGCGGGTGGCGCTCGTCGCCTCCTCGAGCTGGTCGCACGCCTTCCTCACCGACAAGCACCACCAGCTCTATCCCGACACCGTCGCCGACCGGCGGCTCTACGAGGCGCTTCGGACGGGGGACTACGAGACGTGGCGCCGGACGCCGCTCGGCGACATCGAGGCCTCCGGCCAGCAGGAGATGCTCAACTGGTGCCTGCTCGCCGGCGCCATGGAGGAGCTGGGCCGCAAGCCCGACTCCTGCGAGCTGATCGAGACGTGGATCTTCAACTCCAACAAGTGCTTCGCGGTCTTCAGGCCGTGACTGCGCCGGGGCGCCCCCACACCGCGGCCCGCCACTTGACGCCGATCGCCACCGTGAAGACCAGCCCCACCGCGGCGAGGGCGGTGACGGTGAGCGGATAGCCGATCCGCTCGATCAGCGCGCCCGCGGCCAGCAGCCCCAGGGGGAGGCCGTAGACCGCGAGCATGCGCACGCCCATCACCCGAGCCCGGAAGCGGTCGTCGGTGGCGACGAGCAGGGTGGCGGTCATCGAGATCATCGCGACGGACTGCACGAAGCCGGCCGCGAGGAGCACCAGCAGCCCGACCCGCATGCTCTGCACGTAGCCGAAGCCCGCCAGCAGCAGGTACCACGCCACCGTGAAGACCAGGGTGAACCGGTCCGGATGACGCGGCCCGCCCGTCATGACCATGGCGATCGAGGCCAGCAGCGCGCCGAGCGAGAAGCTGGCGACCAGGGAGCCGAGGCCGGTGGCGTCCGCCTGGTAGACCTGCTTGGCCACGTAGGGGAGCAGGCCGCCCGACACCGGGTACGCGGTGAGGTTGATGAGGAACGCGAGCCACATCAGCGCCAGCAGTTGCGGCCGGGTCACGATGTGCGCGAGCCCTTCCTTGAGCTCGCGCCTCTTCGATCTCCGCGCGTGCGGCCCCCTCACCTCCGGCCCCCTGGAAGGGGAACCCGCGGGCGGGAAGTGGGCGCTTCGCTCCCTCTCCCCCGCGAGGGGGAGAGGGCGGGTTGAGGCGGCGGGGACGGTCGGATCCGCCACCGGCCGCGCCCGCGCGACCCCGAAGGTCAGCGCGAGGCTCGCCGCGTAGAAGCACGTCACGAACGCGTAGGTGACGCCGATCCCCAGCAGGGTGGACAGCCCGGCGCCCGCGAGGGCTCCGCCCACCCGCGCCGAGTCCATGGTGGCGCGCGACATGCCGAGGGCCCCCATGAGATGGTCCGGCGGGATCGTCTCCCCGATCAGGGTGTTGCGCATGACCAGGTCGTTGGGGCGCACCAGGCCGTTGAGCCCGTAGAGCACGAGCACCCACGCGGGCGCGAGCAGGTCGGTGAAGGCGAGGAGCATCATCAGCACGGCGAGGACGGCGTAGATCGTGCGCATCGCGCACAGCATGAGCCGCGCCCCGACCCGGTCGGCCAGCACGCCGTACATCGGCGCGGCGAGGGTGCCGAGGAACTGCAGGGAGCCGAAGACGGTGAGGAGCAGCACCGAGCCGGTCTGCACCATCACGTACCAGCCCAGGATCAGCGTCTCCATCTCGAACGCCCAGGAGGTGAGGAGGTCGGCGGGCCACTGGAACCGAAAGCTCTTGACGCGGAACGCGGCGAGGATCAAAGAGCGCCCGCGACCTCCTTGGCCCAGCGGCGCACGAAGGCGCGCGGGTCCGGCACGATGCCGGTGATCACGAACTGGCGGGCGCCCGCCGCGGTGGCCCGGCGCAGCTGAGCCACGCAGTCGGCGGGCGTTCCCGCGATCGCGAAGCGGTCCGCCAGGAACTCGGTGAGGTCCCACCGGTCGGGCAGGCTCGCGTTGGCCGCGCCCGTGATCTCGTGGTGATGGGCGTTGTACTCCCGCTGCAGCGCGCGGATCTTCTCGTGCAGGTCGGGCGGCACGCCCTTTCCCGCGAGGGTGAAGCGGAAGGCGTGATTGGCGCTGGCGGCGAGCGCCATCTTGATCGGCTCGAGCGCGGCGGCCCGGGTGTCGGCCAGATGGGTCTTGGCGAACCACCAGACGTCGACGTCCTCGAGGCGGCGCCCCGCCGCGCGCGCCCCTTTCTCGATGGCGTCGAGCGACAGGGCGATCACCTCGGGGGTGAGTCCCAGCCCGCAGATGACGCCGTCGGCCACGCGGCCGGCCAGCTCGAGCGTGCGGGGCCCCTCCGCGGCCAGGTAGATCGGCACGCGGCGGTTGCCGCGGTGCACGCGCCAGCGGCGCCCGCCCCGGTCCACCGGCTCGCCGCTGGTGAGCCGGCCGAGCGTGAGGATCGAGTCCTCGAGCCCGGCCACGGTGGCGGGCGGGGCGCCGATGGTGTAGATCGCGCTGTCGCCCGACCCGAGGCCCAGCACCGCGCGGCCGCCCGCCAGCTCGTCCACGCTCGCGATGGCGCTCGCGGTGACCACCAGGTGGCGGGTGAGCGGGTTGGTGACGAGAGGGCCGATCCGGATCCGCGAGGTGCTGAGCGCGGCCAGGGTGAGGGCCACGTACAGCTCCCGGAAAACCGACTGGGAGTCCGCCACCCCGAGCCAGTCGAAACCCTGCGCCTCCGTCTCGCGGCACAGCTCGCCGAACCCGGTGAGCGAGTCCGGGAGGAACACGATGCCGAACCGCGTGGTCGCGGCTGCCATGGCGGCCATCACCCTAGCATCGACCGCGTCTTGACGTCTCCGGAATTGGGGCGCAGACTTCGCGGGTGCCGCCGAGGTGGCGGCGATCCCCGGAGCGAACCCCGACAGGAGGGCGGCGATGATCTACGAGTTCCGGACCTACACGCTCAAGCCCCGCAGCCTCGCCGAGGTGGAGAAGCGCTACGCCGAGGCCTACGAGTACCGGAAGAAGTACTCGCCGCTCGCCGCGTTCTGGCATACCGAGATCGGCCCGCTCAACGAGATCATCCACGTGTGGGGCTACCGGGACCTCGCCGAGCGCGCCCGCATCCGGGCCGAGGCGGCCAAGGACGCGAACTGGCCGCCGAAGATCCGCGAGTTCGTGGTGGACCAGGACGTGGAGGTCCTGACCCCGTTCCCGTTCCTCCCCGACGTCAAGCCGGGCACGCTGGGCCCGATCTTCGAGATCCGCCGCTACAGCCTCACTCCGGGCTCGCTGCCCTCGGTCATGAAGCGCTGGGAGGGCGCCCTCCCCGAGCGCATCAAGCTCTCGCCGCTCGTGCTGGCCGGCGGCGTCGAGTTCGGCGCGGCCAACCGCTTCATCCACATCTGGGCGTACAAGAGCATGGACCAGCGCTTGCAGGTCCGGGAGCAGGCGCGCAAGGCCGGGATCTGGCCGCCCCCGGGCGGCGGCGACGAGCTGCTGGCCCAGTCCAGCAAGATCGTGATGCCCTCGGCGTTCTCCCCCCTGCAGTAGGGCATGGCCGCGGCGCCCCTCGCTCCGGTCGTGGTGGCCGAGCTGCTCCGGGCGGCCGCCACGACCATCCGCGCCGAGATGGCCGCGCTGCCCGCGGAGGCGCTGGCGTGGCACCCGGCGCCCGACGAGTGGTGCGTGAAGGACGTGCTCGGGCACGTGATCGAGTCCGAGAAGCGCGGCTTCGCCGGGCGGATCCGCCTGATCCTCGCCGCCGATCGCCCCCCGCTCGAGGGCTGGGACCAGGAGGCGGTTGCCCGCGCGCGCCACGACTGCGCGCGCGAGTGGGCCGATCTCTTCGACGAGTTCGCGCGGCTGCGCGACGACAGCGTCCGTCTGGTGGCCGCGCTGCACCCCGCGGATCTGGCGCGCGGCGGGCAGCACCCGAAGGTGGGCTTCCTCACCGTCAACGACCTGCTCCACGAGTGGGTGCATCACGACCGGAACCACATCCGCCAGATGCTGGCCAACGTGCAGGGCCTCGCGTGGCCGCACATGGGCAACGCCCAGCGCTTCTCCCTCCCCGCTTCCTCCTGAGGATTCGCCATGACCGACCCGATCAAGCCCCGCTCCCCCGAAGAGACCAGGCTGCTCGAGCGCGCGCGGCGGCGCCTGCCCGGCGGCGTGCTGGGAACCTCCCGCTACGCCGACGACGTGGGCTTCGTGGTCAAGCACGGCAAGGGCTCGAAGATCTACGACGTGAGCGGGCGCGAGTACATCGACTACGTGATGGCCTCGGGCCCGATGGTGCTGGGCCACGCCCACCCGGCGGTGGTGGCCGCGGTGCGCGCGCAGCTCGAGGGCGGCACCACCTACTTCATGGTGACCGAGCCGATCATCGAGCTCGCCGAGGAGATCTGCCGCGCGGTGCCCTGCGCCGAGCAGGTGCGCTTCACCTCCACCGGCTCCGAGGCCACCTTCTTCGCCCTGCGGGTGGCCCGCACCGCGCGGGGACGCGACAAGATCCTGAAGTTCGAGGGTGGCTACCACGGCTCCCACGACTACTCGATGATGTCCTCGACCCCGCGCTCGCCCAAGGCCTTCCCGGCGCCGGTGCCCGATTCCTCCGGCATCCCGCACGTGCTCGAGGGCGAGGTGCTGATCGCGCCCTACAACGACCTGGCCACCGTGGAGGGCATCGTGGCCACCCACGCCGAGGAGCTGGCCGCGGTGATCATCGAGCCCTTCCAGCGGCTGATCCCGCCCCAGCCGGGGTTCCTGCCGGGCCTGCGCGAGATCACCCGCCGCCACGGGGTGCTGCTCGTCTTCGACGAGGTCGTGACCGGCTTCCGCCTGGCCTACGGCGGGGCCCAGGAGTACTACCGCGTGGTGCCGGACATCGCCTGCGTCGGCAAGATCGTGGGCGGCGGCTTCCCGCTCGCCGCGGTGTGCGCCTCGGAGGCGCTGATGCGCCCCTTCGATCCGGGGCAGGACGGCACCGGCGAGTTCATCTCGCAGTCCGGCACGCTCAACGGCAACCCCATCGCCGCGGTCGCCGGGCTGGCCACCCTGGCCGAGCTGCGCAAGCCGCGGGCCTACGAGACCCTGCACGGCACCGGGCGGCGCCTGATGGCCGGCCTCGCGGAGCTGGCCGGGCGCTCGGGCCTGCCGGCCCAGGTGGTGGGCGAGCCGGTGGTCTTCGACGTGCTCTTCACCGACCAGCCGGTGACCGACTACCGGTCGCTCCAGAAGTCGGACGGGGCGCTGGCCCGCGCGTTCACCACCGAGCTGATCAAGCACGGCGTGGTGAAGAACACCCAGAAGATGTACATGTCGCTCGCCCACGGAGACGCCGACGTGGCGAGGACGCTCGAGGCCTGCGAGGACGCCTTCAAGGCGCTCCCGCGGCGCAAGGCGCGGCCGTGAAGAACGGGTTCCGGGTCCTCGACAGCGACCTGCACACCATGGAGCCGGACGGGCTGTGGGAGCGGTACCTGGCCGAGCCGTTCAAGAAGTTCGCGCCCCGGTTCACCCGTCGCCCGGACGGCGCGCAGAACCAGCCGGTCATCAGCATCGGCGACCTCGAGATCGCCGAGATGTCCAAGCGCGCGCGCACCGCGGTGGTCGGCAAGAGCCTGCAGGAGCGGGCCTTCGCCCGCCACCCTCACTACGCGGTGGCCCACCGCCGGGGCTACGACGCGGAGAGCCACCTGCAGGCGATGGACATCGAGGGCATCGACGTGGCGGTCATCTACGGCACGCGGGGCCGGCAGGTGCTGATGCACGACGACCTGGACCCGCAGGTGGCGGCCGCCCTCGCGCGCGCCCACAACGACTGGACGCGCGACTTCTGCGCGCGCGACCCGGCCCGGCTCAAGTTCGCGGCCCAGCTCGCCTTCCACGAGGTGCCGTCCGCGGTGGCCGAGGCCCGGCGCGCGGTGCGGGAGCTGGGCGCGGTCGCGGTCGTCGGCAACCCGAACCCGATCAACGGCCGCCACGTCCACGACCAAGCGCTCGAGCCGCTGTGGAGCGCCATCGAGGAGCTGGGCGTGCCGGTGGGCTTTCACCCGACCGGCCAGTCCTCGCTGCGGGACGATATCGCCCGGCGCTACCTCGACACCCCGAACGGCCGGGTCATCGGGGTCGCCGGCCGCAACCCGGTCGAGCTGATGATGGCCTTCGGGAGCATGGCGGCTGGCGGCGTGCTGGAGCGGCATCCCGGGCTGCGCTGCGCGTTCCTGGAGGGCACGTGCGGCTGGCTGCCGTGGTACCTGTGGCGCCTCGACGAGGCGTGGGAGAAGTTCGGCCCGGGCTCGGAGGTGCAGATCTCCCAGCTGCCGAGCCAGTACTTCTTCCGCCAGTGTTACGTCGCCACCGACGCCGACGAGAAGCCGCTCCGCCAGGTGGTGGAGGCGATCGGCGACGACAACATCGTCGTCTCCACCGACTACCCGCACTCCGACGGGCTCTTCCCGGTGGCCATCGAGGAGTTCGTCCGCCTCGAGGGCGTGAGCGACAAGAGCAAGGCCAAGATCCTCTGGGACAACTGCGCCCGCCTCTACAAGCTCTAGCCCCCGGGGTCCCCATGATCCGGCTGGCCGAGTGCACGTATCTGCAGGCGGCGCGCCTGGCCCGTGACGAGCGGGCGCTGGTCATCCTGCCGCTGGGCGCCATCGAGCAGCACGGCCCTCACCTGCCGCTGCTGGTGGACTGGCTGGGCGCCGAGGAGCTCGCGCGCTGCGTGACACCGCACCTCGAAGGTGCGGGCTACCGCGTGGTGCTCGCGCCGGCGCTCCCGTACGGGGCGAGCCCGCTGGCCGAGACCTGGCCGGGCACGGTCTCGCTCACGCGAACGACCCTGCGGCGCGCGATCGTGGAGGTGGTCGGCAGCCTGGCCCGCCACGGCTTTCGCCGCTTCGTGCTCGCGAGCTATCAGGCCGATCCGGTCCACGTGCGGGCCCTGGCCGAGGCCAAGCGGGCCCTCGCGCGGGGCCGTCGCGCCCGCCGCGGGCGCCCGCTCCGGGTGCTGTTCGCCGGGTTCAGCCCGGAGGCGGGGGGCCTGGCCGCCATGCTCGACCCGCGCCTCCGGCGCCTGTCGCGGAGCCCGCAGCCCGACCGCGAGTGGCACGCCGGCGAGCTCGAGACCGCGCTCGTGCTCGCGAGGCGGCCGGAGCTGGTGAGGCGCGCGGTGGCCCGCCGGCTGCCGCCGGCGTGGGTCGACGTCCGGGCCGCGCTCGGGAAGGGGGCCCGGCGGTTCGAGGAGATCGCCCCGGGCGGCCTCGGCTACTTCGGCTGGCCGGCGGTGGCGCGGGCCGCCACCGCGCGGCGCGCCCTCGCCCTGCGCGGCCGGCTCATCGCCGGGCAGATCCTGGGCGAGCTCGGCGATGCCCACGCGGCCCGCGGCCGGGCGCGGCGCTGATCAGGGCATCGTCGCCGCCTGCGACTCGCAGTATCCCGGGATCAGGTAGCCCCGCCACCAGCCGCCCTCGCGCTCGCACTTGGCCTGCAGTTCGGCGTCGGTGTAGGTGGGGCCGTGGGAGGCCGTGCTGCACGCGGCGAGGGCCCCGAACGCCGCGGCGCCGAGCAGGGCCCCGGCCACGGCGGTCCGGAGGCCGGGCATGGTCGGCCGCGCTCCTGCTTCGGGAGGACGCCGTCGCGGCCCGCGATCCCCCACCAGGTGTCCGAGACAACGTCGGGGTGAGTTCACTGTGGACGAGAGCGGATGCCGAATGGAGCGACTTCAAGCCACGGCTGCGATCCGCCGGCTCCACTCTGCACATTGAGCACGAGCTTACCCACTCGGCACCTGCGGAGCGGCGGGAAGGGGGCGGGCCGCAGGTCCACGACGATGCCGTTGTCACCGACGCAGCCCACTCGCAGTGTGACCGAGGGCAAGAGCTCGGGCGTAACGATCTCGAAGGTGTCCGGGATCGATCCGATGTGAAGGAGCCACACGCTGGAAGGTGAGTGCGGCGGCGGTAGCCGCCGTAGCCGGACCAGGTGCCGCTCCTCTCTCAATCGCTCGACTTGCGCGAACCCGGGTCCCAGCGGTATCCAGTCTGGCTGACTCGCCGGCCGCCTCGCGACGGCCGCTCGGATCCGGGCGAGAGCCTGGATGGAGACGGCAAGGTCGGAAGGCCGTTCTCGTCGGTAGATCGTGACCCGGGCGCCCTCGATTGAGAACTCCTGCGGTAGGCGCACGAAATCTCGAGCCAAATCCCAGCCGTCGACGAACACGTCGTGGGCGACGCGCACGACATTCTGCTCGGTCGGGGCGATGTGATACTGGAACGGGCTCGCCACCACCACGTAGCGGGCCATCACGATCATTTCGAGCGGGTAACGGTCCCTCGAATCGATATCCGGCGTGCGCAAGATCCAGAGTCTGCGATTTGTCCTGCCGTGCGCGAGGTCTTCGGCAGCAGGCAGGGTGTCGGAGTTGAAGGCCTGCGAGGAAGCTACGACGAAGATCGGGTCCTCGGGGGAGGTCATCGAGCGCAGATAGTCGGCCAACTGCAGGATCTGGTCATAGTCTGCCCGGACCACCGGCCGATGGCGGGTGACGAGCAGGGAGTGACCGGGTCGATCCGCGACTGCCGAGGTCGGCGC
>DATIFV010000264.1:0-15592 GCA_035455085.1 Candidatus Methylomirabilota bacterium | reverse complement strand
CAGACCGCTGCGATCCACCGCCCGCTGGGCGATCGCGGCGGTCTCGGTCCACTCCGGCTCGGAGATCGCCTGCTCCACCAGCCAGGACAGCCCGAGGCCCAGCGCGCCGGTGAAAGCCGCGATCCCGACCAGGCGCACCACGAGGGTGCGGGCGAGGCCCCGCAGGCTCAGCCGAGCCATGACGGGCTCCCATGCCGGTCGTCGGCGCCGAGGCTCGCGAGCAGCTCCGGGACCCGGTCGCCGGAGACCGGGCGCGCGAAGAAGTAGCCCTGACCCTGATCGCAGCCGACCTCGCGCAGCTGGACGAGCTGGGCGTGCGTCTCCACCCCTTCCGCCGTCACGGTGATGCCGAGGCTCCGCGCGAGGGTCGCCACCGCGCGGATGATCGCGGCGTCCTCGGTCTCGTAGCCCACGCCCTTGACGAGCGAGCGGTCGATCTTCAGGCAGTCCACCGGCAGCCGCTTCAGGTAGGACAGCGAGGCGTAGCCGGTGCCGAAGTCGTCGATCGCCAGGCGCACCCCGATGGCCCGGAGGGCTTCGAGCCGGCCGAAGGTACGGGGGTCGTCGCGCATGAGGACGGCCTCGCTGATCTCGAGCTGGAGCCGGCGCGGCTCGAGCCCGGTCTCGCCCAGGATGGCCGCGACCTCGCCCGGGAGGGCGTCCCGCTCGAACTGGCCGGCCGAGAGGTTCACGCTGACCACCAGGGGCGGAACCCCGGAGGGCTCGCCCTGCCAGGCGCGGGCCTGGCGGCATGCCTCGCGCAGGATCCACTGGCCGATGGGCACGATCAGCCCGGTCTCCTCCGAGAGACCGATGAAGTCCGCCGGGAGCAGGGCGCCTCGCCGGCGATGGTCCCACCGGACGAGGGCCTCGATCTCCACCGGCCGGATGTTGGCGAGGCTGACCACCGGCTGGTAGCGCAGGCTGAGCTCCTGCCGGGCCCCCGCGGTCCGGAGGTCGGCCTGCAGGTCCAGGCGCTCGCGGGTGGAGACGCTCAGGCCTGGCTCGTAGAGCTCGTACCGCGCGCGGCCCTCCGCCTTGGCCTGGTACATGGCCAGGTCCGCGTTGCGGAGCACCTCCTCCGGCTGCATCGAGCCGCCCCCGGTGAGGGCCACCCCGATGCTGGCCGAGATCAGGACGTCGCGCCCGTCCACGACGAACGGGCGCTGGAGCTCCGCGGAGACCCGCTGGGCGAGGGCGCCGGCCGCGCCGAGGTCCGAGGTGTCCTCCAGGAGCAGTGCGAACTCGTCGCCGCCCAGCCGGGCCACGGTGTCCTCGGGGCTCAGACACGCGGCCAGGCGATGCGCCACCTCGACGAGCAGCCGATCTCCGACCTCGCGCCCGAGCGTGTCGTTCAGGATCTTGAAGCGGTCCAGGTCGAGGAAGAGCACCGCGAGGTTGCCGCCGCCCCGCTCGGCGCGGATCAGGGCGTGGCTCAGGCGGTCCATGAACAGCGCGCGGTTGGGCAGCCCGGTGAGGGCGTCGCGAAAGGCCTCGCGGATGAGCTGGTCGAGCCGGCGCGGGAACTCGTTGATCTCCCGCGACTGCTGCTCGATGGTGGCGAGCATCCGCTGGAAGGAGCTCATCAGGGTGCCGATCTCGTCCTTGCGGTGCGGCTGCGCGGCCAGATCGGGGTTCTGCTCGCTGCTGATCTGGGCCGCACGCGACAGGGCGGTCGCGATGTCCCAGACGATGAAGGCGCCACCCGCCATGAGGAGCGCGGTGAAGACCACGAGGGCCGGGATGCTCACCCCGTCGACCAGGCCCGCGAGCGGGTCCAGGAACTCGCGAACCGGCGCGTGAAAGGCGTACGTCAGCAGCAGCAGCGGGATGACCGAGCACAGGATGAGGGCGAGGATCACCTTGCGCCGGACGTGCTGGCCGGCCAGGGCCACCTCGCGACGGATCGGTCCCTTGCTCATTCAGGTTTCCGAGGGTGTGAAAATCGAGCAAGAGCAGTGCCACCTCGGAGGGAGGCTAAGCGACTGATAAGGCGATCCTCGGGCGGCCCCCGCCCGGGGCCCGGCCCGCGGGCGGTGACCCCGCGTCTAGAAAATGTCGGGCTCGACGACGATTTTCGTCTACGGGGCCTTCCAGACCGCCTTGCCGTCGCGATCGGAGAGCTGCAGGCTCGGGCTCTGGGTCGGGCTGGTCGCCACCGAGACCTGCGGCCGCCCCGCGTCCACGCCGAGCCCCAGGCTCGCGCCGGACGGCGCCGCGACCAGCCAGGCGCGCTGACCGGCCGCTCCCACCGCGAGCTGGCCGGCGTCGCCGGTGGCGGCCAGCTGCGCCTGGGCGCCGGCGCGGCTCATCGAGAGCGCCGCGGACTGGCCGGGCGTGACCGTGAGATCCGCGGCGGTGGCGCCGTCGCGATCCGCGAGGGACAGGCGCGTGCGGTCGCTGTCGTCGACCGTGATGACCACGCGGCCGCGCCCCTCGCCGTCCGTGACCACGAGCCGGCGGGTCCGGACCTCGTCGGGATTGGTGGTGACGGTGGCCGCGACGGCCCCGAGGATGCCCGCGCCCGCGAGCGCGACGATCCCGACCCGCCGCCACCAGCCGACCTCTCGCTCCAGACGGTCCAGGCGTGCGTGCAGTCGATCGAGAGCCGGCTCGTTCATCGCGCTCCTCCGTGGGGTGGGATCGGGCCTCCTCCAGCCGCGCGCCTCAGCCTGCCTCGGAGCCGCCGCGAAGTCCAGCGCTCAGTCGAGCATGAGCACCGCGGTGCCCGCCACGCGGTCCGCGGCCAGGGCTTGCAGCGCCCGATTGGCGTCGGCCAGGGGAAAGCGGGTGACCCGGGGCCTGACCGGGATCGCCGCGGCCTCCGCGAGCAGCGCTAGGCCGTCGCGGCGGGTGTTGGCGGTGACGCTCTGGAGCGTCTTCTCCCAGAAGAGATGGGGCTCGTAGGCCATCGCGGGCACTTCGCTCATGTGGATGCCGGCCAGGGCCAGCGTGCCGCCCTTGTCGAGGTTCCGCAGTGCGGTCGGCACCAGCTCGCCCGCCGGCGCGAAGATGATCGCCCCGTCGACCCGCTCGGGCGGCACCTCGCCCGAACCGCCGGTCCAGGCCGCGCCGAGCGCGCGGGCGAGGGCCTGATGAACCGGATCGCGCGTCGAGACGTAGACCGTGCAGCCCCGGTGCCGGGCGATCTGCAGGGTGATGTGTGCGGAGGAGCCGAAGCCGTACAGGGCGAGCCGGCCGCCGGGCGGGACGCGGCTCCGCTCGAGCGCGCGGTAGCCGATGATCCCCGCGCAGAGCAGCGGCGCGGCCTCGGCGTCGTCGAACACGGGCGGAATGGGGTAGGCGAAGGCCTCGGGCACGCAGCAGTACTGGGCGTACCCCCCGTCGGCGGTCCACCCGGTGTAGGCCGAGCCCTCGCAGAGGTTCTCCCGGCCGCTCGCGCAGAACGCGCAGCGCCCGCAGGTGGATCGCAGCCACGCGACGCCCACGCGATCGCCCGGCCGGAAGCGCCGCGCGTCCGCCCCGAGCGCCTCGACGGTGCCCACCACCTGGTGGCCGGGCACGACGGGCAGGCGTCGCGGGGGCAGGTCGCCCTCGATCACGTGCAGATCGGTCCGGCAGGTCGCGCAGCAGCGGACCCGCACCCGGACCTCGCCCGGGCCCGGAATCGGCGCGGCGATCTCGGCCGGCACGAGCGGGGAGGCGGCGATCGGCGCCTGAGCCCGCAGCAGCATCGCCCTCATGGTCGCCGCGATTCTGCCACAGGAGCCGAGACTTGCGGGCTCGCCCGGGCCCAGAGTAGGCTTGAGCCGCTGAGCACGGGCCGAGCGGGCAGGCCCGAGAGGGGAGCGGCAATGAGCGGACTCGGGGGCGCGGTCGCGATCATCGGCACCGGCACGATCAAGTTCGGAGAGAACTTTCACCAGAGCCTCACCGACATGATCTACGAGGCGGTGTCGCTCGCCCTGGCCGACGCGGGAGTCGAGCGCGGCCAGCTCCAGGCCGGCTGGCTCGGCTGCTACGAGCCCATGCTCTACGGCTTCGAGGGCAACTCGGGCACGTTCGTCTCGGACCCGCTCAACCTCTTCCCGATCCCGGTGACGCGGGTGGCCGCGTACTGCGCGACCGGCATCGAAGCGGTCCGGAACGCGGCGCTGGCGGTGGCCTCGGGCGAGTACGACCTGGTCCTGGCGGTGGGGGCCGAGAAGATGCGGGAGGTGCCCTCGCGGGGCTCGCTGGTGGCGCAGGCGGTCAACCGCGGCCACCCGGTGCTCGCCAAGGGACGCACCGCACCCGGCATGTTCGCCCTGCTCGCGTCGCGATACTTCAAGGAGTACGGCGCGGACGAGGAGGCACTGGGCGCGGTCGCGCTGAAGAACCACTATCACGGCTCGCTCAACCCGAAGGCGCACTTCCAGAAGGAGATCACCCCCGAGCAGCACGCCCGCGCCCCGAAGGTGGCCGAGCCGCTCGGGCTCTTCGACTGCTGTCCCACCACCGACGGCGCGGCGGCCGCGATCCTGACCCGGGCGGATCTGGCCCGGACGTTCACCGACCGGTACACGGTGATCCGCGGCATCGCCTACGCGGTGACCGCGGGCTACTGGAACACCCAGTTCGATCCCTCGTGGAACTTCACCTCGTTCCGGGCCACCCGCGAGGCGGCGAAGGCGGCGTACGCGATGGCGGGAGTGCGCAACCCGGCCAAGCAGATCAAGGTCGCCGAGTGCCACGACTGCTTCACCATCACCGAGATCGTGAACTACGAGGACCTCGGCTTCTTCGAGCCGGGTACGGGGTGGAGGGCCGTGAAGGCGGGGGAGACCCGGCTGGGCGGCTCGCTCCCGGTGAACACCTCGGGCGGCCTCAAGTCGTGCGGCCACCCCATCGGCTCGTCGGGTATCCGCATGATCAACAATATCCACGACCAGCTCGTCGGCCGCGCCGGCCGGATGCAGGTGAAGGGCGCGGACATGGGGCTGGCGCACAACCTGGGCGGCCCGGGATCGGTCTCGGCCGTCGCGGTGCTCTCTCAGCCCTGACCGCCCGTCCCGCGGGGACCAGGAGGCCGACATGCCCGAGCTGACCCGACGGTACATCGTGATGACGATGGCGACCGAGGCGCCGTTCGACCTGGAGGACCCCGAGGCGCCCTTCGTGCTGAAGCCCTGGAAGGATCCGGCCGCGCTTCGCGCGCTGGAGGCCTACCGGGAGCACTGCTACCCCGAGCTGGCCGAGGACATCGCGGCCTGGATCGAGGCCATCCAGGGCGGCGAGCGGATCCGCGGCGGGGTCGGGGCCCGGAACGAGCCGTTCGCGGCCGCCGCCCGGCCGAAGCCGCGCGGCGCGGCGGCGGCCAGGAAGGCGGCCCGGCCCGCCAGGAAGAAGGCGGCGACGAAGGCGGCGAAGGCGAAGGGGAAGCGGCGCCGGTGAGCGCGGACGGCCTGGAGCGCCTGGCCGAGCTCCTGTCCGGGGCGCGCCGCGTCGTCGCCTTCACCGGGGCCGGGGTCAGCACCGAGTCCGGCATTCCCGACTTCCGCAGCCCCGGCGGCGTCTGGGACCGCTTCGATCCCAGCGAGTTCACGTTCCAGAACTTCATGGCGAGCGAGGCCGGCCGCCGCCGGTACTGGGAGCTGGGCCGGACCACGTTCCCGGTGATCCGCCGGGCCGAGCCGAATCCCGCGCACCACGCCCTGGTCACGCTCTGGCGCCTCGGCAAGCTCGACTGCGTGATCACGCAGAACATCGACAACCTCCACCAGCGCGCCGGGCTGCCCGCGGACCGGGTGATCGAGCTGCACGGCAACGCCACCCAGGCCCGGTGTCTGGCCTGCGAGCGGCCGTACGAGCGAGAGCGCGTGCAGCAGTGGCTGGAGGCGGGAGTGACGGTGCCGCAGTGCGATCCGCCCTGCGGCGGCATCATCAAGCCCCGCACGATCATGTTCGGGGAGGCGATGCCTCGACGGGAGATGGAGGAGGCCGAGCGACGCGCGCGCGCGTCGGACGTCTTCCTGGTGGTGGGCTCGTCCCTGGTCGTCTACCCGGCCGCCTACGTGCCGCTGCACGCCAAGGACGCGGGCGCCGCCCTGGCCATCGTGAACCTGACCGACACTCCGCACGACGGCCAGGCCGATCTGGTCATCCGGGGCAGCGCGGCGGGCGTGCTCTCCGATGTCGTCGATCGACTGGCCCCGCGGGCCGCGCCCCGCTGAGGACCGGCCCGCTCCGTGACGGCCCCCGCGCTCGTCGAGCACCTGCTGAAGGCGCGGCTGGGCCGGGCTCCGGCGAGCCCGATCGGCGACGTCGCGCCGGATCTCGTGCTCGAGGAGGCCTACGCCCTGCAGCGGCAGCTGGAGCAGGCGCTGGTCGCCCGCGGGGAGCGGGTGGTGGGCTACAAGGTGGGCTTCACGAATGCTGCGCTGCAGGAGCGCCACGGGGTGAGCGAGCCGGTGCTGGGTTTCCTCCTCGCCTCGGGTGTCTTCGGCGGTGGGGACCTGGTGCCGCTCTCGCGCTTCGTGGCGCTCGGGGTCGAGGTGGAGGTCGCCTTCCTTCTCCGGTCGGAGCTGGCCGGCCCGGGGGTGACCGCCGCGTCCGCCCTGCTGGCGGTCGAGGGGGCGCTGCCTGCCCTGGAGCTGATCGACCTCCGGCTGATCGGCGCCCCGCGCGGGGTCGACGTCGTCGCCGACGGCGTGTACGCCAACGCGATCGTGCTCGGCCGGCCGGTCACCCCGGTGGCCGGCGTGGACCTGGCGCTGGAGGGCGTGGTGCTCGAGCAGGACGGCCAGGTCGTGGCGACCCAGACCGCCGCCGAGGTCCTGGGCAACCCCCTGGTCTCGCTCGCGTGGGCGGCCAACGCCCTCGGCCGGATGGGACGGGGCCTCCGGGCGGGCGACATCGTGCTCACCGGCTCGATCTCCAAGGTGTTGCGCCCGTCGGCCGGCCAGTCCGTGCGCGCCTCGTTCACGCGGCTGGGGTCGGTGGGCTGCCGCTTCGCGTGACTTCGGACGCTGCGCCATGAACGGGTCGATGGGCGAATGGGGGAGAGCGGGGGGCCCCCCGCGCCCGCTGAGTACCGAGGACCTGCGCCGGATCCTGGACGTGGCGCTGAGCCGGCGGCCGCGGCGGGCGCTGGACCGGAGCGATCTGGTCTCGGCGGCGGTGCTGGTGCCGATCACCGACCGCGGCGGGCCGCACGTGCTCTTCACCAAGAAGACGGCCGACGTGCCGCATCACAAGGGCCAGTTCTCGTTTCCCGGCGGCATCGTCGAGCAGCGCGACGGCTCCCGGGTGGAGACCGCGCTGCGCGAGGCGTGGGAGGAGATCCGCCTGCCCCCCGAGACGGTGGAGGTGCTGGGGCTCCTGGACGACACCGAGACGCGGGCCACCAGCTTCATCATCACGCCGGTGGTCGGCATCGTCCGCGCCCAGGTGGCCTTCGCGCCGGACGGCCGCGAGATCGAGCGCGTGATCGAAGTGCCCCTGGCCACCCTGCGCGACCCGGCCATCTTCCGGACCGAGGTGTGGGAGCGGAACGGCGAGGCGCACCCGGTCCAGTTCTACCAGGTTTCACCGGAGGACGTGGTCTGGGGGGCGACCGCCCGCATCCTGAGCCAGTTTCTCGAGTTGCTGGACGGGCCGGAGCCGCGGTGAGCGAGCCGGTCGTGCGGGTCGAGGTGGCCGACGGGGTGGCCCGCGTCACCCTCAACCGGCCCGAGGTGCGCAACGCGCTGAACGCGGCCATGCTGAGCGAGCTGGAGGGGTCGCTGCGCCGGCTCGAGGAGGATCCGGCGGCGCGCGTGGTCGTGCTGCGCGGTGCGGGCGATCGCGCGTTCTGCGCCGGCGCCGATCTCAAGCACGTCGCCGACCGCGGCACCACCCTGCAGGCCCGCGAGTCCTTCGGCGGCCTCGCCCGCATCCTGGAGCTGATGGCGCGGATGCGGACCCCCGTGGTGGCCCAGGTGCACGGCTACGCCCTCGCGGGGGGCTGCGGGCTCGCCGCGGGGGCGGACATCGTGGTGGCCGCGGACGACGCGGTGTTCGGCCTGCCCGAGATCAAGGTGGGGCTGCTGCCGCTGATCGTGATGGCCCCGATCCTGCGCGCGGTGGGGCGCAAGCGCGGGATGCTGATGATCCTGAGCGGCGAGCCGGTGACGGCGCGGGAGGCGTGCGAGATGGGGCTCGTCAGCCGGGTGGTGCCACGGGCGGAGCTCGAGGCCGCGGTGGACGCGCTCGCCCGTACCCTGGCCGCCTACTCGCCGACCGCGCTCGGGCTGGCCAAGGAGGCGGCGGCCACCGCCCCCGGCATGGAGTACGGCGCGGCCCTCCGCTACCTGCGCGAGCTCCTCACGCTGGTCGCGCTCTCCGACGACGCCCGGGAGGGCATCGCCGCGTTCTTCGAGAAGCGCCCGCCGCGCTTCACCGGGCGCTAGTCATCCCGGACCTCGGCCTCTGCGCCACCTGCGCCCACGCGCGGCGCGTCGTGTCGGAGCGCGGATCGGAGTTCTGGATGTGCACGCTCGCGGCGCGCGATCCGGCGTTTGCGAAGTATCCGCGTCTGCCCGTGCTACGCTGTCCGGGATATCACTCCGGGGCCACGGAGGTCCGAGCGTGACCAAGATCGTGCGGGTGGTGCTGGGCGGGACCGCGCTCCTGATCGGGCTCTTCGACGGCACGGCGGGGGCCCAGCCGAGGGAGCTGCCGGCCCGGATCGTCACCCTCGGGGGGACCGCCGAGCTGCACCGCAAGGACACTTCCGCGTGGGCCCCCGCCGACCTGCGCGCCCAGCTGGCCGAGGGTGACAGCGTGCGGACCCAGGTCGGCGGCCGCATCGCGCTCAAGACCGCCAGCGGCCAGGCGCTGCGGCTCGGATCCCGCTCCCAGCTGGCCCTGCTGCCGGCGAGCGCCGACCCCGGCCCCACCCGGGTGCGTCTGGACAACGGCTGGCTCTGGGTCGCGGTGTCGCCCAACAGCCCGCGGGCCACGCAGATCGAGGTGCACGCGGGGCCCGCGGTCGTCACGGTGCGCGGGGCCGGGGTGGGGCTGCGCCGCGGGGCCGACGGCTCCCTCCTCGTCCAGGTCCACCATGGGACCGCGGAGTGCGCGGGCCCGGACCGGCAGTGGGAGCGCACGCTGACCGCTTCCCAGGAGCTGCTCGTCCCTGCGACCGGCACGCCGGGCACGCCGGGGAAGGTGACGGTGGACAGCCTCGAGGTGACGTGGGTGAAGTGGAACGCCGACCAGGATGCGGCCGGCGGCTACGGGGGCGCCAAGGCCGCTCCATGAGCCTCGACGCCCTCGTCGTTGGAACCGCGCTGCCCGAGTACCGTGTGAGCGCCACCCCGACCCAGGACAGCTGGGAGAACAAGATCCACGAGGACGGGTTGGCCCGCGAGTTCGGCTTCCGGGGTGGGCTGGTGCCGGGGGTCACGGTGTACGCGTGGATGACTCACCCGGTGGTGGCCGCGCTCGGCGGGGCCTGGCTCGATCACGGCACCTTCTCGGTGCGCTTCGCCAAGCCCGTCTACTTCAGCCAGCCGGTGACGGTGCGGGCCAGCGTTGCCGCGCACTCCAAGGACCAGATCACGATCCAGGCGCGGGCGGTGAACGAGGAGGACGAGGTCTGCGCAACCGCGACGATGGGGCTGCCGCTCGGCCCGCTTCTCGCGATGCCGGACGTGTCGGCGTATCCGGTGGGCCCGCTGCCTGCGGAGCGTCCGGTGGCCAGCCGCGCGGTCCTCGAGGCGCATCCGGTGCTGGGGACGCCGCAGCTCATCCTGGAGCGCCCGGTGGCGGACGCCTTCCTGGACAAGGTGAGCGAGAGGCTCCCGATGTACCGGGAGCCGGCCGGGCCGGCCCATCCCGGCATCGACCTCGAGCAGGCCAACCGGGCGCTCGACCGGAACGTCAAGGTCAGCCCCTGGATCCACGTGGAGAGCCACGGCCAGCACCTGAGCGTGGCGCGCGTGCACGAGCGGCTGGAGACCCGCGCGAGGGTCAAGAACCTCTTCCAGGGCAAGGGGCACGAGTTCGTGGAGCTGGACCTGCTCCTCCTGGCTGGAGGAGCCCGGCCGGTGGCCTCAATCCGTCATGTTGCCATCTACCAGCTCCGGGCATCCGGCTGACCCGTTGACCAAGATCCTGGTGGTGGACGATGAGCCGGAGATCCGGTCGCTCCTCGTCGCGGTGCTCCAGGGCAAGGGATTCGAGGTCGTCGGCGCCGAGGATGGCGCGGCCGCGCTCCAGCAGGTCCAGCGGGAGCGCCCCGCGGTGATCCTGCTGGACCTCACCATGCCGCGAATGGGCGGCATGGACGCCCTTCCCGAGATCAAGCGCCTGGATCCCGAGGTGCCGGTCATCATCTGCACCGCGCATACGGACCTGGCCACCGCGGTGCGGGCCATGAAGCTCGGCGCCTACGACTATCTCACCAAGCCGTTCGACATCGAGCTGTTGACGCTGACCCTCGAGCGCGCGGTCGAGCGCAACCAGCTCCGATCGCGCATCGACGAGCTGAAGCGCCAGGGCCCGGCCCGCTCGCTGGCCGAGCTCATGGGCGGCAGCCCCGCCATCGCGCAGGTGATCCAGCAGGTGGGCCAGGTCGCCGAGTCCGACTTCACGGTGCTGGTGCAGGGCGAGACCGGCACCGGCAAGGAGCTGGTGGCCCGGGCCATCCACCAGCAGAGCCCGCGCCGGCCGGCGCCCTTCGTGGCGGTGGACTGCGGGGCGATTCCCGAGACCCTGGTGGAGGCGGAGCTCTTCGGCCACGAGCGCGGAGCGTTCACCGGGGCGCAGACCAGGCGGGAAGGCCAGTTCCAGCTTGCGAAGGGGGGCACCCTGTTCCTCGACGAGATCGGCAACGTGCCGGTGGCCACCCAGGCCAAGCTGTTGCGTGCGATCGAGCAGCGCGAGATCCATCCGCTCGGGAGCGCGCGCGCGGTCACGGTAGACGGTCGCATCATCGCGGCCACCAACGCGGACCTGGAGGAGGGCGTGAAGGCCGGCCGCTTCCGGGCGGATCTCTACTACCGGCTCGGCGAGTTCACGATCACGCTGCCCCCGCTGCGGAGCCGTCGCGAGGACATCGCCCATCTCGCCCAGCGCTTCCTCGACGAGGTGAGCATGGAGCTGAAGCGCCCGGTCCGGCGCATCGCCGACGACGCCATGCAGGTCCTGCTTCGCCACGACTGGCCCGGCAACGTGCGTGAGCTGCGCAACGTCGTCCGAAAGGCGGCGCTCGTGGCCGCCGACGTGGTGACCGCGGCGCACCTGCCCGCCCTGGCCTCCGGGGCGAGCGCCCGACCGCGGGCGGTCGCCGCCGCCGGCGGCGCGGACCTCGCGCTACGCGAGGTGGGTGAGCTGGCCGCGGTCGAGGCCGAGCGCGAGCTGATCCGGCACGCGCTGCAGGCCACCAAGGGCAACAAGAGCCAGGCGGCCCGACTCCTCCGCACCGACTACACGACGCTTCACGCCAAGATGAAGCGTTATTCGATCTCGGCTCACGACTTCGTTCCGCGCTGATTCCCCCCTGGTGGCGCCGCTATGGGCCCGCCACCAGGGTGCGCGGACCGACCCGAGACCCGACCGGCCCGTGCCCGCATTGCCCGGTCGGCCCCGGCTGGCCGCCCCCGTCAGCTCCCCGGCGCCCGCCAGCTCCCGGCGCCCGCCAGCTCCAAAGTCGGCACCACGTCGAGCCGGGCCGCGCGGCTGCACCAGAAGATGAAGTGCTACGAGATCTCGACCGGGGAGTTCCGCGGCTGAGGGCTCAGGGCCACCAGAGGTAGAGGAAGCGGGGGCCGCCGCCGCCGAAGGCGGCCGCGAACTGGGCGAAGGTGCTCTCCGCGGTCGGAGTGGGCGGGGTGGCCGAGTAGATGTTGGAGCGGTAGTCCTTCGGACGGTGGTACATGATCACCCTTGCCTCGCTGAGGCCTGCCCGCTCTCGCGCGAGTGCCACCACGTCCTCGAGATAGGCCACCCGGTCCACGAGCCCCAGCCGGAGCGCCTCGTCGGCGGTGTAGACGCGGCCGTCGGCGAAGGCGCGCACCCGATCCTCGGACATCTGGCGCGACTGCGCGATCAACTTCACGAAGCGTCCGTGCATGTCGTCGATGATTCCCTGGAATACCGCACGCTCGGCCTCGGTGAGCGCGCGGAAGGGGGAGCCGGCGTCCTTCATCGGCCCCGACTTGATCGCGAGGGGCGTGACCCCGATCTTCTCGAGCAGGCCCTGCGCGTTGACGGTGACCATCACCACGCCGATGCTCCCGGTGATGGTGGTCGGGTTGGCCACGATGACGTCGGCGGCGAGCGCCGCATAGTAGCCGCCGGAGGCGCCCACGTCCATGATCGCGGCGATCACGGGGATCTTCTTGCGCGTCTTGAACGCCAGCAGCTCGTGGTAGAGGATGTCGGAGGCGGTGATGGTGCCGCCGGGGCTGTTGATCCGCACCACGAGCGCGCGCACCCGGTCGTCTTCCTCCGCCTTTCGCAGCTCCTCCCGTACCCGGGCCAGCAGGGGAACCCTGGGCGGGGGAGCCCCGAGCGAGAAGCTCGCCACGTCCTCGGCGAGCATCCCCGAGAGGTCGAGCAGCAGGATCTTGTTCGACCCCTTGCCCTCCACCGTCTCTTCCTTGAGAGGCCGGATCTTGGGCTGGAGGTCGATGGTGACGAGGGAGCAGCCGGACAGGGCGACGAGGCCCGCGAGAGCGAGCGCGGCGAGGCGGGGCATGCCTGCAGTATACGGCGTACGGCCCGGGCGGCGGCCGCGGAAAGGTCAGCGGCGGTGGAACTCGGGGCAGACCCCCTCGGCCACGCGGCCGAGCTGGTCGAGCATGAGGGCGGGGGGGCAGAGCGGCCGCAGGATGAACTTCGACGCCCCCGCCTTGACGTACTCCTCGACCCGGTCCCGCAGACGGTCGACCGGCCCGAACGCGGTGCACCGGCGCAGGGTCGCGTCGTCCACTCGTCCCCGCGGCAGGTACGGCTGGGCCATCGCGGCGGCCTGCTCCTCGGAATCCGCGATCGCGTAGTTGATCAGGGTGCCGAAGTGGTCCTCGGGCACGCGCCGGCCCGCGGCGGCCGCGAGGTCCTGGACCTTCTGGATGCCGATGCGCAGCTCCTCGCTGGTGATGAGCGACGGGATCCAGCCGTCGCCGAGCCGGGCGGCGCGCCGCATGGCCGCCTCGCTCTTGCCGCCGATCCAGATGGGCGGCGGCGCCTGCCACGGCTTGGGGAACACCGAGATGCGGTCGAGCTTGTAGAACTGCCCGTGGTAGGTCACCTCGTCCTGCGTCCACAGCAGCCGCAGCACGTGGATGGCCTCGTCGGTCCGGCGGCCCCGCTCCGCGAAGGGTACCCCCGAGGCCTCGAACTCGCGGGGCAGCTCCACGCCCACGCCGACCGCGGGGAAGAGGCGCCCCTGCGACAGCCAGTCGACGGTGGCCATCTCCTTGGCCGCCACCACCGGGGTGCGGTAGGGCAGGACGACCACGCTCGGACCGAACTTCAGCCGGGTCGTGCGCGCGGCGATGGCCGCGAGCGTCGTCATCACCTCCGGGACCGGGACCGGCGACGAGAGGCGATCCGACAGCCAGACCGAGTCCACGTCGCTCCGCTCCAGCACGTCGCAGAGGCTCCACAGGAAGGAGGCGCCGTCGCGGCCGGGCGGCCACGGGCCCGGCATGACGCCGATCCGGTACTTGATCGTCATGGGGCGGCATCGTACGTGGCGGGCCGGGACCCGTCAAGGCGCGCACCCGCGGAATGTTGACAGAACCGCCCCCGACGCGTCAGGGTCGAGACATGAGCGGGCACGATCGGCGGGCGTTTCCCAGGGCGGCGGCGGCCTGGCCGGCCACCGTGGAGTCGAGCGAGGGCCGGGTGCTGTCGGGCGAGGTCGTGAACGTGAGCCTGTCCGGGATGAAGGTGCGGTCGGCGAGCGCCGCGGCGGTCGGCAGCATCGTGACGGTGCGGGTGACCCTGCCCGGGGCGGCGGGCCGGCTCGAGATGGTCGGCACGGTGGTGCGACGCGACGCGGAGAGCATCGGGGTCGCGTTCCTCAAGCTGTCGGACTCGCCCGCGGGCCGGGTGACACCGTTCGTCTCGCGGGGCGACACGCGCCGGCGCTTCCCGCGCGTGCCGGTGGCACTGCCGATCCGCGTCGAGGGTGGGTCGGAGGGCACCGCGCAGGGGCACACCGTGGACCTGAGCGCCTCCGGCGGGCGCGTGACCACCGACACGCCGCTGGTGGAGGGAGACGTGGTCGTGCTCGAGCTGCCCGAGCGTGCCGACCTGGAGCAGCTGCGGCTGCCCGCGCTGGTGTGGGAATCGTACGTGGGCGGCGCGGTGCTCGTGTTCGCGAACCTGGCTCCGAAGGAGTTCGCGCGGCTGCAGGAGTATCTCGCGTGCTGCCAGGCGCGCGGCTCGCGGTCAAGTTCCGTTTGACAGGCCCCGGCACGCTGCATAGAATGAACCGCGATTCATCGCCTGCCATGCGCGATCCAGACAAGCCCCAGCAGATCATCGAGGCCGCGGTTCGGGTCTTCGCCCGCAAGGGCTACTTCAACTCCCGGGTGTCGGACATCGCGCGGGAGGCCGGCATCGCGGCCGGCACCATCTATCTCTACTTCAAGACGAAGGAAGACATCCTGATCACCCTCTTCCGGGAGAAGATGGCGGCGTTCGTCGCGTCGCTGCGGCGCGCGATCGCGGAGGAGGCCGACCCGGTGGCGAAGGTGCGGCGGCTGGTGCAGCTGCATTTCCGCATGCTCGAGGAAGATCCGGATCTTGCCGAGGTCGTGCAGGTCGAGCTCCGTCAGGGCCAGAAGTTCTTCCGCGGCGCCTCGAGCCAGGAGATCGCGGCGTACTTCGCGCTGATCGCCTCCATCCTCGAGGAAGGAGTCGGTCGGGGGCACTTCAAGTCCGAGCTGCCGGTCAAGATCGCCACCAAGATGCTGTTCGGCGCCATGGACCAGATGACGACGTCCTGGGTGCTGGGCAAGCGGGGCTACCACCTGGTGGACACCGCCCCATCGGTCGCCGACCTGTTCCTGCAGGGCGTGGCCGCCCGTCCCTAGTCCCCACGCAAGAGGAGAGCCGCCCGATGGCGTACGAGACCCTCATCCTGACCCGCGAGGAGCGCTTCGCGATCATCACTCTCAATCGCCCGCCCGCCAACGCCATCAGCGAGACCCTGATGCGCGAGCTGAACGCGGCGCTCTCCGACCTGGAGAACGACGACGTGGTCCGCAGCGTGATCATCACCGGCGCGGGCGACAAGATCTTCTGTGCGGGCGCCGACCTGGGTTCGGCCTTCCAGGGGGCCGACGTGGGGACCTTCATCCGCTTCGGCAACAGTGTGGTGCGTCGCATCGAGCGCTTCCCGAAGCCGGTGGTAGCGGCGATCAACGGCCACGCGCTGGGCGGCGGCTGCGAGATCGCGATGGGGTGCCACATCCGCATTCTGAAGGAGACCGCGCGGATGGGGCAGACCGAATCCAACCTCGGCATCACGCCGGGCTTCGGTGGCACGCAGCGCTATCCGCGCCTGATCGGGCGGGGTCTCGCCCTCGAGCACCTAATTCTCGGCACCCAGATCTCGGCGGTGGAGTGCTACCGCACCGGGCTCGTCAACCGG
>DATIFV010000263.1:0-12584 GCA_035455085.1 Candidatus Methylomirabilota bacterium | reverse complement strand
GTGACCGTGTCCGGCGCCCTCACCGACACCGGCACGGCCGCGCTGCTCGATCTCACCGGCGGCACCGTCTCGGCGCGCACCGGGCTCGCGATCTCGTCGGCCACCAGCCAGCTCGTGCTGAACGGCCCCGCGCTCGGCCGCACCGGCGGGACCTTCACGGTGACCGACGACCTGCTCAGCATCACCGCCGGCGGCCGGCTGACCGACACCGGCACCGGGGCCCTGCTCGCCTTCACCGGCGGCACCGTGAACGTCGGCAACGGCAGCGGGGACCAGCTCTTCGTGGTCAGCGGGGCCGGATCCCAGGCCACGCTGTCCGGGCCGCTGCTGAGCGCGGCGGCCAGCGCGCTGTCCTTCACCGGCACCGCACTGGTGGAGGTCTCCACCGGCGCCACGCTGACCGACACCGCGGGCGCGCGCCTGGTGAGCCTCTCGGGCGGCACCCTCACCCTGGGCAGCGCCGCGAACGCGTTCCTGCTGAACACCTCGGGAACCGCGACGCTGGCGGGGGGACTCCTCGACACCACCGGGACCGACATCACCGCGGCGGGCGACTTCGTGCGGGCCCTGGGCGGCGGGCGCCTCGTGGTGCTCGGCTCGAGCGCGCCGCTGCTCTCGCTCACCGGCGGTACCTACCAGTTCGGCGCCACCGGCAACATCTACCGGCTCTCCGGCACCGCCACCGCGGTGGATCCGGTGAGCGGCCTCACCCTGGGTACCGAGGAGCCGATCCGGGCCGCCGGCTCGCTCTTCGAGGCGGTCGGCGCCACCGCCACCACCCAGCGCGCGATCCGGCTGGACACCGCGCTCCTCCAGGCCAGCGCTCCGCTCCTCAGCCTGCGGGCCAATGGGGGCATCGCGAGCCAGCTCACGACCAGCACCAACGCGATCGACCTGACCACCCGCGTGAGGCTGAACGCCACCGCGCCGGTCGTCGCCCTGGACGGCAGCCGGCTCACCGTCACCGGCGGCTCGCTGGTCAACGTGGCGGCCGGCAGCTATCTCGGCGTGACCGGCAATCTCCTGAGCGTGACCAACGGTAGCCAGCTCACGGTCGCCAACGGCGCCCTGCTCTTCGCGGCGGGCGGCTCGGTGGTCAACATCAGTGGGGCGCTGCTCTCCTTCGGCGGGACCGGGAGCACGGTGACGGTGAGCAACGCGCTGTGCCCGTGCACCGTCATCGGCGGGATCCCGGTGCGGCTCTCCGGCGGGGCGCTGGCCGCCAACGTCTCCATCACGAACGCGATCCAGAACGCGGCCGGCAACTCGGTGTCCATCGGGGCCAACGCCGCCGCCATCCGGGTGGACGGCGCTACGACCAAGGTGACGATCAGCGGTCAGTAGTACCCGGCGGCGGGCCCTCCGTCAGGATTGCCCGCGCCGCCGCTCGGCGGCCCGCTCCGCGTCGAGCCGCCCTTCTTCCGCGCCCGAGTGGTCCGCGTGGCTGATGGCCGCGGCGACGGCCCGATGGCCCGCCTGCTCCGCGATGAGACGGTGCATCGCCTGGCAGATGCGCCGGTAGGCCGGATGCCCCTGCGGGGTGGTGCGCAGCTCGATCATGTGCATGGCCTCCCGCGCGTTCAGCTCCATGTAGAAGCGCACCCGGTAGGCCATGGCCACCGCGTAGGGGGCCACCACGGGTGCCGCCACCGCCAGCGCCGCGTGGAGCGCGGCGGACTCCTCCATCACGCGCGTCCAATCGGGGAGGGCGCCCGCGTCGGCCAGCTCCTCCGGCGTCACGTAGCCGTGTCGGGGCGACAGTGGCTGCCACTCCAGGGTCAGCAGGCGATGCCGCTGCAGATCGCGGAAGGCTCCGTAGTCCCCCAGCACGTCGAAGCGATAGACGGCCCGCTCGAAGGCGCGCCCGGGCTTGTGCCGCCGGTTCTCCCGGCGGCCGACGTAGGCCTCCAGGACCTGGCGCCGCTCGTCGGGACCGAGCTTGCGCGCCACCGCCAGGAGCTGATCGTCGGGCAGATCGGAGGCCGCGTACATGGCCGCCGCGATCACCTTCACCTCTCCCTCCGGGTCGAAGTCGGTGAGCACGACCTCGGGCCTGGGCTCGGCCTCGATGCCCTCCAGGAGCCGGGCCGCCACCTGCGCGGTGGCCCGAGCGGTCTCGGCGAGGTAGCGCGACCACACCCCACCCCGCTCCGGGCGCTCGAGGCGCTTCAGGAACGCGGGGATGACCTTCCGCAGCTCGGCGAGCATGAGGTCGGCGTAGTCGCGGACCTCCCGCAGCGGGTGGGCGCGCATCCGGAGCAGCAGGGCCTCGTACCCCTGGCCGGTGCCGAAGATGCCCACGTTGGAGCACGTGGCCGCGGGCAGCAGCCCGCGCAGGCTGTCGAGGGCCTTGGCCCGGATCGTCATCCGGTACGCGGCGTCGCCGTCGGTTTCGGGCTCGGGGAGCCGCCGGCTCCAGTACTCGCGCATCGGATCGATCCAGCGCGCGTAGGTCTCGAACGCCCGATCCAGCACCTCCACGTAGCGTGTCCGGAGCGGGCCGTGGAGCTCCGCGGGCACGTGGTACTTCCAGCGGCCGTCCGGCCGATCGGTGTACGGCACGTAGCGCGTGGACTGCTCGAGGTAGGCCATGAGCCGGCCCCACTCCAGCACCTTGGTGAGGATGTTGGACGCGCCCTCGCAGGCCAGGTGCACGCCGCCGAGCTGGGCGACCGAATCGTCACCGTACTCGCTGAACACACGCTCGTAGAGCCGATCGGCGCGGCTGGTCCCGAGGGCGGGACCGGGGGCGGCGCGCTCGGCCTGCTCCAGGAACTCGTCGAGGAAGAGCCGGCGCAGGGACTTGGCCGAGCGCGAATAGCGCGCGAACAACGCCCCCTTGACCACCTCGGGCAGGTTCACCAGGGCGAACACGGGCCCGTCGAGCTCGGTGAAGTAGGGCGCGAGCGCGGCCCGCTCCGCGGCGGTGAAGGTCTCCACGGCGGTCATCCTAGCACGCGGCCTGCCCGCCCCGGGCCGGCACCCCGCCGGAGGCATCCGGCTCCTCCGGCGGGGGCTCGGGACCGCGATCGGTCAGGCGATGGCGACCGAGTTGCCGGGCGAGCCGGTCGCGCCCTTCAGCGGCAGCGGATTGAACGACCACGCGAACTCGTAGACCTTGTCCTTCGACAGCTCTTCGAGATTCTGGTTCTCGATGTTGTAGATGCCGTTCATGGTCATCCAGATCACGTGGCATTCGAAGGGCCGGTCGGCGTCCTCGCCGGGCACCGCTTCGGTCGCCCAGCTGTCGGCACCCACGCACGCGATCTTCTTGCTCACCAGCCAGTTCGCCACCGTCCGTCCCGGACCCGGCTCGCCCTTGTTGAACTCCGCGTTGTCCTTCTTCCAGAGCTTGATGTGCCCGGTGCGGAACAGCACCACGTCTCCTTCGCCTGGCTCGCGCGTACCCTGCCGGCGGAGCGTCTGCATCACGTCGTCCATCGTGATGACATAGCCGATGGGCAGCCGATCACCGCCCTTGTAGGCCAGAACGTCGAGCAGGATCCCGCGGGTGAAGAACGGCCGGACGTTGTGGATGCCAAGCTTCTGCAGGCCGTAGGCGCCTCCCACCTGCGCTTGGGTGAGACCGTTGTAGTACCGGATGTCGGTACCGACCTTGGCCGCGATGTGCCCCAGGCCGTCGAACTGCGAACCGATCTGGCCGATCTCGCCGCTGAACATCTCGTCGTTGTAGTGGAGGTTGTGGGTCCCGAAGGGGCCGCCGGTGGGCCCACCCGGGATCGTGATGGAGACGTGCCTGGCGCCGAACAGGGGGATGCCGGCCTCAAGGACCATGCCGAGCGGGTAGACCTTCCCCGTCTTGATGAGCTTGGCCGCCTCGAGCACCTTGGCCGGGGTGAGGCGATTGCACGCTCCGGCCTCGTCCTGTGGGCCCCACGGTCCCGGCCACCAGTCGCGGCCCATCGGGTTGGCCGCCTGCGCCTCCGCGGAGCTCACCTGCCCCGCCACGGCGCCCGCGGCCATGCCGGCGGCCATGCCGGCCACGAAACCGGTCTTGACGAAGTCGCGACGGGACACCGCGTCGCCATCGACGACGTGCTCGCACTGATCGGTGTGCTGCGACTGGAAATAGCGCCTGAGCCATTCCGGTTGCATCGTGTCGTCTCCTTGCTCGGGGTGCGCGGCGGGCCGCGATCGCGCGGCGCACCGCGCGCCGGCGATCGGGCGATACGACCCTAGGCGGCGGTCTCCGCCAAGTCAAGCCGGCGATCGCCCTCAAAACAAGTGTTACCGAAACGGAAGGGGTTGCCTCAAAACCGGTGTTAGCAAGCCAGGCACCGGAAAGGGGGCCCCGTGACCGAGCCAGCACGCCGGGAATACGCGGCGGTGATGCGCGCCCGCTATCAGCACGCGGATCGGCGGGAGCGCGGCCGCTTGCTCGACGAGTATTGCCGCACGACCGGCTGTCACCGGAAGGCCGCCATCCGGCGGCTGCGCCGGACGCCGAGTCCGGGGCGCCGGGCGCCCGGCCGCCCCACGCAGTATGCGCCGCCGGAGCTCGCCGCCATCCTCGAGCGGGTGTGGCTGGCCAGCGATCAGCTCTCGGGCAAGCGGTTGCGCCCGATCCTGCCCGCCCTGCTCACCGCCCTGGCCACGCATCACCGCGTGCAGATTGCGCCGCCGGTGCGCGCCGCCCTCATCCGCGCGAGCGCGGCCACCCTGGACCGGCTGCTGCGGCCCCTGCGCCGGCGCCGGCCGCGCCTGCCGCGCCGCTTGGCGCCCGCCCTGGCTGCGCTCCGCGCCCAGGTCCCCCTGCGGACCTGGAGTGAGTGGGCCGGGGTCCCGCCCGGCGCCCTGCAAGGCGATCTCGTGTTGCACTGTGGCGAGTCCACCGCCGGCCGCTACTGCGCGATGCTCGTCGCCGTCGACGTGGCCACCAGCTGGACGGACCTGCAAGCCCTCGTCGCCCTGCACCATCAGCGCGTGACCGGGGCCATCCAGCATCTCACGCAGCGCCTGCCCTTCCCCCTGCGGGCCTGGCACAGCGACAATGGCAGTGAGTTTCATCAACGCCGCCCTGCTCGGCTGGTGCCGTCGCCACGGCGTCCGCTTCACCCGCGGCCGGCCCTATCGCAAGAACGACCAGGCCTGGGTCGAGCAGCGCAACGGCCTGCTCGTGCGCCGCCTCGTCGGCTACGACCGCTATAGCTCCCGCGCCGCCTGGACGGCCCTGGGCCGGCTCTACGGGCTGCTCCGCCTGCAGCACAACTTCTTCCGCCCGGTCCGCAAGCTGCGCAGCAAGCAGCGGGTCGAGAGCAAGGTCCTCAAACGCTACGACGCCGCCCAGACCCCGTACCAGCGGGTGCTCGCCGCCGGCGGGCTCCCCCCTGCCCAGCGCCAGGCGCTGGCCGCGCAGTTCGCCGCGCTCGATCCCATCGCCTTGGCCCGGGACATTCAAACCACCCTGGACGTGCTGTGGAAGCTCGCCGATACTCGGGCCTCGCGCCATGAGGCCGCCCGTGGGTAACACTATTGTGAGGCACCGACCCCACCGCTCGGTAACACCTACTTCTGAGGCATCACGGCCGGTCCCGGTTGCGCGCGCGCGCCCTCCGGTGCCATAATCCGCGGCATGCGCGCGCCCGGCTGGCTGGTCTGCCTGTTCGCGCTCGCCCTCGTCACCGGCTGCGTCTCCGTCAAGATCGGGCGCGAGTTCCCCTCGCCCGACGCCCACTGGATCGTCACGGGCAAGAGCGACCGGTGGGGGCTCCAGCGAATGCTCGGCGAGCCCTACCAGGTCGGCTTCGAGAACGGCGACCCGACCTGGCGCTGGCTCTACGTGCAGCGCGACGCTACCGGCGCGGTCAGCAAGGACCTCATCGTGCGCTTCAACGCCGACGGCTTCGTCAAGTCCTACACGTTCACCTCCAACTTCCCCGACGACCTGCGGCGACTCAAGTAATCCCTCTCCTGAGGAGGCTGCCATGCCCAACATCACCGTCCAGTGGTACGCCGGCCGCACCGACCAGCAGAAGCGCGAGATCGTCGCGGCGATCACCGACGCCATGGTCAAGATCGGCAAGACCACCGCGGACCAGGTCCACGTGGTGTTCCAGGACATCGAGCGGTCGAACTGGGGCGTGAACGGCAAGCTGGCCAGCGACAAGTAGCGGACGGGCGCGGTGGCGCGGCTGCAGATCGGCTTCATCCCCATCGAGGGCGGTCACTACTACCGGGAGGCGCTCGAGGAGGTCACGCGCGCCGAGGAGCTCGGCTTCGACTCGGTCTGGATGGAGGAGCACCACTCGGTCACCGATCACTACTGGCCCTCTCCCCTGACCGTCCTCGCCGGCTTCGCCACGCGCACCACCCGCATGCGCCTCGGCACCGACATCCTGGTCGCGCCCTTCTACCACCCGGTGCGGCTCGCCGAGGACGCGGTGATGCTGGACGTGATCTCGGGCGGCCGCTTCGTGCTCGGCATCGCCATCGGCTACAAGCCGGACGAGTTCGCGCTCTACGGCGCCGAGCTCGAGAAGCGGGGCGCCCGGTTCGAGGAGCAGCTCGCGATCATGAAGGCCCTGTGGACCCAGGAGTCGGTCGCCTTCAAGGGTGTCCACTACAAGGTCGAGGGCCGGCTCGAGCCGCGCTCGATCAGCCGCCCTCATCCCCCGGTGTGGATCGGCGGGTGGGGCGACATCACGCTGCGCCGAGCCGCCACCCTCGCCGACAACTGGATCCCCGGGCCGACCGCGGACCTGGCGCGCCTCCTGGCCGGCAAGCAGCAGTTCCTCGCCAACCGGAAGGCGGCGGGCCGCACCGAGCCGGTGACCGAGTGGCCCCTCACCCGCGACGTGATCATCGCCGACACCGACCGGGAAGCGCGCGAGCTCGCGGAAAAGCACATCATGATCTCCTACCGGAAGGAATACGCGGGAGGCTGGCGGCATCCCTTCATCGACGCGTCGATCGCGACCGACCTCGACGGGCTGATGAAGAGCCGTTTTCTCATCGGCGGGCCCGAGCAGGTCGTCCGGGCGCTCCGCCCATTCGTCACCGAGTACGGGATGACCCATCTCATCTGCCGGGTCTTCTTCCCCGGCATGCCGCACCGGCACATCATGCGCGAGCTGGAGCTCCTGTCCAGGGAGGTGCTCCCCGCCTTCGCCTGACGCCGCGCGCCGGTGTGATACGCTTCGCCCGTGCGCTGGCTGATCGTGCTGCCGTTCGCCCGCCCCGGGCTGATGGGGATGGACTTCCGCGACGAGCTCGTGGCCATGGGTCACGAGGTGCGGGTCTTCGCCTATCGCCGTGACAACCCGCTGTACAAGAACCGCTCCACCAAGGCCGCCTACCAGATCTTCATCCTGCGCCGGCTCGAGCGCGCCTGTCTCGTCTGGCGGCCGGATCGCGTGCTCGTGATCAAGGGCGGGCCGGTCACCCCCGGCCTCATCCGGCGCGTCAAGGCACGGATCGACACCCGCTTCCTGAACTTCTTCCCCGACAACCCGCTCTGGATGATCCCCTTCGAGTGCGTCGAGGCCTACGACGCCTTCTTCACCAAGGAGCGCTACGCGCTACGGGCGCTCGAGCAGGCCGGGCTGCGCAACCTCCACTACCTGCCCATGTACTGCGTGCCCGAGCAGCACCATCCGGTGGAGCTCACCGCGGACGAGATGCGGCGCTTCGTGGCCCCGATCAGCTTCGTCGGCAACGCCTATCCCTACCGGGCGCGCTTCGTGCGCGAGCTGGCGGGCTACCCCCTGCGCCTGTGGGGAGCGGGCTGGGACCGCGTGGAGGCACCGGAGGTGCGCGCGATGGTGGCGGGCGGGCCGGTGTGGGGACGGGCCAAGCTCGCGGTCTACTCGGGCTCGACCCTGTCCCTCAACCAGCATCATCCGATGAACGACATCGTGGGCGTGAACACGCGCGCCTTCGAGCTCGCGGCGAGCGGCGCTTGCCAGGTGGTGGACGGCAAGGGCGAGCTGGCCCATCTCTTCACCCCGGGCGAAGAAGTGGTCGTCTATCACGACCTGGGCGAGCTGCGCCACCAGCTCGACTACTACCTGGCCCACCCCGACGAGGCGCGCGACATCGGCGGGCGGGCGCGCAAGCGGGCCCTCGCCGAGCACACCCTGCGCCACCGGATCGAGGCGATGCTGGCGGTCATCCGGTGAGCTCTCGGGCGACCGCCCTTCGCTGCATCGAGTGCGGGGTCGAGCATCCGCTCGAGTACCGGCTCGAGTGCGCGGCCTGCCGCGGGCTGCTCGAGCTCGTCTACGACTGGGAGGCCCTGCGGCGGACCGGCCCGGCGGTCTTCACCGGCGGAGGCCTCTGGCGCTACGCGCCGGTCCTGCCCATCGCCGACCCGGCCCACCGGGTGACCCTGGGCGAGGGCCAGAGCCCGCTGCTCGATTGCCCGACGCTCGGCCGGCAGCTCGGGGTGCGCCGGCTCCAGGTCAAGTTCGAGGGCTCCAATCCCACCGGCACCGTGAAGGACCGCTCCTCGGCCACCGCGGTGGCGGCCGCCCTCCGCTTCGGCTTCCGGGCCACCTCGGTGGTCAGCTCCGGCAACGCCGGCTCGTCGATCGCGGCCTACTCGGCGCGGGCGGGCCTCCGCTCGCTCATCTTCGCCTACGAGCGGACCTCGGCCCCCAAGCTCCTGCACATGACCGCGGCGGCCACGGATCTGGTCCTGTATCAGGGGGTTTACGACGACCTCATCACGCTCTGGGATCGGCTGGTCGAGGAGCGGCTCTTCTTCGATTGCGGAGCCTCCCGCAACGCCTACAAGCACGAGGGCAAGAAGACCCTCGCCTACGAGATCGCCGAGCAGTCGGGCTGGCGGCCGCCCGACGTGGTGGTGGCGCCGGTCGCGGTGGGCGAGACCTTCATCGCGACCCACCGGGGCTTCGTGGAGATGGAGCGCCTCGGCTGGATCCCCCGGCGCCCCCTGATGGTGGCGGCCCAGGCGGCGCGGGCCAACGCGATCACGCGCGCCTGGCGGAGCCGGCGGCCGCTCGAGCCGGTGAAGATCGGCTACACGGTGGCCGAGGGGCTCGCCGCCGGCGACCCCGGTCGAAAGGGTGAATGGGTGCTGCGCATCCTGAAGGACGACCGGGGCGTGGCGGGCGAGGCGGAGGACGAGGAGATCCTCGAGACGCAGGCGCTGCTCGCGCGCACCGAGGGCATCTGGGCCGGACCGACCGGGGTGGCGGCGCTGGCCGTCCTGCGCCGGCTGCTCGCGGAGCGCGCGCTCGACCCCGACGCGACCATCTGCGTGATCCTCAGCGAGACCGGCCTCAAGACCGAGGCGAGCCCGTCCAGCCGCAAGGCCACCGCCTTCGACGCGGAATCGCTGCGCCACCTGGTCCTGGCGCGACTCGGCGGAGCCCGGTGAGCCGGAACCTCGCCGCCGCGCGCGGGGGTGCCCTCACACGGTCCGCCGCGACGGCTTGACCGGGCGGAGGTGCAGCCGCCGCGCGGTCAGCGCCGCCATGGCCGGGTCGCGCTCCACCCCGACCCACTCGCGCCCCAGGCAGGCCGCGACCCGTCCCACCGTGCCCGCGCCCGCGAACGGGTCGAGCACCGCGCCGCGGCGGGCGGAGAGCGCGAGCACGCCGCGGATCACCGGCTCGGGCGTGGCGTCCCACAGGCTCTCGGGGTGCGAGCGCGGAAGCGGCAGCATCCAGCAGAGGGTCGTGCCGCCGGGCCGCACCGGGCGGCCCGCCTTCCGGAAGCGCAGCAGGTGGTTCACCCGGTTGTCCCAGCGCTCGCGCGAGCGCACCTGCGCCCACAGGCCCTTGGCCTGCAGGCGCCATCCCGAGCGCCTCAGCCAGCGGGTGACCATGGCGTCCATGCCGACCCACTCGATGCCGTCGTGCCGGTCCCCGATGACGAGCCAGAGGTCGCCGTGATCGGCCAGCACCCGCCGCCACTCCCTCCCGAAGCCGGTCGCAAGCTCCCGGGCGTACCGCTCGGCCCGCGCGCGCCCGCGGCCCCGCACCCAGTAGGGCGGCGAGGTCAGGATGACCCCGACGCTGCCGGTGGCGATACCCGGGAGGCGCCGGCTGTCGCCCACGAAGAGGCGCAGCCGTCCGTCGCGGCTCGCGTAGCGCTTCACGGCTCGAGGACGGCGCGCCCGCTCAGGCCGAGCGGCGGCGCAGCAGGACGGGTATCCCCACCAGCGCCAGCGCCATGAACAGCAGGCTCGCGAGCTGGGCGACGCGAAGCGATCCCAGCATCAGGGGATCCGTGCGCAGCCCCTCGGTGAAGAGCCGGCCGAGCGAGTAGAGCCCGACGTAGGCCAGGAAGAGGGCACCGGGCGCCCGCTCGAGACGATCACGCAGCGCGACCATGAGCAGGCCGAACACCGCGAGGTCCCAGAGAGACTCGTAGAGAAACGTCGGATGGAAGAACTCGACCTGGCCGTACTGGGGCGGGCGATGGGCGGGGGAGATGAAGAGCTTCCACGGCAGGTCCGTGGGGCGGCCGAAGGCCTCCTCGTTGAAGAAGTTCCCCCATCGCCCGATCGCCTGCCCGAGCGCCAGGCTGGGGGCGGCAACGTCGAGGTACTGCATGAGGGGCAGGCGCCGCCGCCAGGCGTAGAGGCCGCCCGCGAGGACGCCGCCCAGCACGCCGCCGTGGATGGCGAGACCGCCTTCCCAGAGCGCGAAGATTTTACCGGGGAACTGGCTGTAGTAGTCGAGGTTGAACGCCACGTAGTACAGGCGAGCACCGACGAGGCCGCCGAGCAGCGCGAGCTCGGCCGCCTTCAGCAGGCTCTCGGAATCGAGACCCCGGCGCCGCGCATCCCGGTGGGCGAGCCACAGGCCCAGCGCCATGGCGGTGGCCATGAGGACACCGTACCAGCGGATGGCGACGGGCCCCACGCGGACCGCGACGGCACCCGGCGACTGGAACATAGCAAGGCTTATACGGCCGGACCCCGCGACTGTCAATAATTCATCGACTTTTCAGGGGTTTTTCGGGCGAATTTATTGACACCTCGAAAATGCCTCCGGTATCATCGAATGAGCACGATTCGCCGCGTCGTTCCACCATTCACCGAACAAGGAGACCCCCAGGTGCCAGGGTCAGCCAGCGTCAACGGCGGCGTCGCGGAGCTCGTTCTCAGCGCCGGTCCCGTCGCCAAGTTCATCCTGCTGCTTCTCGCGATCTTCTCCGTCGTCTGCTGGGCGCTGATCGTCGAGAAGTGGTGGGAGTTCCGGAAGATCCGTCGCGAGTCCCTGCGCTTCCGCCAGGTCTTCCGCGAGGCGCGCCGCTTCTCCGTGGTCTACGGCGCGGCCAAGAAGCACCGTGACAGCCCCCTCGCCCAGCTCTACGTGGCGGCCGGCCAGGAGCTGGTCACCGCGTACGGCAGCGCCGAGATGGTGGATCACGTCCTCGACGACGCCGACGAGGGGCTGCCCGCCGACCGCCTGGATGCGACCAGCCGGGCGCTCCGGCGCGCGGGCGCCGCGGAGGTCGCGCGCATGGAGCGCTATCTGCCTTTCCTCGCCACCGTGGCCAGCTCGGCGCCGTTCATCGGGTTGTTCGGCACGGTGTGGGGCATCATGACCGCCTTCCAGGGCATCGGGCAGCAGGGCTCGGCCAACCTGGCGGTGGTGGCGCCCGGGATCTCGGAGGCCCTGATCGCCACCGCGGCCGGCCTCGGCGCAGCCATTCCCGCAGTGATGGGTTACAACTTCTTCGTGAACCGGACCAAGCACTGGGCGATGGAGATGGAAGGCTTCACGCTGGACCTGCTGAACGCCTTCGCCCGCCCGGCGCAGAAGATGGCACGGGTGGCGAAAGATGGCCATTAAAGTCGACTCCTCGGACGCCGGTTACGGCGGAGGCTACCGTATCGGCGGCACCCTCGCCGAGATCAACATCATCCCGCTGGTCGATGTCACCCTCGTGCTCCTGCTGATCTTCATGCTCACCGCTCCGCTCATGTACCGGGGCATCGACGTCAACCTGCCCAAGACCGCAGGGAAGCCCACCGCGGTCGAGGAGCGGATGGTGCTGACGGTCACGAAGGAGCAGACCATCTACATCAACGACCGGCCGGTGAGCCTGGGCGCGCTGGAGCAGACGCTGCGCGACCTGTTCAAGAACCGGCAGGACAAGACGCTCTACCTGCGGGCGGACCAGGCCCTGCAGTACGGCCTGGTGGTGGAGACGATGGACCGAGTTCGCCGAGCCGGCATCGAGAAGCTCGGCATGGTCACGGAGCCGACCCGCGCTCGATGAGCTCGACGATGGCCGCCCGCCGATACTCCGTGGGCCCGTTTCCCGATCCCGGCCTGAGGCGGCCGGGGCCGGCGCTGCGGAAGAGGCGGCTGCCCCTGGCGGCCATCGGCTTCTCGACGGTCGGGCACATCGTGGTCTTCGGCGGCATGCTCGCTTTCGTGATGTGGGGTGGCTGGCGCCCCGAGAAGGTCCAGGTCGTCAACCTGGTGCCGATGGTGGCGGCGGTCGGCAACCCGAATGCTCCCGCCGCCCCCAGCCTGCCCGCGCGCCCGCAGGCGCCGGTGGCGCCTCGCGCGCCGGAGCCGGACCCGGCACCCAAGGCGCCGGCCGCGCCCCGCGAGGCACCGAAGCCGACGCCGGCGCCG
>DATIFV010000262.1:0-2405 GCA_035455085.1 Candidatus Methylomirabilota bacterium | reverse complement strand
CGGCGTGGTGGCCGCGGTGGCGCTCCTGCGCGCGCCGGGCCGCGAGGTCGCGATCCTGGGCCTGGCCGCGATCTCACTCTGGCAGACGCCTCGGGAGATCCGCCGGGCCAACCAGTTCACCGCGTACCCGATGGTCGAGGTGGCGGTGCTCTTCCTGGGCATCTTCCTGACCATGATCCCCGCGCTCGAGCTGCTCCACCTGCGGGGCGCGGAGCTGGGAGTCCGCGAGCCCTGGCAGTTCTTCTGGGCCGCGGGAGGCCTCTCCTCGTTCCTCGACAACGCGCCCACGTATCTCACGTTCCTCGCCCTGGCCCAGGGCCTGGGGCTCCCGGGCGACGTGGTCGGGGTCCCCCACTCGATCCTGGCCGCGATCAGCCTGGGCTCGGTCGCGATGGGCGCCAACAGCTACATCGGCAACGCGCCCAACTTCATGGTCAAGGCCATCGCGGAGGCGGCCGGAGTGCGCATGCCGAGCTTCCTCGGCTACATGGTCTACAGCGGCGCGGTGCTGCTCCCGCTCTTCGCGCTCGTGACGCTCCTGTTCTTCTAGGCGGGCGGCGGATCGGCGGGCGCGGCGCGCCGCAGGCCGTAGCGCTGCATCTTGTCCGAGAAGTTCTTGGGGTCCATGTCGGCGTGCTTGGCCGCGACGGTGAGCTTGCCTCCGTGGCTCTTGAGCAGCCCCTCGATGTAGGCGCGCTCGAACTCCTCCACCACCCGGGCCTTGGCGTCCCGGAACGGAAGGGAGAGGTCCACCGGCGCGTGGGCCCCGGTGGGGGCGAGGAACCGCTCCACGTCCGCGAGGGTGTCGCCCCCGGCCACGATCACCGCGCGCTCGATCACGTTCTCGAGCTCGCGCACGTTGCCCGGCCACGGGTAGCGCGACAGCGCCCCGAGGCTCTCGGGCGAGATCCCGCGCACCGCCTTCTTCAGCCGGCGGCCGGCCTGCTCGACGAAGTGCCGGGTCAGCAGCGGGATGTCCTCCGGCCGCTCGCGGAGGGGCGGCACCCGGACCGGCATGACCGAGAGCCGGTAGAAGAGGTCGCGGCGGAAGGTCCCGCGCTCGACCTCGGCCTGCAGGTCCTTGTTGGTGGTGGCGATGAACCGCACGTCGACGTCGACGGGCCGGTCGGCGCCCACCGAGGTGACCTTCTTCTCCTCGATGGCCCGCAGGAGCTTGCTCTGCAGATGCAACGGCATCTCCCCGATCTCGTCGAGCAGCAGGGTGCCGCCGCTGGCCATCTGGAAGTGGCCCCGCCGATGCTCGACGGCCCCGGTGAAAGCCCCGCGCCGCGAGCCGAAGAGCTCGGACTCGAAGAGCTCGGCCGGGATGGCCGCGCAGTTCACCGGCACGAAGGGCCGCTCGCGCCGCGCCCCCGAGAAGTGGATCGAGCGGGCCAGCAACTCTTTGCCGGTTCCCGTCTCTCCGTAGATGAGCACGGTCGTGTCGAGGTCCACCACCGAGCGCAGCAGGTCGAACACCGCCTGCATCCCGGCGCTCGCGGCCACGATGTTGCTGAACGTGAACCGCTCCTGATTGCGCCGGATCGTGCGGCGGTTCGCCGACTTCAGCTCCTGGAACTCGATGGCCCGGCGGATCACCAGGAGCAGCTCGGCCGCCTCGAACGGCTTCACCAGGTAGTCCTCGGCGCCGAGGCGCATGGCCTCGACCGCCGACTCGATGGTGCCGTACGCGGTCATCACCACCACCGCCAGATCGGGATGGTCGGCCTTGATCTGCCGGACCAGCTCGACTCCGTCCATACCGGGCAGCCGGCGATCGGTCAGCACCCCGTCCACGTCCTCGGCCTTGATGGTCTCGAGGGCTTCCTCGCCGCTCTGGACCGGCAGGACCTCGTACCCCTTCAGCTCGAGGGTGCGGAGCAGGGGGCGCAGGAACACCTCGTCGTCCTCGACCAGCAGGAGCCGTCGCTTCATGGTGCGCCTCCGGCCAGGGGGTGCGGCACGGGCACCGCCGGCAGTGAGATGCGGACCCGCGTGCCGGAGCCCGGCGCGCTCTCGATCGCGATCTCTCCCCCATGGAGGTCCACGATCTTCTTGACGATGGACATGCCGAGCCCGGTGCCCGACGGCTTGGTCGTGAAGAAGGGCAGGAAGATCCGATCCCGGTCCTCGGGGGCGATGCCCTTCCCGTCGTCCGCGACCTCGACCACCGCCCGCTCGCCCTCCGCGAACAGGTCGACCGTCACCCGCCCGGCCTTCCGGCGCGGCTCGATGGCCTCCAGCGCGTTCTTCATCACGTTGGCGAAGACCTGGCGGAGCTTCTGGCCGTCGACCGGCGCGGTGACGTCGCGCTCGAGGCGCCCGTAGCCGACCAGCACGCCCCGTCCGCGCCCTTCGGCGGCCACCGCCTCCACCACCGGCTCCAGGATGCGGTGCAGCTCGTA
>DATIFV010000261.1:0-27123 GCA_035455085.1 Candidatus Methylomirabilota bacterium | reverse complement strand
CTGATGACGCACCAGGAGGATCCGCTGCTCGCGGCGTGGCGCTATGGCCTCGGGCGCTCGGTGGCCTTCACCTCGGACGCCAAGGCCAAGTGGGGCGTGCTCTGGGTGCGCTGGGGCGGCTTCAACAAATTCTGGTCCCAGGTGACCCGATGGACCCTGCGCACCGGCACGCGGAGCGATACGGTGGCGACGGTGTCCCGCACCGACAACGTGGGCGAGGTGCTGGTGGACGCCATCGACCCCAAGGGGGAGTTCATCAACTTCCTGGACACCCAGGTGGGGGTGGTGTCGCCCGACAAGACCCGCACCGTGATCGACCTCGAGCAGATCGGGCCCGGCCGCTACCGCGGGCGCTTCCCGGCCGCCCGGGAGGGGGTCTACCTGGTCGGCATGGCCCAGCGGCGGGCCGATCAGATGGTCGGCTCGCAGCTCGCGGGCCTGGTGGTACCGTACGGGCAGGAGTTCCGTGACCTCGGGGTCGACGAGAGCTTTCTCCAGGAGCTGAGCGAGCTCACCGGCGGGGGCCGGCTCGCCGACCCGAAGGACGCGTTCCTGCAGAACCGGCACAAGTCGCGCCTGAGCGTCGACATCTGGCCGTGGCTGGTCGGCCTCGTCGCGGTGCTGCTGATCCCGGAGATCGCGCTGCGCCGGATCGGGCCGGTCGGGCTGGGCCGGCTCGTGAGCCGGCTGCGGGGGGGCCGAGCGAGGGGAGGGCGAGCAGATGAGAGCGCTGATCCGAGCTAACCGGGCCGTCGTCACCGCACTGCTGCTCGGGCTGATCGCCGCCGGAGGGGCGGAGGCCGCGGCCAAGCCGCGCAACGTCCTGATCCTGCCGTTCGTGACCGTGGACCTGGCGCGGGACGAGCAGTGGATCGGCGAGGGTGTCGCCCAGTCGCTCATGCTCGCCCTGGTGCACGTGCCGGGGCTGGTGCAGATCGATCGCGAGCGCCTCAAGCAGTTGCCGCAGCCGGAGGCCTGGGACGAGACGGCCACCCTCGGCGCGGCCAAGCGCCTCGGCGCGGACGTGGCCCTGTTCGGCGAGGTGAAGCGGACGGGCACCGACCTGATCCTGCAGCCCCGATTCCTCGAGCTGCGCGGGGACCGCGTCGAGCGCGGCACCCTCGACACCGCCGCGATCGCGGACGGGCAGCTCCTCGATCGGCTGCGGCCGCTGCCCGCCTCCTACCTGAAGGCCCTGAAGGTGCCCGCGACCGACGTGGAGCTGGCCCGCGCCCAGAAGTGGGCGACACCCACCGCCCTGCTCCGCGCCTACGAGCTCTACGTCCGCGGCCGGCAGGCCGCGTACCGGGGGTCGCAGGAAGGCAACGAGGCGGGGGTGGAGCTGCTGAGCCGTGCCATCGAGGCGGATCCCCAGTTCGTGGCCGCCCAGTACGCGCTGGGCGCCGTGCACCAGGGCCTGGGCAACCGGTGGAAGGCGGCCGCGCAGTTCCGGGCCTCGGCCCAGCTGGATCCCGCCTATGCCGAGCCGTACAAGGCGCTGGGCGATCTCTACCTCACGGCGCCGCGCCGGCTCTTCGAGGAAGCCATCAAGGCGTACGGCAAGGCCATCGACCTCCGGCCGTTCTACGCCGATGCCCACGTGGGGCTCGGCGATGCCCTCGCCGCGAAGGGGGACGTGGACGCGGCGGTGGCCGCCTACCAGCGCGGCATCGAGTACAACCCGATGAACGCCCGGGTGCACGTCAGCCTCGGCAAGATCTACTACTCCGAGAAGGGGCTGTACTACGAGTCGGTCACCGCCTACAAGAAGGCGATCGACCTCGATCCGGGTTACCTCGACGCGCGGATGGGGCTCGCGGAGGTCTACGAGGACAAGGGGCTCTACAAGGAAGCGATCGAGGAGTATCGCAAGGTCGTCGACAGCGACGCCAAGAACACGGGGGCCCTCTACAACCTGGCCCTCGTCTACGAGAAGGTCGACCCCAAGGAAGCGATCACGCTCTGGGAGCGCTACATCGGCCTGGCCGGGAACCTGCCCGCCGAGAAGGACTGGGTGGACGTGGCCCGGCTGCACCTGCGCAAGCTCCGCCAGCAGCAGGGCAACTAGCGGCGGGGCGGGGCGTCGGCTAGAGCCCCAGCAGGGTCTTGAGCTGGGGTCGATTGAAGCCGCGGACCACCTGGTCGCCGACCACGATCACCGGGATGCTCATCCCGCCGGAGAGCTTGATCAGTTCCTCTCGGGCCTCCGCGCTGGCCAGGACGTTGATGTCCTCGAATGCGACTCCCTGAGACGAAAGAAACTCTTTCGCCGCCTTGCAGGGCCCTCAGGTGGGGCTGCTGAACACTCGCACTCTCGGACGCTCGTCGGCCACGGTCGGGTCCCCCTTACCGGCTATTTTCGCTCATTCTGACGTTCCGCGCTTCACTCAGGATTCGGGGGCCGAAGTATCCGGTGGGAAGAGGAAGGCCGGTGGCACGAGACTTGCGCCGTAGCTCTGCATGCACGCCACGCTGACACTGGCCGCGGCCCTCTCGGCGACGGCATGCGCCTCGACGCCGGAGAGCCGGCTCCGAGACGAGGTGTTGCTCGACGTGTACTGGACCGCGGCGCGGGAGTGCGAGAGCCGCTATCGCACGCTCCACATCACCCGCCTCATGGCCGACGGCGCCCTCTCGCTCTCCGCGGACGCCAACTCCCGGATCGATGCGGCGGGCTTCCTCGAGTGCTACTGGCAGGGTGTTCAGGCGCGGGTGGAGCGACGGTGCGGCGCCGGTCTCCCCGTGCCCGACGGCCTCAACCTGAGGCCCGACGTCGACATTGACTGAGGGCCCCTTCCAGGGCCCGTTCCGTAGTCCAGCCGAGCGGACGCTCGATACGGTGCTCGCGGAGTGGCGCGAGTGCCGCGCGGACAAGATCGATCAGGCCGACCAGACGCGGCCGCCTCGCTGATCCGGGATGTGGCCAGCCTCATCGCGGCGATGCCCTCGCCGGATTCAGTCACCCGCTCTGACTGCCTGCGTCAGACTCCGGCATCGGGAGATACGCGATTTCAACTAGATACGGCTCGTACACCCCCCTGGCCCCGCTCTTGCTCTCCCCGGTAGCAGTCGCCGATCCGATCGAGGGAGGGGAGGGAAGCGAACATGGGCCGGAGACTTCGCCGCAGCGAGCGTGGCTTCACGCTCGTCGAGCTCATGGTGGTGGTCGCCGTGATCGGCGTCCTCTCCACGATCGCGATCCCGCTCTACGTGAACGTCCAGGCGCGCAGCCGTGTGGCCAAGGCCCAGGCCGATTCCCGGACCCTGGCCTCGGCGGTGAGCATCTACGGCGCCCACATGGGCAGCATCCCCAGCGCCCTCACGCAGCTCACCACGATCGCCACCAATGCCCAGGGTCACCGTGCCGGCCCGTTCATGAGCACGGTTCCCGCGCCGCCCAGCGGCTGGGCCACGTACGCCTACACCCCGAACGCCTCGGCCGGGACCTACACGATCACGTCGAGCGGCGACGGGACCACCGTCACCTCCCCGTAGCCGCCGCGGCGCTGCTTCGCGCAACTCCCCGCCGAGCTTGACTTGCCGGGGGGCATTCCCTATGGTGGCCGAGTAGATGAGCGATCTGCGGAAGGATCCGACCCGGGGCCGCTGGGTCCTGGTGCGCCCCGAGCCGAAGCGTCCCGCGGACTCCGCCTGTCCCTTCTGCCCCGGCAACGAGTCGCGCACTCCCCCGGAGATCTTCGCCTACCGCCGCGAGGGCTCCGCCCCCAACGGCCCCGGCTGGTCGGTGCGGGTGATCCCGGAGGCCGATCCCTATTTCCGGATCGAGCAGGAGCTGGTCCGCGAGGGCGTGGGGCTCTACGACCGGATCACGCCGCGTGGAGCCACCGAGCTGATCGTGGAGAGCCCGAATCACGATGACACCGCGGCCACGCTGGGGGAGGCTCAGTGGGAGCAGGTGCTGTGGATGTACGGCGAGCGCATCCGGGATCTCAAGCGCGATCAGCGTATCCGGGACATCCTGGTGACCCGGCGGCACCGGGCCCCGGGGGCGCGGATCACGCATCCCTACTCCCGGCTGACCGCGATCCCCATCATCTTCGACGACGTGCGGCGCAAGCTGCGCGAGTGCCGGGAGCACTACGAGTACAAGCGGCGCTGCGTGTACTGCGACATGATCCGCCAGGAGATCGCGGCGGGCGACCGGGTGGTGCGGGTCACCGAGCACTTCCTGGCCCTGTCCCCCTACGCGGCCCGCTCGCCCTACGAGACCTGGATCCTGCCCCGTCAGCACAACTGCCTCTACGAGGGCGCCCTCTCGGGCGAGGTCGTGGTGGACCTGGCCGGTACCCTGGGCGGCATCTTCCGGACCCTCACCGGCAAGCTGGGCGACCCCCCGTTCGAGATGACGCTCTACACCGCCCCGAACCTGTCCGCCAAGATCCTGCCCGGGGAGTGGTCGACGATCGCCGACGACTACCACTGGCACATCGAGATCTGCACCATGCCGGACCGGCTGAACGGGATCGGCGGCATCCACGTCAACGAAACCCCACCGGAGGACGCGGCCAAGCAGTTCCGCGAGGCCTGGCTCTAGGGGCGGTCGGTCCACCCCGAGACCCCGGCCCGCCGACCGGAACCCTTGACAGGGACCCGGCAGGCTGGCAAACTCCGACTATAGGGGTCGGCGACCTTTAGGGTCGCATATAGGTCAGGACCGCACACGGAAGGGCCCGAGGGGGGCAGGAGGACGGGGTTGCTGAGGTTCACCAAGCGCGCGGACTACGGGCTCATGGCGGTGCACTTCATCGCCTCGCACGGCGACGAGGGGGCAGTGAGCGCCAAGCGCATCGCGGAGGAGTTCCACATCCCCCCGGAGCGGCTGGCCAAGATCCTCCAGCGGCTGGCGAAGAAGAAGCTCATCGCCAGCCACAACGGGCCCAAGGGCGGCTACGTGCTGACCCGGCACCCGACGGAGATCACGGTGGGGCAGGTGGTGCGCGCCCTCGAGGGGCCGGTGCGGGTGGTGAGCTGCATGAGCGAGCAGGACGACTGCCCGCAGTTCGCCCGGTGCAACCTGCGCCGGCCGGTGCAGAAGCTCCAGGCCAGCATCAGCCACGTGCTCGATACCATGACGCTCGCGGAGCTTGGGGCCGAGCCGGTCGCCCCGGTGGTTCCGCTGGCGATCCTTCGCTAGGCGGTAAGGAGAGAGACGGCATGGCGTTGAAGCTCCCGATCTTCATGGACAGCCAGTCCACGACCCCGGTCGATCCACGGGTGCTCGAGGCGATGATCCCGTACTTCACGGAGAAGTTCGGTCACCCGGCGAGCCGCAACCATCCCTTCGGCTGGGAGGCCGAGAGCGGGGTGGATGCGGCCCGGGGGCAGATCGCCAAGCTTGTCGGCGCCCGCGACCCGAAGGAGATCGTGTTCACCTCCGGGGGCACCGAGGCGATCAACCTGGCACTCAAGGGCGTGGTCGAGATGTACCGGGAAAAGGGCAACCACATCGTCACCACCACGATCGAGCAGCGGGCCACCCTCGACGTCTGCAAGCGGCTCGAGCGGCAGGGCATCGAGGTGACCTACGTCCCGGTGGGGCGCGACGGGCTGGTCGACGTCGAGGCGGTCCGGGCCGCGCTGACCGACAAGACCATCCTGATCTCGGTGATGTTCGCCAACAACGAGATCGGGACGATCCAGCCGGTGGCCGAGCTGGGCCGGCTCGCCAAGGAAAAGGGCGTCATCTTCCACACCGACGCCACCCAGGCGGTGGGCAAGATCCCGGTGGACGTCGAGGCGATGGGGATCGACCTGCTGTCGGCGACCGCCCACCTGATCTACGGGCCCAAGGGGGTCGGGGCGCTCTACGTGCGCCGCAAGAACCCCCGGGTGCGGATCGCGCCGATGGTGGACGGCGGCGGCCACGAGCGGGGCATGCGCTCGGGGACCGTGCCGGTGCCCCTGGCGGTGGGCTTCGGCCGGGCCGCGGAGATCTGCCGCGAGGTCATGGCCGAGGAGGGCCGGCGCCTGGCCGCGCTGCGCGACCGGCTGCAGGAGCAGATCCTCGCCAAGGTGGACGAGGCCTACGTGAATGGCCACCCCACCCTGCGCCTGCCCCACAACCTGAATATCTCCTTCGCGTACGTGGAGGGGGAGTCGGTGCTGATGGGGCTCAACCGGGAGGCCGCGCTGGCCTCGGGCTCGGCTTGCACCTCGGCGACGCTCGAGCCCTCGTACGTGATCTCGGCGCTCGGGGTCGACACCGAGCTCGCCCACTCGTCGATCCGGTTCGGGCTGCACCGGTTCACCACCGAGGAAGAGGTGGACTTCGTGGCGAGCAAGACGGTGGAGGTCGTCCAGCGCCTGCGCGAGATGTCGCCCCTGTACGAGCTGGCCAAGGAAGGCGTCGATCTCAAGTCGATTCACTGGAAGGCGGAATAGATCAGGAGGACGAGCGGACATGGCCTACAGCGATAAGGTCGTCGACCACTACAACAACCCGCGCAACGTGGGGTCCTTCTCCAAGGACACCCCGGGGGTGGGGACGGGGTTGGTAGGCGCGCCCGAGTGCGGGGACGTCATGAAGCTGCAGATCAAGGTCAACGTCGAGACTGGCGTCATCGAGGACGCGAAGTTCAAGACCTTCGGCTGCGGCAGCGCCATCGCCTCGTCGAGCCTGGCGACCGAGTGGCTGAAGGGCCGCACGGTGGACGAGGCGGCCAAGATCAAGAACACCGACATCGTCAGCGAGTTGAAGCTGCCCCCGGTGAAGATCCACTGTTCGGTGCTGGCCGAGGACGCGATCAAGGCAGCGCTGCAGGACTACCGGGAGAAGTGGACGAAGGACGAAGCCCCCGGGGGGCGGGACGCGTCTTAAGAGAGAGCGAGAGGAGGGCTCGACGCCATGGCGGTGGCGCTGACCGAGACGGCGGTGAAGCAGGTGAAGCAGCTCATGGACGCCCAGAAGCTCGAGAACGTCTATCTTCGGATGGGGGTCAAGGGAGGCGGCTGCTCGGGCCTCTCCTACTCCCTGGAGTTCGACAACGAGATCGGGCCCCACGACAAGAAGTTCGACATCGATGGGATCCAGGTCGTGTGCGACAAGAAGAGCTATCTCTACCTGAACGGCACCACCCTCGACTACGTGATGCAGGGGCTGACCGGAGGGTTCACCTTCGTCAACCCCAACGCGAAATCGAGCTGTGGGTGCGGAACATCCTTCTCGGCCTGAGGCCCGGCTCGGAATCGGCGCGGACGGGCCCTGAGGGGCCCGTTGCTGTTTTGAGCGGACGGACGGAGCGGTGAGCGACTACTTCGCGGTGTTCGGATTGCCCCGCAAGCTGGGGGTGGACGGGGCGGCCCTGCAGCGGCGGTTCTACGAGCTGTCGCGGGAGCACCATCCCGATTTCCACCAGGGGGCGGACGCCGAGCGCCAGGCCGAGGCCCTGGCCCGGTCGGCGCTGATCAACCGCGCCTACCGCGCGCTCCGGGAGCCGCTGGCCCGGGTGGAGTACCTGATCGCGCTCGAGGAGGGCCGCGACGTCCGCGAGGCCGGGTCGGAGAAGCCGCGGGCCCCGAAGGAGCTGCTGCAGGAGATGCTGGAAGTGCAGGAGGCGCTCGAGGAGGCCCGGGCCGAAGGGCTCGGCGGCGACGCGGCGGCCCGGCTGCGACAGGAGCGGGCGCGACTCGAGGCGCGGCACGCCGCGGAGGCGGAGGCCATCGTGGCCCGCACCACGGAGTGGGACCGCCGGGTGGACGACGGCGGCGACCGCGCACCGCTGCTCGCGTGGTTCAAGGAGCGGCTGGCGACGCGGGCCTACCTGCGGACCGTCATCGACGACCTGAGTGAGGCGCTGGGAGAGCGCGAAGAGGGCCATGTCTCGCATCGTCGGCATTGACCTGGGGACGACCAACAGCCTCGTCGCCTACGTGGAGGGCGGCATCCCGCGGGTGATCCCGGACGCGGAGGGCCGCACCCTGCTGCCCTCGATCGTGGCCTGGACGCCCGGCGGGGTGGTGGTCGGCGAGGCGGCCCGCCGCCAGCTCGCCCGCAACGCCGCCCGCACCGTGTACTCGGTCAAGCGCCTGATGGGCCGCGGCTACGAGGACGTGAAGGACGAGCTGGCGCGCCTGCCCTTCCCGGTGGTGCCGCTGGCGGAGGTGGTGACGATCCGGATCGGCGACCGGGAGGTCACGCCGCCCGAGGTCTCGGCGCACGTGCTGCGCGCCCTCAAGCAGCGCGCGGAGGCCCACTTCGGCGAGCCGGTGGAGCAGGCGGTGATCACCGTCCCCGCCTACTTCAACGACGCCCAGCGCCAGGCCACCAAGGACGCCGGGCGCATCGCCGGCCTCGAGGTGCTGCGCATCGTCAACGAGCCCACCGCCGCCTCGCTGGCCTACGGGCTGCAGAAGCTCGCCGAGGGGGTCATCGCGGTCTACGACCTGGGCGGGGGCACCTTCGACATCTCGATCCTCCGGGTCAAGGACGGGGTGTTCGAGGTGCTCGCCACCAACGGCGACACCCACCTGGGCGGGGACGACCTCGACGGGGCGATGGTGGACTGGCTGCTGGCCGACATCCGCGCCCGCCACGGCGCCGACCTCTCGGCCGATGCCGAGGCGCGGCAGGAGCTCCGGCTCGGCGCCGAGGCGGCCAAGTGCCGCCTGTCGTTCGAGGAGCGCACCGTGCTCACCATCCCCTTCGAGCGCTTCACCTACGTCCGGGACATCGGCCGCGCCGAGCTCGAGGCGCTGGTGGAGCCGCTGGTCGGCCGCACCCTCGGCCCGTGCCGCCGGGCGCTCGCCGACGCGGGCCTCCGGGCGGACCAGGTCGACGAGGTGGTGCTGGTGGGCGGCTCGACCCGGATGCCCCTGGTGCGGCGCCGCGTCGAGGAGGTGTTCGGGCGCACCCCGCACAGCCGCCTGAACCCGGACGAGGTGGTGGCCCTCGGGGCCGCGGTCCAGGCGCAGATCCTGGCCGGCGGCATCACCGACATGCTCCTGCTGGACGTGACGCCGCTGTCGCTCGGGATCGAGACCCTGGGCGGCATCGTGAGCGTGCTGATCCCGCGCAACACCACGATCCCGACCCTGGCCAAGGAGTACTTCACGACCTCGGTGGACGGGCAGACCGCGGTGGACATGCACGTGCTCCAGGGCGAGCGCGAGCTGGCCAAGGACAACCGCTCGCTCGCGCGCTTCGACCTGGCCGGGATCGACCCCATGCCGGCCGGGATGCCCAAGATCGAGGTCACGTTCCTCATCGACGCCAACGGCATCCTGCAGGTCCAGGCCCGGGAGCTGCGCACCGGCAAGGCCGCGAGCATCGAGGTCAAGCCGACCTACGGCCTCACCGAGAGCCAGGTCGAGCAGATGGTGGAGGACTCGTTCACCCACGCCGAGGCCGACGTGGAGGCCCGGCTCCTCATCGAGACGCAGACCGAGGCCGACACCGTGATCAACCACGTGGAGCGCGCCCTCCGTCAGGCGGGGAGCATCGCCACCACGGCCGAGCGGGAGGCCATCGGCCGGGCGCTCGCCGAGCTGCGCGCGGCGCGGGCCGGCACCAACCGCGACGCGATCCGCGAGTGCACGGTCGCGCTGAACCAGGCGACCGCGCCGCTGGCGGACCGGATGATGGAGACGGCCATCAAGGAGGCGGTCACCTCGAAGCGGGCCGACCGGCTGCTGGAGAATCCCTGATGGCGGTCCACAAGGTCACGTTCCTGCCGCTGAACCGGACCGTCGAGGTCGACGACAGCAAGTACCCGCTGGCGGACCACGGCCGGCCGGGGTCGCTTCTCGACATCGCCCTGGCCAACGACATTCCGCTCGAGCACAATTGCGGCGGCAGCTGCGCCTGCACGACCTGTCACGTCGTGGTGCGCGAGGGCGAGCAGAACCTCTCGGCCATGGAGCAGGACGAGGAAGATCGTCTCGACACCGCCGAGGGCCTCACCCTGCACTCGCGGCTCGGCTGCCAGGCGGTGGTCCGGGGCGACGTGGTGGTGGAGATACCGAAGTAGGGCGAGCCGCAGCCGGAGGCGAGGCGAGCGGATACAGGAGAGGGGCAACCGTGGACTGGAAGGACGCGGAGGACATCGCGCTGGCCCTGATGGAGGCCCACCCGGACGTGGACCCGCTCAGCGTGCGCTTCACCGATCTGCACAAGTGGGTGGTGGCCTTGCCCGGGTTCGCCGGTGCCGCCAGAGCCTCCAACGAGGGCCTCCTCGAGGCGATCCAGATGAAGTGGCTCGAGGAATACCGGGACCGATAGACCCCTTCACCCTGCCCTCTCCCCGAGGGGGAGAGGGAGACGGGACTACCAGGCGATCACGTGATCGTGAGCGAAGATCAGATCGAGCAGCCCCGCGTAGTCGAGGTCGCCGGGGGCCAGCCGGCGCAGGGTGGCGCCCGCGGGCAGCGCCGGCGCGGCCGCCCCGTCCAGCAGGACCACGGTGGCCCGCGCGCCGGCCTCCCGGAGGCCGGCCTCGATCACCGGGCCGGCGAGCGCGGCCGAGTCGCCCTTGAGCAGGTGGAGGACGGCGGCCATCAGAACACCAGGAAGCGGGTGGCCCGCGGCACCATCGCGGCCACCTCGGCCGCGGTGACCGGCACCACCGGGTGCTCGTCGCCGTTCCAGCCGTCGCGGGCGGGAAGCGCGCCCTCGACGTGGAAGGGAACGCCCAGCTTGCGGAGCGAGCTCCGGAACCGGGCGATGTCGTCGCCGTCCACGAGGTCGTCGGTGTCGTCGTCGAGCAGGTGCACCGCGGGTCCGGCGAGCACGATGCGGACCGCGTTCTCGCCCGCCACGATGCCGAGCGCGATGCGCATCGCCTCGTTGGCCCGGTGGGAGCGGCGCGGGTCCTCCGAGATCAGGACGAGCGTGGGCTGGCTCGGGCTCGGCACGCTAGTTCAGGGCGACGAAGCGATCGGTGCCGTTGATCACGTCGGTGAGCACCACGAGCCCGCAGTTGGTGGCGCGTTCCGAGAGCGGCCGGCGCCGCTTCTGGCAGCCGTAGGCGCACACGAAGAGCTTGAGCCCGCGGTCGGCGAGGGCGTGGAGGCGGTCGTCCTCCACCGCGGCCACCGCGTCGTCGATCAGGTAGAGGTACACCTCCCCGCCGCCGTCCAGCGTGGCCCGAGACAGCCCCAGGGCGGTCTCGAGGTTCGGGTGGTCAGGCGCGGTGGAGAGCATCAGACCGAGCTTTCGTCTGGCCGGGCTCACGCCGGCCGAGCGTAGCATCGCGAAAGGGGAGCGTCAATGAACCGAACGGTCTATCTCGACCACAATGCCTCCACCCCGGTCCATCCCGAGGTGGTCGGCGCGATGCTGCCGTACTTCGGCGAGCGGTTCGGCAACCCGTCGAGCGTGCACGGGTTCGGCCGCGAGGCCCGCGAGGGCCTGGAGACCGCGCGCGAGCAGGTCGCCCACTTCTTGCGGGTCGGCAAGGAGGAGATCGTCTTCACCTCCGGCGGCACCGAGTCCGACAACATGGCCATCAAGGGGGTGGCGATGGCCCGCCGCCAGGGCCACATCATCACCACCAGGATCGAGCACCACGCGGTGCTGCGCGCGGTGCAGTACCTCGAGACGCTGGGCTTCGGAGCCACCTACCTGGACGTCGACGGCCACGGCATGGTGGATCCCGACGCGCTCCGGCGCGCGATCCGGCCGGACACCATCCTGATCACGATGATGCACGCCAACTCCGAGATCGGCACCATCCAGCCGGCCCGGGCGCTAGGCGCGATCGCCCGCGAGCACGGCATCCCGTTCCACATGGACGCGGTGCAGACCTTCGGCAAGGTGCCGATCGACCTCGACGCCTTCCACATCGATCTGCTGTCGTTCTCCGGCCACAAGATCTACGGCCCCAAGGGAGTGGCGGGTCTCTACATCAGAAAGGGCACCAAGATGGTCTCGGTGCAGCACGGCGGCGAGCACGAGCGCCGCCGCCGCGCCGGCACCGAGAACGTGGCCGGCATCGTGGGCCTCGGCAAGGCGGTGGAGATCCGCGGCCGCGACATGGCCGAGGAGGGGGTGCGCCTGGTCGGCCTGCGCGAGCGCCTGTGGGAGGGGCTCCGCTGCCGGGTGCCCGAGGTGCGGCTCAACGGCCATCCGACCGAGCGGGTGCCCGGCACCCTGAACGTCTGCTTCCGCCACGTGGAGTCGGAATCCATCGTGCTCGGCCTGGATCTGAAGGGCATCGGCGTGTCGGCCGGCTCGGCCTGCACCTCCGGCAACGTGGAGCCCTCCTACGTGCTGGTGGCGATGGGAGTGCCGCTGGACTGGGCGATGGGCGCGGTGCGGCATTCGCTCGGCCGGAGCACCACCGCGGAGGACATCGACTACGTGATCGACTGCACCGAGCCGCTGGTGGCCAAGCTGCGCGCCGCGATGCCGGCCCGCGCCTGAGCGGTGCGCTACAGCCCGGCCCTGATCGACCACTTCCGGAATCCGCGAAATGCAGGCATGATGCGGGATCCGGACGGGGTGGGGGAAGGAGAGTACCGGGAGTGCATGGACCTGGTACGCTTCCATCTCCGGGTCCGGCAGGGGCGGGTGCTGGAGGCGCGGTTCCAGGCGTACGGCTGCGGGCCGACCATCGCGACCGCGAGCGCCGCGACCGAGATCGCCGCGGGGGCGAGCCTGGCCGACCTGCTCGAGGTGCCGGCCGAGGCGGTGGAGGCCGCGGTGGGCGGGCTGCCCGAGGCGAGGCGGCACGCCGCGGAGGTGGCGGTGCAGGGCCTGCGGGCGGCGGCGCGCGACGCGCTGGGCCGCGCCGCGACAAGGAGCGAGGCCGATGCTTGATCGCATGCGGCGGGACGTGAGGACGGTGCTGGAGCGGGACCCGGCGGCGCGATCCGCGCTGGAGGTCGTGCTCTGCTACCCGGGCGTCCACGCCATCTGGATCCACCGGGTGGCCCACCGGCTCTGGGGAGCGGGCTGGCACCTGGCGGCGCGGTGGGTGTCCCACGTCGGCCGCTTCGTCACCGGCATCGAGATCCATCCGGCGGCGGTGCTCGGCCCCGGCCTCTTCATCGATCACGGCATGGGCGTCGTCATCGGCGAGACCGCCGAGGTCGGCGAGAACGTGAGCATCCTGCAGGGGGTGACCCTGGGTGGGACCAGCGTGAAGCGGGAGAAGCGCCACCCCACCATCGGCGACAATGTGGTCATCGGGGCGGGGGCCAAGATCATCGGCGGCTTCCGGATCGGCGCAGGCAGCCGCATCGGGGCCGGCTCGGTGGTGGTCCGCGAGGTGCCGGAGAACTGCGTTGTGGTCGGGGTCCCGGGTCGCGTAACATTCCGTAACGGCGAGCGGGTGATCGGCGGAATCGACCTCAACCAGGCCGACCTGCCCGATCCGCTGGCCCGGACGCTCGAGCAGATGGTGGACCGGATCCACGCGCTCGAGGCGGAGGTCGAGCGCCTGCGGAAGGCGGCCCACGACCCCGCGGGGGCCCCCGCGGACTGATCGGGCCACAGGAGGCGAGAGCGACGTGCTGCCCAAGGACACGATGGACGTGAAGGAAGCCTCCCGCTACCTGGCGATGGACGAGAAGACGCTGGCCCAGATGGCCGCGGACCGGCTCATCCCGGCCCTCCAGCACGAGGGCAAGTGGCTCTTCTCCAAGAAATCGATCGACAAGTGGCGCGGGCGGCACGCCGCGCGCTGATCCTTCCCGCGGTCCGGCCGTGATCGCCCGCGGCAGCGCGTGGGCGCTCCTCACCGAGTTCACCAGGTCGGAGAGCCTGCGCAAGCACGCGCTGGCCGTGGAGGCCTCGATGCGAGCCTACGCCGGCCGGCACGGGGCCGACGCGGAGATCTGGGGCATGGCCGGCATGCTCCACGACTTCGACTACGAGATGCATCCGGCCGCCCCCCGTCACCCGGTCAAGGGGGCGGAGATCCTGATGAGCCGGGGCGTGCCCCCCGAGGTCGTGTACGCGATCCTGGCCCACGCCGACTACTCCGGCTATCCGCGCCGCTCCCTGCTCGACCGGACGCTCTACGCCTGCGACGAGCTCGCCGGCTTCGTGACCGCCTGCGCGCTGGTGCGACCCGGCCGGGCCATCGCCGGGCTCGACGCGGGGTCGGTGCGCAAGAAGCTCAAGGACAAGGGCTTCGCCCGCACCGTGAACCGCGACGACGTCTACCGCGGCGCGCTCGAGCTGCGCGTGGACCTCGACGAGCACATCACCTTCGTGATCGGGGCGCTGACCGGCGTCGCGCCCGAGCTCGGGCTCGGGTGAGGGGATCGGCGGTCGAGGATGCGGGATCCGAGCCGCACGATTCTGCACGTGGACATGGACGCGTTCTACGCATCGGTGGAGCAGCGGGACCGGCCGGAGTTGCGCGGGCGGCCGGTGATCGTGGGCGCAGATCCCTCGGGGCGGGGCGTGGTGTCGGCCGCCTCCTACGAGGCGCGCCGGTACGGCGTGCACTCGGCGATGCCGATCGGGCGCGCCGCGCGCCTCTGCCCCGACGGGGTCTTCCTGCCGGTGGACATGGACAAGTACGCCCGGGTGTCCCGGGAGGTGATGGCGATCCTCGCCGACTTCACCCCGCTGCTCGAGCCGGTCTCGATCGACGAGGCCTTCCTCGACGTGACCGGTACCGAGGCGCTGCACGGCGAGGGGCCCGCGGTGGCGCGGGACATCAAGGCCCGGATCGCGGCGTCGCTCGGCCTCACCGCCTCGGTCGGGGTGGCGGCGAACAAGTTCGTGGCCAAGGTGGCCTCCGACCTGCGCAAGCCGGACGGGCTCGTGGTGGTGGCCCCCGGCACCGAGGGCGACTTCCTGGCGCCGCTGCCGGTCTCCCGGCTCTGGGGCGTGGGGCGGGTGACCGCGGCGGGGCTCGAGGCGATGGGGCTCACCACCATCGGGCAGCTCGCCGCGGTACCGGTCGAGTACCTCGAGGCCCGCTTCGGCCCGGGTGGGCGCGGGCTGCGCGAGCTGGCCCACGGCCGGGATGAGCGGCCGGTCGAGCCCTACGCGCCGCCGAAGTCGATGGGCGCCGAGGAGACCTTCGGGCGCGACCACCGGGACACCGAGCGCCTCGCCACCACCCTGCGCGAGCAGGCCGAGCGCGTGGCCCGCGAGCTCCGCGCGGAGGGCTACGCGGGCCGCTCGGTGACGCTCAAGCTCCGCTTCGCGGACTTCTCCACGCTCACCCGGCGCCACACCGGGGACCCCACCCAGGACGGCCTCGCGATCTACCGCCGGGCCCGGGCCCTCCTCGACCGGATCCCGCTGCGGCAGCCGGTGCGGCTGATCGGCCTGTCCGTCTCCGCCCTCGGGCCCGCCGCGGCCGGGCAGCTCTCGCTCCTCGAGCCCGACCGGCAGCGCCGGGAACGGCTCGCGCGCGCCATGGACCGGGTCACCGCGCGGTTCGGCGAGGACTCCCTGCGCCCGGCCAGCGTGGTCCGGGGGCCTCGCCGGGGGCGCCCCGGCGAGGGGCCGGCCCGGGACCGCCCGTTGCCTTCGGCATAGGCTTGGGCTAGACTCGCTGAACAGCGGTTCATTCCCTGGTCGGAGCGGCTCATGGAACGGCCCATCGCCTACGACAAGCTGGCCCGCGAGGATCGCCTGGTCCGCATGCGGGCGCGCGACGTCGCGCAGCTCAAGATCGAGCAGGGGCTGCCCCCCTTCCCGGACTTGCTCTCGCGGGACGCGATCAAGGAGCGCGTGCACGGCATCATGGTAGGCGAGCTGCAGGCGATGGAGGGCGCCGGCCGCAGCGTCTACGATTTCCCGGACGCTCCGTGGGAGTTCACGCTGGACATGGCGCGGCAGGTCTGGGACGAGTCCCGGCACGTGGAGATCTACATCCGCCTGCTCGAGCACATGGGGGGCTACATCGGCGAGTTCCCCGAGACCACCATCCTGTGGCGCTGCGCCTGCGCCGAGGACGCGGCGGCGCGGGTGGCCGGTGTCAACCGCGGCCTGGAGGGCCTGGCCTGCGACGTCTTCAACCAGCTGGTGCACATCGCGCGCAAGATGGGAGACCCGATCCTGGAGCGGGCGGTGGACTACGTGCTGGCCGACGAGATCACCCACGTCCGCATGGGCTCGAAGTGGCTGACCCGCCTGACCGAGGGCGACCCCGAGCGGCGGCGTCGCGCCATCGAGTTCCAGGAGACGATCGACGAGCGCTTCAACCTGGGCGGGATCCGGCGCGAGGGGCCGCACGAGGTCGTGCCCATCTCCATCGCCACCGAGGCCCGCCGCGAGGGCGGCTTCACCGACGAGGAGATCGCGCGCCTCATCAAGACCACCCAGCGCTCCGCGGTCTACTAGCACCCGGCGCCGGCATGCCCAGCCCGCTCGCGGGACACCTCGACGTCGACGCCTCCGCGAAGACCGTCCGCCACTACCGCTACGCGGTCGAGCGGATGATGCGCATCCTGGGCGGCTGGATCGCCCTCACCCCGGAGCTGTCGGCCAAGCTGCTCATGGGCCGGCACGTCTGGGACAGCGCGCAGCATGCGGACGCCTGGGGCAAGCGCCTGCCGGAGCTGCGCGCCCGCGCCCAGGTCTCCGAGCCCGCCGGCCCGGGGCTGGTGGCCTTCCTGGACGCGGTCGAGGCCGCGGAGCGGCCGGAGCAGACGATCGAGCGGCTGGTCGCGATCTACCGCGTGCTCAAGCCGCACCTGCTGGCGGTCTACGAGGCCCACCTGGCGAGCGCCAACGCGGTGTACGAGCCGCCCACCTGCCGGATCCTCGCCCACTGCATCGCGGACGAGCGCCGGCACGTCGCGGCGGGGGAGGCGATCCTGCGCCACCTGCTGCGCACGCCCGCGCAGCAGGAGCGGGCCCGCGCCTGCGAGGCCCGGCTGTGGGCCCTGCTCGAGGCCGCGGGAGGCGTGACCGGGGCCGGGCCGGTGACCCGGGCCGGCGTCGGCGCGGTGCCCGCCGCCGTGCCCCTCAGCGACGACGCGGCCCAGTTCATCCAGCTCGAGGAGTCGACGGCGCCGTGGCCGCTGGCACCCGAGCTGGAGCAGGCCCTGCACGCCTTCGGCGCGGCGCTGACCGCGGGCGACCCGGCGGCCGCGCGGCGCTGGCTCGCCCCCGAGGTCACGCCGGGCCCCGATCTCGACCGGCACCTGCGGGCCGTCGCGGGCTGCCGGCCGCAGATCGTGGCGTGCGCGCGGCTCGGCGCGCAGCGGCTCATCAAGCTGCGCCTGGACGGCGCTCACGAGGCGGTCACGCTCCTGCTGCGCTGGGTGCCCACCGGCTCCGAGTGGCGGGTCGCCGCCTTCGAGCCCGGCTCCGCCTCCGCCGTCCAGCCCGCCTGACCCTGCCGTGCTGCAGAGCGTGCTGATCGCCAACCGGGGGGAGATCGCCCGCCGGGTCGTGCGCGCCTGCCGGGCCCTCGGCATCCGGTCGGTGGCGGTGCACTCCGAGGCCGACCGGGGCTGGCCCCACGTGGCCGACGCCGACGAGGCGGTGGCGATCGGGCCCGCGCCCGCCCGCGACAGCTATCTCGACATCGAGCGCATCCTCGACGCGGCTCGGCGCACCAAGGCCCAGGCGGTGCATCCGGGCTACGGCTTCCTCTCCGAGAACTGGCGCTTCGCCCAAGCCTGCGAGGCGGCCGGGCTCGTCTTCGTGGGCCCGTCCTGGCAGGTGATCCAGGAGATGGGCGACAAGGTCGGGGCCCGGCGGCTCATGGCGGCCGCCGGCGTGCCGGTGGTGCCGGGGAGCGACGGGCCGGTGGACTCCGCCGAGGCCGCCCGCGCCCTCGCGGCGCGCATCGGCTACCCGGTGATGCTGAAGGCGGCGGGAGGCGGTGGCGGCATCGGCATGATGAAGGTCGCCGGCGAGGCCGGCCTGGGCGCCGCGTTCGCCGCGGCGCAGCGGCGGGCCCAGTCGGCCTTCGGCTCGGGGGCGCTGTTCCTCGAGCGCTATCTGGAAGGGGCCCGCCACGTGGAGGTGCAGATCTTCGGCGACGCGACCGGTCGCGTGCTCCATCTGCACGAGCGCGAGTGCTCCATCCAGCGGCGGCATCAAAAACTCGTGGAGGAGAGCCCGGCCCCCAACCTGCCCGCCTCGGTCAAGGCGCGCCTCACCGAGGCCGCGGTGGCCGGGGCGCGCGCGGTCGGCTACGTCAACGCCGGCACCATGGAGTTCCTCGTCCGGGGCGACGAGCTCTACTTCCTCGAGATGAACACCCGCCTGCAGGTGGAGCACCCGGTCACCGAGGAGGTGACCGGGCTCGACCTGGTCCAGACCCAGCTGCGGGTGGCCGCGGGCGAGCCGCTGCCCTGGACCCAGGCCCAGGTCACGCAGCGGGGGGCCAGCATCGAGTGCCGCATCTACGCCGAGGATCCGGCCAAGGGCTTCCTGCCGTCGCCGGGACGGCTGACGCGCCTGGTGCTCCCGGAGGGCCCGGGGGTGCGCCTGGAGTGCGGGGTGGCGGAGGGCGTGGAGGTCTCGGTCCACTACGACCCGCTCCTGGCCAAGCTGATCACGACCGGCGGGACGCGGGACGAGGCGATCGCGCGCATGCGCGCTGCCCTGGCCGCGTTCGTGGTGGAGGGGGTCAAGACGGTGATCCCGTTCCACCGGCGCGTGATGGAGAGCCCCCTGTTCCACGCGGGCGCGGTGCACACGCAGATGATCGAGCAGGGCGTCTTCGGCTGAGGCGCTGCCGCTCAGGATCGGTGCGGGATGGAGACGAATCTCACCGAGGCGACGGTCCGGGCGATGACCGCAGCGGGCTTCTGGCGCAACGAGGGCCTGGAGCTCTACCTCGATCGCTGGGCCCGGGAGCGCCCGACCAAGACCGCCCTCGTCGACGCCGAGCGCCGCTACACCTGGGAGGGCCTGGCGCGGGCGGTGGACCGCGTGGCTCACGGCCTGCAAGCGCACGGGGTGGAGCGGGGCAGCGTGATCTCCTGCCAGCTCCCCAACTGGAACGAGACCGTCCTGATCTTCCTGGCCGCCCTGCGGCTGGGGGCGGTGCTCAACCCGATCCCGCCGACCTACCGGGCCCATGAGGTCCGCTTCATGCTCGAGCTGCTCGGCTCCCAGGTCGCGGTGGTGCCGGCCACCTTCCGCGGCTTCGGCCACGCCGACATGCTCGCCGCGCTCCGCCCGCAGCTGCCGCGCCTGGAGCAGGTGTTCGTGGCGCGGGGGCGGGGCCCCGAGGGCACGACGCCCCTCGGCGCGCTCACCGATCAGGCCTGGGAGGCGCGGGCGGGGCGGCGCCCGCTGCCCGGCACCGACCCCAACACGGTCCACCACGTGGTGTTCACCTCCGGCACCACCGGCGAGCCCAAGGGCGTCATGCACACGCAGAACACGATGCAGTCCACGATCTATCGCCTGATCGAGCGGCTGGAGTTCTCTTCGCAGGACGTGGTGCTGATGGCCTCCACCCTCGGCCACCAGACCGGCTATCTCTACGGTTACTGCCTGACCATGCTGCTCGGCGCGACTGCGGTGTGGCTCGACGTGTGGAGCGCGGAGGCGGGGGCTCGGCTGATCGAGGCCGAGGGCGTGACGTTCACCATGGGGGCGACCCCCTTCCTGCGGGACCTCACCTACACGGACGCACGGCACGACATGCGCTCGCTTCGCCTCTTCATCTCGGCGGGCGCGCCCATCCCGCGCCCGCTGGTGCAGGACGCGCGGGCGCGCCTGGGCTGCGCCATCTCCGCCGGCTGGGGCATGACCGAGAACGGCCTGGCCACTTGCAACGGGCTGCGGGACCCCGAGGAGAAGGTGGTGGGCAGTGACGGCGCCCCGCTGCCGGGCATGGAGCTGCGGGTGGTGGACGGCGACGGGGCGCCGGTCCCCGCGGGCGTCGAGGGCGACCTGCTGGTGCGGGGGGCGGCCCAGTTCGTGGGCTACTTCCGGCGGCCGCAGTTCACCGCGGACGCGCACACCGCCGACGGCTGGTTCAAGACCGGGGACCGGGGCACCCTCGACGCCGACGGGTACCTGGCGATCACCGGGCGCTCGAAGGATCTGATCATCCGCGGGGGCGAGAACATCCCGGTGGTGGAGGTCGAGAACCTGCTCTACACGCATCCGAAGATCGCGGGCGTCGCGATCGTGGCGATCCCCGATCCGCGGCTCGGCGAGCGGGCCTGCGCGGTGGTGATCCCACGCGAGGGGGCGGCCCTCACGCTCGGCGAGATCGTGGCCTTCCTGGAGCGCCACCAGCTCGCGCGCCAGAAGCTCCCCGAGCGCCTCGAGCTGGTGTCCGAGTTCCCGATGACGCCGAGCGGGAAGATCCAGAAGTACCGGCTGCGCGAGCTGGTGAACGAGCGCATCAAGGCCGAGAGGGGCGACGGTGGGTGAGCGGTTCTCGCTCGCGGGCCGCGTGGCCCTGGTGACCGGCGCGGGGCGGGGCATCGGGCGGGCCATCGCGGTGGCGCTGGGCGAGGCGGGGGCGGCGGTGGCCTGCGCGGCGCGCTCCCGCGACGAGGTCGAGGCCGCGGCCGCCGCGATCGCCGCCGCGGGGGGCCGCGCCCGGGCCCTCCGGCTCGACGTCACCCGGAGCGAGCAAGTCACCGCCGCGGTGGAGGAGGTCGCGGCGGCCCTGGGGCCGGTCGACGTCCTGGTCAACAACGCGGGCATCACCATGGAGAAGCCGACCACCGAGGTCACCGACGAGGACTGGGAGCGGATCCTGGCCACCAACCTCACGTCGATGTTCCGTTGCGCGCGGGCGGTCGCGCCCGGCATGATACGGCTCGGGCGCGGCAAGATCATCAACCTGGGATCCATGTACGGGGTCATCGGGGTGCCCCGCTACGCCGCGTACTGCGCCAGCAAGGCGGCGGCGGACGGCCTCACCCGGAGCCTGGCCGCGGAGTGGGCCCGGCACGGCATCCAGGTCAACTGCCTCGCGCCGGGCTACGTGAACACGGACATCCCGCGGGCGGCGATGGCGGACGAGCGGACACGCGCACTGTTCCTGTCCAAGGTCCCGGCCCGGCGGATCGGCGAGCCGGAGGAGGTGGGCGCGCTGGCCGTCTACCTGGCCTCGTCCGCGTCGGACTTCATGACGGGCCAGACGGTGTACCTCGACGGCGGTCAGACTATGGCATGGTGAAGTGGGGCATGGTGAAGCAGAGCATGGTGAAGCAGAGCATGGTGAGACGGAGCGTCAGGGTGAGGAGGACACGGGGATGGACCTGAATCTGGCGGGCAAGAGCGTGATCGTGACCGGCGGCGGCTCGAACATCGGGCGCGCCATCAGCCTGGCCTTCGCCCGGGAGGGCACGCACCTGACTCTCGCCGAGATCGACGAGGGGCAGGGGCGGAAGGTGGTGGGGGAGGCCAAGAGCCTGGGCGCGGCCTCCGCCACGCTGGTGCAGACCGACGTGACGCGCTGGGAGTCGGTGCAGGCGATGGTCCGCGAGGTCGAGGGCCGCCTCGGCCGGGTGGACGTGCTAGTGAACAACGTGGGCTGGACCTACGACCGCCTCTTCGTGGAGAAGGAGCGGACCGAGTGGGAGCGCGAGATCCAGCTCAACCTCTGGGGCATGATCAACTGCACCCGCGCGGTGCTCGACGGCATGATCGCGCGCAAGGCGGGCGCCATCGTCAGCATGGGCTCCGACGCCGGGCGCATGGGCGAGTTCCGCGAGGCGGTGTACGGGGCGTGCAAGGCCGGGGTCATCGCGCTGTCCAAGAGCCTGGCCCGCGAGGTCGGCCGTCACGGCATCCGGCTCAACGTGGTGTGCCCGGGCATGACCATCCCCGCCTCGGAGGAGGACTTCGGCGAGCGCAGCATGTGGGCGGCCGACACCAACCGGGCCTTCAGCACGCCCGAGATGCAGGCCCGCATCGCCAAGGCCTACCCGCTGCGCCGCATCGGCAAGCCCGAGGACGTGGCCCCCGCGGTGCTCTTCCTGGCCTCCGGCGCCGCCTCGTTCATCACCGGGCAGACCCTGTCCGTGAGCGGCGGCTACACCATGATGTGAGAGGAGAGCACGCCATGGACCTCGAGACCATCACCTACGCGAGCGGCGGCGGCGTCGCCCGCGTGACGCTCAACCGGCCGGACAAGCTCAACGCGATCAGCCCGGAGCTGCTCGAGGATCTCGACCGAGCCTGCCAGGCGGTCGAGACCGACCCCGCGGTGCGCGTGGTCACCCTGACCGCGGCGGGCCGGGTGTTCTGCGCGGGTGCCGACCTGCGCGCGGTGAAGGAGCTGTCCCCCGACCCCCGCCGCTGGGACGCGTTCATGGGCCTGTGGCACCGGGTCTTCGACCGCATCGAGGCCCTGCCGGTGCCGGTCATCGCGGGCGTGCACGGCCTGGCCCTGGCGGGCGGGCTCGAGCTGGTGCTGGTGGCCGACCTGGTGGTGGCCGATGAGGCCGCGCGCCTCGGGGACCAGCACGCCAACTTCGGCCTGGTGGCGGGCGGGGGCGGCAGCCAGCGCCTGCCCCGGCTCATCGGGGCGCGCCGCGCCAAGGAGCTCATGTTCCTCGGAGGCTGGCTCGGCGCGGCCGAGGCCCTCGCCTGGGGCCTGGTCAACCGGGTGGCCCCGGCGGGCACGGTGGCCACGGTGGTCGAGGAGATGGCGGGCACGCTCGCCGCGGGCAGCGGCTCCGCGAACCGGACCGTGAAGACGCTGGTGAACCGCTCGTTCGACACCGAGCTGCGCGAAGGCCTCGCGCTGGAGCGCCGGCTGGTGGCCGAGCACATGCGCTCGGCCGACGCGGCCGAAGGGCTGCGCGCGTTCGCCGAGAAGCGCAAGCCAGCCTTCTAGGCGCAGACGTGGACCTCGCGTTCTCGGCCGAGCAGGAGGAGCTGGTCCGGACCCTGCGGCAGTTCGCCCGCCGGGAGCTGGCGCCCCGCTCGGCCCACTGGGACAAGAGCGGCGAGTTCCCGTGGGAGGCCTGGCGGCGGATGGGCGAGCTGGGGCTGCTGGGGCTGCGGATGCCCGCGGCGTACGGCGGCCACGAGGCGGACTTCACCACGTTCGGGATCGCGATGGAGGAGATCGGGCGCGGGGACTTCAGCTGCACCTACGGGCTGCAGCTGGCCGGCTTGGCCGGTGAGATTCTGGGCCGGAGCGGCACCGAGGAGATCAAGGCGCGCTGGCTGCCCCCGACCGCGCGCGGCGAGGCGGTGGTCGCGCTCGCCCTCACCGAGCCGGGCGCGGGCTCCGACGCGGCCAACCTCGCGTGCCGCGCCGAGCGCGACGGCGACGGCTACGTCATCACCGGGGAGAAGTCGGGCATCAGCCTCGGCATGGCCGCGCAGGCCGCGATCGTCTTCGCGCGCACCGATCCGGCGGGGCGCGCCCGGGGTGTCACCGCGTTCCTGGTGCCGCTCGACCTGCCGGGCGTCTCGCGCAGCCCGCTGCGGGACATGGGCACCCGGGCGATCGGGCGCGCGGTCCTGGCCTTCGACCACGTGCGCCTGCCCGCCGCCCACCGGCTCGGTGAGGAGGGCACCGGCTTCTACCAGGTCATGCAGGGCTTCGACTACAACCGGATCGGCATCGCGCTCGCCTGCCTCGGGGTGGCCCAGCAGTCGCTCGAGGAGACGATGGTCTACGTGAAGGAGCGCCGGGCCTTCGGGCAGCCCCTCGCGCGCTTCGAGGGCGTCTCGTTCCCGATCGCGGAGGCGGCCACCCACGTGGAGGCCTGCCGCTGGCTGTGCTACCGCGCGCTGTGGCTGGCCGACCAGGGCCGGCCCCACACCAAGGAATCGGCCATGACCAAGTGGTGGGGGCCGCGGCTCGCGGTGGAGACCATCCACCAGTGCCTGCTCCTGCACGGCCACTACGGCTACACCGACGAGCTGCCGTTCGAGCAGCGCATGCGCGACGTCATCGGCCTCGAGATCGGCGACGGGGCCGCCGAGGTCATGAAGATGGTGGTGGCCCGCGAGCTGCTCGGCCGCGAGAGCCTGCCCTACTGACGGGGTCAGGTCTTGAACTACGACATTTCGGGAGGGTAGGGGTCGACTCGCCCGCCGAGAATGTCGTAATTCAAGACCTGACCCCGATGTGGAGCCCGATGTGAGAGAATTCGGCGGCCTCGCGGGAGGCCGTGCGAAAGCCACCGTGGTACGACAAGGAGCGCTCGATGCCCGAGGACGTCAAAGCTCACATCACCGGCGTGGTGTTCCAGATCACCACCAAGCCGGGCGACCCGGTGGCCGCGGGCGACGCGGTCATCGTGCTCGAGTCCATGAAGATGGAGATCCCGGTGGAGGCCCCCCGGGCCGGGACGGTCCGCGAGATCAAGGTCGCGGAGGGGCAGACGGTGCAGGAGGGGGACACCGTCGCCGTGCTCGACTGAGCCCACCCGTGGAGGAGACGCCATGTCCATCGCGCTGATCCGGGAGCACTACGACTATCACCAGTGGGCCAACCGGAGGCTCTTCGAGGTGGCCGCCGGCCTCGGCGCCGACGCCACCCGCGACATGGGCAAGCACTGGAGCTTCCCCACCCTCAAGGGGATGTTCGCCCACATCTACGGAGCGGACCTCGTCTGGCTCACCCGCTGGAAGGGGACGTCGCCCGCCCGCCTGATGGGGGACGCGGACTTCGCGAGCATGGCCGACCTGCGGATCCGGTGGGACGTGCTCGAGGCGGAGCAGCGCGCCTTCGTGAGCGGGCTCGGGGAGGCCGACCTCGCCCGCCCCCTCACCTTCAAGAACACCCAGGGCCAGCAGTCCACGGTCGCGCTCGGGGCGCTGCTGCAGCACGTGGTCAACCACGCCACCCACCACCGGAGCGAGGCCGCGACGATGATCACCCTGATCAGCGGCTCGCCGCCCGACACCGGGATCAACACGTACCGCTCGGTGGTCGTGAAGGGCTGATCCAGTTGGGCATGAAGGAGCTGGCGGACGAGCTCCGGGCGCGGCGGCAGCGCGCCGCGGCGATGGGAGGGCCCGAGGCCGTCGCCAAGCAGCACGCGGAGGGCAAGCTGACCGTCCGCGAGCGGCTCGACCTGCTCTTCGAGCCGGGCTCCTTTCAGGAGATCGGGGTACTCGCCACCCACGCCAACCTCGTGCCCTCCATGAAGGGACGCGAGACACCGGCCGACGGCGTGGTCACCGGCTTCGGCCGGGTGGAGGGGCGGACCGCCGCAGTGATTGCCTACGACTTCACGGTCATGGCCGGCTCCATGGGCCGCACCGCCGAGGTGAAGTGCAACCGCGCCCGCGAGATCGCGCTCACCAAGCGCATGCCGATGATCTGGCTGATCGACTCGGCGGGCGCCCGCATCCAGGAGGCGATCGGCTCCACCTTCGCGGGCTCGGGCCTGCTCTTCCGGGAGGAATCGGTCATGTCGGGGGTGGTGCCGATGGTGGCGGCCATGATGGGGCCGGGCGCGGCCGGCACCGCCTACATCCCCGCCCTCGCCGACTTCGTACCGATGGTGAAGGGGACGAGCCACATGGCCCTGGGGGGGCCGCCTCTGGTGAAGGCGGTGGTGGGGGAGGACGTCACGCCGGAGGAGCTGGGCGGCTCGAAGGTGCACACCGAGATCTCGGGGGTCGCCGACCTCGAGGTCGCGGACGACCGGGCCTGCATCGCGGCGGTGAAGGAGTACCTCTCGTACTTCCCGTCGTCGAACCTGGAGCCGCCCCCGGTGCGGCCGTGCGACGATCCCGCCGACCGCATGGACGAGGCGCTGCTGGGGCTCGTGCCGGACAGCGCGCGGCGCGCCTACGACATGAAGAGGGTGATCGGGCACCTGGTCGACCACGGCCGCTTCTTCGAGATCAAGCCGGCCTGGGCGCGCAACCTCATCACCGGCCTCGCCCGCCTGGGCGGCCGGCCGGTGGGCATCGTGGCCAACCAGCCGATGGTGCTGGGCGGCGCGCTCGACGTGGACGCGGCCGACAAGGCGGCGCGGTTCATCATGCTGTGCGACGCCTTCCACGTGCCGCTCCTGTTCCTGCAGGACGTGCCGGGCTTCCTGGTCGGCTCCAAGGTCGAGCGCCAGGGGATCATCCGGCACGGAGCCAAGATGCTCTACGCGGTCAGCGAGGCCACGGTGCCGAAGGTCACGGTGGTGGTCCGCAAGGCCTACGGGGCCGGCTACTTCGTGATGTGCGGGCGCGCGTACGAGCCGGACCTCATCGTGGCCTGGCCCACCGCGGAGATCTCGGTGATGGGCCCGGAGGGGGGCACCAACATCATCTTCCGGAAGGAGATCGCCGCGGCGGCCGATCCTGACGCGGAGCGGGCGCGGCGGGTCGACGAGTTTCGCCGGCTGATCAACCCATACATCGCGGCGGGCGGCGCCCTCATCGACGACGTCATCGATCCCCGCGAGACCCGGCCGCTGGTGATCCGTGCCCTCGAGATGGCCCGCACCAAGAAGGTCGAGCGTCCCTGGAAGAAGCACGGCGTCATGCCGGTCTGAACCCGATCCAACCCAAGAGGAGAGTGCCATGCATCTCGGTCTCTGCATGTTCGCCACCGACTACGCGATCCGGATCGACGAGCTGGCCCGCGCCGCCGAGGAGCGCGGCTTCGAGTCGCTGTTCGTGCCCGAGCACACCCACATCCCGACAAGTCGGCGCACCCCGTTCCCGGGCGGCGGCCAGCTCCCCAAGGAGTACTCCCACACCTTCGACCCCTTCGTGTCCCTGATGGCGGCGGCCGCGGTCACCAAGCGCCTCAAGGTCGGTACCGGGATCTGTCTGATCATCGAGCGCGACACCATCACCACCGCCAAGGAGGTGGCGAGCCTCGACCTGCTCTCGGGCGGGCGCTTCCTCTTCGGCATCGGCGCGGGCTGGAACGCGGAGGAGATGGAGAACCACGGCACCGAGTACCGGAGCCGCTACAAGCGGCTGCGGGAGCAGGTGCTGGCTATGAAGGAGATCTGGACCAAGGACGAGGCCTCGTTCCACGGCCAGCACGTGAACTTCGATCCGATCTGGGCCTGGCCCAAGCCGGCCCAGCGGCCGCACCCGCCGGTGCTGCTGGGCGGGGAGAGCGGGCACACGCTGCAGCGGGTGGTGGATTTCTGCGAGGGCTGGTTCCCGCGGGGCCGGGCCGGCGACGTCATCCTGGGTGGCCTGAAGGACCTGCAGGCCCGGGCTGCCCGCGCGGGGCGCGACATGAAGACGATCTCGGTCTCGGTCTTCGGGGCCAAGCCGGACGAGGCGACGCTCGAGACCTACGCGGGCGCCGGGATCACCCGCTCGATCCTGCG
>DATIFV010000260.1:0-17630 GCA_035455085.1 Candidatus Methylomirabilota bacterium | reverse complement strand
CCGGGTGCCCGTCGCTCGACAGGTGCACGCCGAGCTCGATGCCGTCGGCGCCCTGCTCGAGCGCCAGCTCGAAGGCCGCGATGGTGTTCTCCGGCGCGTCGGCCGAGGCGCCGCGATGGCCGATGACGAGCGGGCGCAGGGGCGGGACGGGCGTTGTCGGCATCAGGCGGGGCGTGGCACTATCGGGCGATGCGCACGCCGGTGCTCGATCTCGCCCGGCCGGTGGTCCGGCTCGGAGCGCGACTGTACTTCCGAATCCGCTTCGAAGGCGTCCATCACATCCCCTCGCAGGGGCCGCTCCTGATCGTACCCAACCACGTCACCTACGCCGATCCGGTCCTCGTGACCATTCCGGTCCGCCGGCCGGTCCACTACATGGCGTGGAACGCCCTGTTCCGTGTCCGTGGTCTCGCCTGGCTCATCCGGCGGCTGCGGGCGTTCCCGGTCGACATCGACGGCGCCGACGCCGGAGCCACGCGGGCCGCGGTGCGCCTGCTCGGCGCGGGCGAGGCGGTCATGATCTTCCCGGAGGCCGGCCGGAGCCCCGACGGGCGCATCCAGCGCTTCCGCCTGGGCGCGTTCCGGCTCGCGTGCTCGCTCGGCGTACCCATCCTGCCCGTGACGATCATCGGCGGCCACGAGTCCTGGCCTCCCGCGCGCCGGGTGCCGCGACCCGGCCGCCTCACCATCGTCTACCATCCGGTCGTCCCACCTCCGGGCGACGCGGACGTCAAGCGGGCCGCGCGCGACCTCGCCCACCGGGTCCACGCGGTGGTGGCCTCGGCCCTGCCCGCCCACCAGCGACCGGAAGCTCCGCGGTCCTCCCCCTGACCCCCCGTGTTGCCGCCCTCGGCGCGCCCAGTGTATTCTCTCCGATCAATGGCACGTCGCGCAGCGCCCGCCATCCTCGTCCTTCACGGCCCGAACCTCAACCTGCTCGGCACTCGTGAGCCGGCGGTGTACGGCCGCGTCTCGCTCGCGGAAGTGAACCGCGCGGTGCAGCGCCACGCGGAGAGCCGGGGCGCGCGCGCGGTCTGCCGGCAGTCCAACCACGAGGGCGAGCTGGTCGACTGGATCCAGGCGGCGGGGCGGGAGGGGTTCCGGGGCATCGTCTTCAATCCCGGCGCGCTCTCGCACTACTCGATCGCACTGCGCGACGCGGTGGCCTCGGTGCGTCTCCCGGTGGTGGAGGTGCACCTCTCCAACATCCATGCCCGCGAGGAGTTCCGGCACCACTCGGTGGTGGCCGCGGCCGCGGTCGGACAGATCTCGGGCTTCGGCCCCGCCAGCTATCTGCTGGGCGTGGACGCTTTGCTGGGCGCCTCAGCCACGCCCGGTCGCCGGCGGGTAGCCCGGCGCCGCCGGCGGTGAATGCAGGCGCCCTTCCTGCCGTCGAACGTCCGATCCTATAGGGGGCGCGGGAGCCACGGCCGGGGCCGGCCGTGACGCAGGCCGGCACCCCCGAAATCGACGAGCGCGCGCTCATCGAGCGCTGCATCGCCGGGGATACCGCGGCGTTCGAGCCCCTGGTCGAGAAATACCGTCAGCGGGTGTGGCGTCTGGCCTACCAGGTGTTGCACGACCGCGAGGAGGCGTGGGACGTGGCCCAGGAGGCGTTCGTGCGGGCGTTTCATTCGCTGCCGTCGTTTCGCGGACAGGCGGCGTTCTACACGTGGCTCTTCCGCATCACGGTCAACGTGGCCACCGATCGGCACCGGCAGCGCGGCGCCCAGGCGCGGGCCTTCGGCCCCGAGCGGGTGACCGAGGAGGAGTGGGAGCGCAGCACGCCCGACCCGGGAGGCGGGCCGGACCAGGAAGCGGCACGCGCCGAGCAGCGCGAGCGCATTCGCGGCGCGCTCGATGCCTTGCCGCCCAAGGCCCGAACGATTATCATGCTGAGTGACGTCGAAGGCCTCTCGTACCGCGAGATCGCCGAGGTGCTGAACTGCCCGATCGGGACCGTGATGTCGAGGCTGCATAACGCGCGCAAGCGGCTCAAGGGGCTCCTGGGGCCGATGCTCGCGCTGATCATCGGGCTCGGGCTGGGCCTGGTCTGGGCCTCCCCCGCGGCGGCGGAGCAGATGATCCGGTTCGGCATCCGGATCATGGAGGCGAGCGCCCGCGCGCCGGCGGGGGAGAGCGCCCTCAAGCCCCCGCCGGCCAGCCCCGCCCCCGAGGCCGAGGTCGACGAGCGGCTCCGGCGCATCCTGCCCCGGCTGCGCACTCTCTTCCGGTACACCGACTACACCACGCTCGACCGCCAGCGGGTGGAGGGCCCCCTGGGCACCCAGCAGCGCTTCGCGGTCCCGGGGGAGCGCTGGCTGGAGGTCACACCGGACCGGCTGCAGGGCAGCGCGGTGCGCATGCGGGTGCGGCTGCTGCGGGGCGAGCGCTCGGAGATGAACGCGGCGATCCTGGCCTCGCCCGGCGCCCCCGCGGTCTTCGGCGGCCCCCCCCACGGCAACGGCGTGCTGATCATCATCCTCTGGGCCAATCCCAACCCCGCCCCCTAGACGGCCCGGCGTGAGCGAGCAGCGCTACCGGCAGGAGCGGGCCCGGATCGAGCAGGGGCACGTCAAGTACCGCGACAAGCTGAAGGAAGAGGGCAAGCTCTTCGTCCGCGACCGGCTCAAGCTCCTCCTCGATCCCGGCACCGAGTTCCAGGAGGATTTCCTCTTCGCGCGCAACCAGGAGGCCGACACGCCCGCCGACGGGGTCGTCACCGGGGTGGGGACGGTGACCGGCCGCACCGTGTGCATCATGGCCAACGACTACACGGTGAAGGCGGGCTCGTGGGGCGAGAAGACCGTGCAGAAGATCGTGCGCATCCAGGAGCGCGCCCAGCGCCTGCAGGTCCCGCTGATCTACCTGGTGGACGCGGCGGGCGGCCGGATCTCGGAGCAGATCAAGATCTTCCCCGGCCGCTTCCACGCCGGCCGCATCTTCTACAACGAGGTGCAGCTGTCCGGGGTGGTGCCGCAGATCTGCGTGCTGTTCGGGCCCTCGCCGGCGGGCTCCGCCTACCTGCCGGCCCTCACCGACTGCGTCATCATGGTCGACGGCAAGGCGAGTCTCTACGTCGGGTCTCCTCGAATGGTCGAGATGGCGATCGGGGAGAAGACGACGCTCGAGGAGCTGGGGGGCGCCCGCATGCACTGCACGGTGTCCGGCTGCGGCGACGTGCTGGCCGCCTCCGACGAGGAGGCCATCGAGCTCTGCCGGCGCTACCTCGCCTACATGCCCGCCTCCTTCCGGGAGCGGCCGGCGACGATCGAGGCGGGGGCGCCCCGGCCGGGGCGGTCGATCGAGGAGATCGTTCCCTACGACCAGCGGAAGTGGTTCGACATGTACGAGGTCATCCACCGCGTGGTCGACGCCGGCTCCTTCTTCGAGATCAAGCGGCTCTTCGCGCCCGAGATCATCGTGGGGTTCGCCCGCCTCGCGGGTCGTCCGGTGGGTCTGGTGGCCAACCAGCCCAAGGTCAAGGGCGGGGTGCTCATGGTGGACTCCGCCGACAAGGCGGCGCGCTTCATCTCGCTCTGCAACGCGTTCAACATCCCGCTCGTGTATCTGGCGGACGTGTCCGGCTTCATGGTGGGGACCAAGGTGGAGCGCGCAGGCATCATCCGTCACGGCGCCAAGATGGTCTTCGCTACGTCGCAGGCCACCGTGCCCAAGCTCTGCGTGGTGGTCCGCAAGTGCTACGGGGCGGGTCTCTACGCGATGTGCGGGCCCGCCTTCGAGCCGGACGCGGCCCTCGCCCTGCCGCAGGGACAGGTGGCCATCATGGGGCCGGAGCCGGCGGTGAATGCGGTGTACTTCAACAAGATCATGGAGCTGCCCGAGGCGGAACGCCCGGCCTACGTCCAGAAGAAGCGGGACGAGTACGCCCAGGACGTCGACATCTACAAGCTCGCCTCCGAGATGCTGGTGGACGGCATCGTGGGCGGCTCCGAGCTGCGCGACGAGCTGATCAAGCGTCTGGCCTACGCGGAATCCAAGCAGCTCGAGTTCCCGCTGCGGCGCAACCCGGTCCTGCCCGTCTGAGCGACGTGTCGGCTGCGGCCCCTCCATGGGCGCGCTGATCCTCGCGCTCCGCTTCCTCACCGTGATCCCGATCCCCGGCCGGGAAGCGGCGGGGCCCGGCGCCCTCGGGCGCGCCGCGTGGTGGTTCCCGGTGGTCGGCCTGATCCTCGGAGCCGGGCTGGCCCTGGCCGCCCGGGTCGTAGAGGCGCTGTGGCCCCCCCTGGCGGGCGCGGCGGTCCTCGTCGCGACGTGGAAGATCGCCACCGGCGGCATCCATCTCGACGGGCTCGCGGACTCGCTGGACGGCCTCGCCGGCCGGGATGCCGCGGGGCGGGTCGCGGTCATGCGGGACAGCCGGCTCGGCGTGTTCGGCGCGGCCGGGCTCGCTCTGCTCTTGCTGCTCGGGGTCACCGCGCTGGCCGGGCTGACCGCCTCCCTCCGGCTCCGCGTCCTCGTGCTCGCGCCGACGATCGGCCGGGTGGCCCCGCTGCTCGCGGGGGCGTGGCTGCCCCCCGCGACCCCGGGGCGCGGCCTGGGCGCCGCGTTCGCTGCCGGGCTGTCGCGCCGGGCCGGGATCGCGCACGCGCTCGCCGCCATTGCCCTCGCGGCGTGGCTGCTCGGCGCCTGGGGAGCAGGGCTGGCGGTCGGGGCGTGGGCGGCGGCGCTCCTCGCGGCGGCGTTCCTCGCACGCCGTCTCGGCGGGGTCACCGGCGATGTCCTCGGCGCGGTGGTGGAGCTGGCGGAGCTCGGCATGCTGCTGGGCGCGGCGGCGGCGGCGCACCGGGGGCTCCTCTGAGCGTCACCACGGTCTGCCTCATCCGCCACGGCAGCGTGGTCGGCGCGGAGACCCGCCGGTTCATCGGGCATCTCGACGTGCCGCTCTCCCCGCTGGGCATCGCCCAGGTCGAGGCGCTCTCCCGCCGGCTGCGCGGCGTCGCCTTCGACGCGATCTACTGCAGCGACCTGACGCGGACCCGCCACAGCGCCGAGATCCTGGCCGCGCCCCACCGGCTGACCCCGGTCCGCGATCCCGCGCTCCGCGAGTTCGCGATGGGCGAGTGGGACGGCCTCACCGCCGAGCAGATCCGGGCGCTCGACGCGGGCGCGTTCGAGGCGTGGATGGCCGACGTCGGCCGCTTCCAGTTCCCGGGCGGCGAGAGCCTGTCGGATCTGGCCGCGCGGGCGGTGCCCGCCTTCGAGGCGATCGTGGCACGCCACGCGGGTGGCACCGTCGGGCTGGTGGCGCACGGCGGCAGCAACCGGACGATCCTCTGCCATGCTCTCGGGCTCGGCCCCGAGCGCCTGCTCGCCCTCGGCCAGGACTACGCAGCCCTATCGGTGCTCGAGCGGCGGGGCTGCCGCTGGCGCCTGTGCTTGCTGAACCACTGCGAGCCCGTGTCGTCTGACGGCTGACGGTTCCTGTAGGTCCCCTGTCATAACTTGTAGACCCCCCGGGGAAACCCATGAAGTCGAGGCCCGTCAAGCCCGAAACACTCGTGATCTTTCAATGGGTTGGTAGGTGAGCCCAGGGCCTTCCGGCCTCGGCGCGATCACTGGCACCCCTCTTGCTCTCGAGCAGGGCCGGAGACGTGGAGATCAACCCCGTGTATGCCGTGAACCGATCGATGCTTCGCCAGGCTCAGGCCGGATTCACCCTGGCCGAGATCCTGGTGGCCTGCGCCATCATCTCGGTCGGGCTCGTGGCGGTGGCCATGGGCTTCGGCATGGGAGTGGACGGCGTCGAGGCGGGCCGCCAGCAGAGCACCGCGGTGTTCCTGGCCGAGCAGCGCATCGAGCAGGCCAGGGACCTGGCCGCGCGCACTCCCAACCTCGCGTCCCTGACCACGGCGACCCTGCCGGCGAGCGAGGCGTACGGCACGATTGCGGGTGCGCCGCCCCGCTACCGTCGGACCACGACGATCACGGACAATCCCGGCGGCGCCAGCGGAAAGCGGGTGGACGTAGTCGTGTTCTACCGGCCGGTGACCGGGCGCGGCGTGCTCACGACCGAGCGGCAGGTCACGCTGTCCATCTTCCTGGCGACCCGATGAGCCGAGGCGAGCCCATGAGAAACGAGCGCGGCTTCACCCTGGCGGAGATGCTGGTGGTCTGCGCCATCGTCGGCCTGGTGATGGCGAGCCTCCTGGGGCTGGTCATGTCGGGCCAGAAGGCCTACTGGTACGGCACCACCCAGGTCGACGCCCAGCAGACCACCCGCGTCGCCCTCGAGCGGATGGTCCGGGAGATCCGCGAGGCGGGGTACTACCCGATCACCCCGGTCACGGTGCCCTCCGGCTGCGCGTCGCCGCCCTGCTACAACTTCGACGCGGTCGGGACCGGGGCCTCGTCCTCGTCCCTCACGCTGCAGTACGACTGGAACGGGGACGGCACCAGCGCGGCGTCCGGCAAGGTGAACGACCCGGTGCAGTGCGCGACCGGCAGCCCCTGCCGGGGGGAGCGCGTGACCTATTCGTTCTCCAGCGGGACCCTGACCCGCCAGGAGACCGGTTTCAGCGCGGAGACCATCGCCACGGGGCTGAGCGGGTTCACCTTCTCCTACTTCGCCGAGGACGGCACCGCGACGACGACACCCGCGAGCATCCGCACGGTGGCGGTGACCGCGACCGCGATGACCGCGAATCAGGGTACGTACGTCACCATGTCGGACCGGGTCCGTCTCCGGAATCGATGATCCAAGTCTCCGAGCGGGAGGTCGGTATGAACGCCAGGGGGAGCTTCTTGCGAAACGAGCGCGGGGTGGCCCTGCCCCTCGCGATGATCCTGCTGATGGTCCTGACCATGCTCACCATCACCTTCATGTCGCTGGGGTCGGTGGAGCCGCAGATCTCCCGCAACCTCTCGGACGGGGCACAGGCCCGTCAGATGGCCGAGTCCGGCATCGAGTGGGCCCTCGCCACCCAGCTCCCCGGCAAGAACTTCGGCGACACCACGTTGCTCGGCGGCTCGCTGACCAGCGGCGGGCCGTGCGGCAGTGGGCTCACCTGCCGGGTGCTGGCGACCAACCAGACGCTGCCCGGGACCTCGACGCCGGGCGCCTTCACCGTCACGCTGCGCAACGACCTGAACACGGTCTCGGGCGATCAGGCCCTGATCGGGACCGGCAACACGCTGGATACCAGCGCCTCCGCCGACGTGAACGGCATCGTGATCCTGACCTCGACCGGAACCTACAACGGGGCGAGCCGGAGCGTCACCGCGGTGATCCGCAAGGGCAACCTCACGATCAACGCCGCGCTGACCCTGCCCGGGGCCCAGGCCGATACCTTCACGGATCCGCCTCCCTCCGCGGGCGCCTACTCGATCGACGGCCGGGACTGGCTGCGGACCGATTCGAGCTCGCCCAGCACCTGCGCCTCGAGCTGCACCGAGATGAAGATGGGGGTCGCCACCGCCCCGGGCAACCAGAGCAACATGAGCCCCGTGAAGACCTACGAGCAGGTGGCGGAGAGCGGCTTCGACACCGCGGCCAAGCAGGGCTACGTGCAGGGGAAGAACCAGTCCAGCTCCTCGCTCACGACCGGGTTGAACACCATCGGGGCGGACTCGGGCCTGTCGACCACGAGCCTGCAGACCTTCCTCGACAACGTGGCTTCGAATCCGTCGACCCAGATTGTCCAGAGCACGCAGGCGTGCGCCTTCCCGGCCAGCGGATCACACACCAAGCCGGAAGGCCTTCGGATGAACTCGACGTCGACGTCGAACGTGGTCACCCTGCAGAACAACTGCACCGGCGCCTCCCAGGTGAACCAGACGCTGAACCTGGGCACCGCCACCTCTCCCGCGCTGGTCTACGTCCGCGGTGAGTACGACACGTCCTCCGCATTCGTCGGCCTCGCGTCCGACGGCACCCAGCCGGTCCAGGGGTACGGGGTCCTGATCGTCGAGGACGCCGACCTGTCCTTCTTCGGCTCCAACTTCCGCTGGGACGGCATCGTCATCGTGACCGGGCGCTACGTCGGCGTGGGCTTTCGCAGCGGCAGCAACACCGAGATCCGCGGGGCCCTGATCGCCAACGAGACGGTTGCCGGCGAGGCCGGCGGGTTCTTCGAGTTCCTGAACCAGAGCAGCTCGATGAAGGTCCGTCGCAGCAAGCAGAACATCGACATGGCGCTGAACGGTCTCTACGCCCTGCGCGTCTCCACGTACCGGGAGAACTAGTCGGTGCGGCTCGCGGGCGCGATCCTGGCGGCGCTCCTGCTCACCGCCTGCCAGCAGGCGCCGGTGTCCCGCCCGCCGACCGCAGTGTCCGCGGCGGGTCTCGCGCTGGCCGAGGGCGATCAGCTGATGGCCAAGGGGGACCACGCGGGGGCCATCGAGAAGTACCGGCAGGCGGTGGATCTCGAGCCGGACGCGGTCCGCCCCCACTTCGCGCTCGGCACCGCGTACTCGTTTCTTGAGCGCCGGCCCGCGGCGATCGCCCAGTTCACGTGGGTCCTGAGCCACGCGGACAGCGGCGCCAACGAGTACCAGGAGGCGTATCGCTGGCTGGCCCGGGTCGGAGCCCTGCCGGCCGCCGCCACCGCAGAGGCGACGCAGGCCGTCGCGCCCGCCTCGTCCGATCCGGCGACCCTCGGCCGGATCGTGGGCAGGACCGAGTGGCCCGGGGTGACCCCGCAGAAGCGGCTGATCACCGGGCATCTCACCCTGATGGGCGACGAGCCGACTACCCGCGACATCAATCGAACCCGTCCCTTCCGCCTCGGCGACGTGTACGAGTTCCAGGACGTCCCGGCCGGGCGCTACCGCGTCCTGGCCGTGATCGACGAGACGACGGTCTGGGAGGAGAAGGTCACCGTCGAGGCCAACAAGGACACGAGCCTGGTGCTCCAGCAGTCAGGCAGCTCGGTTGCGGTCGAGAGGTTCGCGTCGCTGGCCACCGGTTCCACCGACGACCACGGGCACGAGACTCGGCCGGAGTAGTCGGGGCCTTCACTAGCGCCGCAGACTGAGCGCGCCGCCGCCGATCATCGCGACCGCCACCGAGGCCACCAGCAGCACCAGCACATACTCGTACCCGCCCTGGTGGGCCCAGAAGCCCTTCTTCAGGTGGACGAAGTAGATCGCGCCCAGCATGGCCGGCACATTGGCCAGGGCCGCCCACCGCGTGTAGATACCAAGCACCAGGAAGATCCCACCCAGACCGTGGGCCACAATCAGGTACCACGTGCCGATCTCGGGGAAGGCGATCCCCGCCTTGGCCTGGTAGTCGATCATGCCGTTCGGCCCGTAGACGACCAGGGCCAGATAGGCGTGCATGATGTAGACGACGCCCAGGATGAGCCGGAGCAGCATCGCGCCGTAGGGTGCCATGGCGCCTCCTTTCCTGGCTCTCAGGGCTTCCGGAACAGGATCTCGCCGAAGTAGGACTCGGCGGAGGAGCGTGTGTCGTTGGAGTCGATGGAGATCGAGATCGCTCCCACCTCTTCTCCCGGGGCCTCCCCGTAGATCTTCTGGTAGTCGTCCAGCACGTTGCGGCTCTCGGTCATCCACTTGCCGAGGTCGGCCGATCCCGAGCGCACGACGACGTAGGTCACGAGCCCGGTCTTCTCGCTCTTGAACACCGTGCCGACCGGCGCCGCAGTGTCCCAGATGTAGGAGATGACGCGCGAGCGGACCTGAGAGGGGAACCGCGGGAAGGTGACGTAGAGCTGGGCGGCCTCGTCGTCGGTCGCCGACTTCCGCGCATCGGCGCCCTTGGGCAGGACGGCCGCCTGCCAGCTCCAGGTCAGGATCGGGTGGCGCTTGACGTCTACCTTGATCTCCTTGGTGATCGTGGAGCTGTCGTTGCCGCTCTTGAGGTGGAGAACCTTCCGCCCGCCCTGGCTCACGATCCGGAACTCGTACTTCGGGCTTCCCCAGGTCTGCCCCTTCCAGCCGTCGGGGATGCCGGTCTTGCCCTCGGGTTGCTTGGACCAGTCCTCGACCGGGATCGTCGCGGGATCGGCGGCGGAGAGGGGCCGGGGGGCCGCGAGGGCGCCGGTGAGGAGTGTTACCGCCACGAGGAGCCGTATCGGCGCGCGCAGCATAGGCGCGCCCAGTGTCTCACGGGCCCCGTGTGCTACGTTAAAAAGCTGATGCCCGACGTGCGGATCGACAAGTGGCTCTGGGCGGCGCGCTTCTTCAAGAGCCGCACCCTCGCCGCCGCCGCCTGCCAGGGCGGGAAGGTGGACGTCAACGGCGACGCGGTCAAGCCGTCCCGGAGCGTCCGGCCGGGAGACCTGCTGCGCGTCACCCTTCCTCGCATCCGGCGGATCGTTCGCGTGACCGCCCTCGCCGAGCGCCGCGGGAGCGCCGCCGAGGCCTCCGCGCTCTACGAGGACCTCACGCCGCCCCCGCCGCCGCGGGAGGCCCGGCCCGGGCCGACGGCCTACCGCCCGCCCGGCGCGGGACGCCCCACCAAGCGCGACCGCCGGCGCATCGATCGCCTGGCGCGCGGGTAGACCGGAGCGGCTTGCGCGGCCCGGAGGTGTCTGCTACGGTCTGGCCGTTCACGGTGTCCGGGTGGCCCGCCGGGTGCGGGCCCCAGGGAAGGCGGTGCGAATCCGCCGCGACCCCGTCACTGTAATCGGGGACGAAACCCGCTATCGGCCACTGGTCCGGCCCCAGCCGGATCGGGAAGGCGCGGGGAGTAGGACGATCCGAGAGCCAGGAGACCTGCCCGGTCACCATCACCCGCAACGGTCCTCGAGGGAGGGCCGAGGTCAACGCCGTGCACTTCTCGCACCTCTTGCTGGGTGGGGCCCGCAGCGGCAAGAGCCGACACGCGCTCGAGCTGGCGGCGGGGCACGGCGGGCGTATCGCCTTCCTCGCCACCGCCCGCGCGCTCGACGACGACATGACCGCGCGCATCGCCCGGCACCGGGCGGAGCGCCGGCCGGGCTGGACCACCCTCGAGGAGCCGTACGAGATCGTCGCCGCCTGTCGCCGCGCCGCGCGCGCCCACGATCTGGTCCTGGTGGACTGCGTCACCGTCTGGGTCGCCAACCTCGTCGAGCGCGGTGACGACGAGGCGGCGGTGCTGGCCGCGGCCGACGGCCTGGCGAAGCTCCAGCAGGAGCGCATCGTCTCGACGGTGATCGTCTCCAACGAGGTGGGCGAGGGCGTGCATCCGTCCACCGAGGTGGGGCGCCGCTTCCGCGACCTGCTCGGATCCGTCAACCAGCGGCTGGCCGCCGCCGCCGACCGCGTCACCCTGATGGTGGCGGGCCTGCCCGTGACCGTGAAGGACGTCCCCACGCCTCCGCCCCGCCGTGAGTCGACTCACGAAGCTCCCTAGGGTCGTCCCGCTGCCGGACCCGGGCGCGGAGATCGAGGCGCGCCGGCGCCTGGATCGGCTCACCAAGCCGCCCGGGAGCCTGGGGCGGCTCGAGGAGCTGGCGGTGCGGCTCGCGGGCATCTCGGGTATGTGCCCGCCGCCTGTCCGCGACCCGGTGATCTTCACCCTCGCGGGTGACCACGGCGTGGTCGCGCGGGGCGTGAGCGCCTATCCGCAGATCGTCACCGCCCAGATGGTGGAGAACTTCCTCCGCGGCGGCGCGGCGGTCAACGTGCTGGCCCGCCACGCGGGGGCGCGGGTGGTGGTCGCAGACCTGGGCGTGGCGGCACCGCTGCCGCGCGCCACCGATCTCCGGGACTGCAAGGTCGCTCCGGGCACCGCCGACATGACCCGCGGCCCCGCGATGACGCCGGCGCAGTGCGCGCAGGCGATCGACGCGGGCATCGGACTGGTGGAGGCCGAGCGCGCACGGGGGGCCGACCTGATCGCGACCGGCGAGATGGGCATCGGCAACACCACCGCGGCCAGCGCCGTGGTCGCCGCGCTCACCGGTGCCTCGGCGGAGAGCGTGACCGGGCCGGGCACCGGGGTGGACGCGGCCGGCCGGCAGCGGAAGGTCGCGGCCATCCGGCAGGCCCTCGCGATGAACCGGCCCGACCCCGCCGATGCGCTCGACGCCCTCGCCAAGGTCGGCGGCTTCGAGATCGCCGGGCTCGTGGGCGTCATCCTCGCGGGGGCGGCCTACCGGCTCCCGGTCGTGCTCGACGGCTTCATCGCGGGCACGGCGGCCCTCGCCGCCGTCCGGCTCAGGCCGGAGGCGCGCGGCGCGCTCCTGGCCGCCCACCGCTCGGCCGAGCCGGGGCATGCGCGGGTGCTCGAGGCGCTGGGCCTCGAGCCCTACCTGGATCTCGGGCTCAGGCTCGGCGAGGGGACCGGAGCCGCCCTGTGCATCGCCCTGGCCCGCGCGGCGGTGCGGGTGCTCACCGAGATGGCGACCTTCGAGTCGGCTGGGGTCTCGGACCGCCCCGCCGGGCGCGAGGGCGCGCCGTGAGGCACATCGGCCTCGTCCTCGGGCTGCTCCTGGCCCTGCTCCCTCAGGCCGGCCTCGCCTTCACGGTCACCGACCAGACCGGCCGCCGGGTCGAGCTGGCCGCGCCGCCCGAGCGCATCGTCTCGCTCGTGCCCAGCGTGACCGAGATCGTCTTCACCATCGGAGCCCAGGATCGGCTGGCGGGCGTCACCGACTTCTGCGACTTCCCTCCGGCGGCCCGGAGCAAGCCCCGCGTGGGCGGGATGATCGCGCCGAACCTCGAGAGCATCGTGGCCCTGGGGCCCGACCTGGTGGTCGCCACCACCGAGGGCAACCGGCATGAGACGTTCGATCAGCTGGCCACGCTCAAGATCCCGGTCTATCTCGTCAATCCGGCCACCGTGGACGGCGTGCTCGAGCTCGTCGCCCGCCTCGGTCGTCTCACCGGCCGCGCCGCGGCGGCGGATCGGGTGGTGGGCCGGCTGCGCGACCGCATCCAGGTGGTCTCGGCCCGGGTGGCGGGCCGTCCGCGCCCGCGGGTGCTCTATGTCCTCTGGCCGGAGCCGCTCATCGTGCCCGGCCACGGTGCGCTCGTCTCCGAGCTGATCACGCTGGCCGGCGGCGATTCGGTGACCGCCGACGGAGGGGCCGGCTACCCGCGCTACAGCATGGAGGCGGCGCTGGCGCGGAACCCGGAGGTGATCCTCATCGCCGGCCACGACGGCACCGGGAGCCCGCTGGTGCGGTCGCGCTGGGAGCGGTTCACCCAGGTCCCGGCGGTGCGCGCGGGGCGGCTCCACGTGGTGGACGGCAACCTGATGCACCGCTACGGGCCGCGCATCGTGGACGGCCTCGAGGCGCTGGCGCGGCTCATCCATCCCGCGGCCTTCGAGAAGGCCGCCTTGCGATGAGCCGCGCGGCCTCCGCCTCCGCCGTCCGGCTCGCCGCATTGCTGGCCGGTCTCGGCTTCGTGGCGGTGCTCATTGCCCTCGGAGCGCTCTTCCTGGGCAGCGCGCGGGTGCCGCCGGCAGACGTGCTGGCCGTACTCACCGGCCGCGTCAAGGGCGTGGATCAGGTGGTGGTGCTGAGCCTGCGGCTGCCGCGCATCCTCGCCGCCCTGCTCGCCGGCGGGGCGCTCGCGGTGGCGGGGGCGGGCTTTCAGGCCCTCACGCGCAACCCCCTGGCCGAGCCTTCGGTCCTCGGGGTCTCGAGCGGCGCCGCCTTCGGGGTGATCGTCGCCCAGGTCTTCGGGCTCGGGAGCGGGCTCGTGCAGGCGGCGGGCATCGCGGCGTGCGCCTTCGCGGGCGCGCTGGTGGCCGGGGTGACCGTCTACCTGATCGCCGCGCGCGGCGGCGGCCTGCCCGTCCACACGCTGCTGCTGGCGGGAGTGATCGTCGGGATCTTCTTCTCGTCCGCCATCACGGTGCTGATCTCCCTGGTGGACTTCGACCGCCTGGGCGGCGTCGTGCACTGGCTGCTCGGCAATCTGGGGCCCATCCCGCCGGCCAGCCTCGCCGTCTTCGCCGGCCTGACGCTGGCCGGGCTCTGGCTGGTGGTCGGCCAGGCCCGACCGCTCAACCTGCTGGCTCTGGGTGAGGAGAGTGCGCAGCAGCTGGGCGTGGACGCCGAACGCCTCAAGCGCCGCGTCTTCGTCGGGGCCGCGCTCCTGACCTCGGCGGTGGTGGCCTTCGTCGGCCCCATCGGGTTCGTGGGGCTGATCGTGCCGCAGGTCATCCGGATGCTGGTCGGACCCGACAACCGGGTGGTGATCCCGGCGGCGGCGCTGGGCGGCGGCGCCTTCCTGCTGCTGGCGGACACGCTCGCGCGCAATGTGGTGGCCCCGGCCGAGCTGTCGGTGGGCGTCATCACCGCACTGTGCGGGGCGCCCTTCTTCGTCTACCTCCTCCGCGCGCGCGCGGTCCGGTCGGACCCATGACCTCTCCTCTCGTCGAGTGCCGGGGCCTGGGCTTCACCTACGCGCCGGGGGCGGCCGGCGGCGCGTTCGCCATCCGCGACCTCTCCTTCGAGGTCGCCGCCGGCGAGATCTTCGGGGTCATCGGGCCCAACGCCTCCGGCAAGACCACCCTGGTGCGCCTGCTGTCCCGGGTGCTCGCGCCCTCGGCCGGCCAGGTGCTCATCGGCGGGGCCGACGTGGGCCGGCTCCCCCGGGCCGCAGTGGCGCGCGACGTGGCGGTGGTGCCGCAGGACGGGCCGCGCGACCTTCCGCACACCGTGGAGGAGCTGGTGCTGATGGGCCGCTATCCGCGCGCTCCGGGACGGTTCTTCGAGAGCGCGGCCGACCGGGCCGCCGCCGGGCGGGCGATGGAGCTGGTGGGGGTCCTGGGCCTCCGCGGGGCTCCGCTCGACCGCTTGAGCGGGGGCGAGCGGCAGCGGGTCATGCTGGCGCGGGCCCTCGCCCAGGAGCCGCGGCTGCTGGTCCTCGACGAGCCGACCGCGTACCTGGACCTGCGCTACCAGGTCGAGTGCGCGGGCCTGCTCCGCCGCCTCGGTCGCGAGGCCGGGCTGACCATCGTGCTGGTCTCGCACGACCTCGGCTTCGCGGCCGAGCTCTGCGACCGGCTCCTGCTCATGGCGGGCGGGGCCGCACTCCGCATCGGCCCGCCCGAGTCCGTGATCGACGAGGCCGTGCTCGAGTCGGCCTACGGCTGCCGCGTGCTGGTGGACAAGCATCCCCTCAGCGGCCGACCCACCGTCCACCTCGTCTACCCCCGCTGACCGCGAGCGCGACGGATGTCCGCAGGAGCGCGGGGACCAGAATTAGGCGGATGTCCGGAGCCTGGGGGAGTGCGGGGGCCATGTCTAGGCTCCCGCAGCTGAAGAGCCTGAAGCAGTGACCAGGATAGCGACGCAAGCAGGAGGTGACCATCGCTAGCTAGACACAGCAACCCGATCGCAGATCAAGGGAAGCCGGTCCCGCCCGTGACCCGGGCGAAGCCGGCACGGTCCCGCCACTGTGAGTGGGGAGTCAAGCCCGATCCCGTGAGGGAGCCACTGGGCCGCCGAGAGGGCGCCTGGGAAGGCCGGGCCACGACGCCGATCCACGAGTCAGGAGACCTGGCTGCGATCCCCGATCCCAACCCCTTTCGAGCGAAAAGGAGTGGCCGATGCGACGAGAGATCCGGTGGCTTCTGGTCCTGGCCCTCGCGGCGCCGCCGGCGGCGCAGGCGCAGGAGGCGAAGCGGGTGGAGCCGGTGGTGGTGACCGCGACCAAGGTGGAGACCGCGGCCGAGGAGCTCGGGGCCTCGGTCAGCGTGGTGAACGGGGAAGACTTCCAGACCTATCACTACGCGACCGTGGACGAGGCCCTCCGGAGCGTGCCGGGCGTGGAGATCCGGCGCTCCGGCGCCTACGGCAAGACCTCGAGCGTGACTATCCGGGGCGCCAACAGCAACCAGGTGCAGGTGCTGGTGGACGGGGTGCGGGTGAAGAGCCCGACCCTCGGGCAGGTGGATCTCTCCGACCTCTCGCCGGATCTGATCGAGCGCATCGAGGTCGTCCGCGGCGCCCAGTCCACGCTCTACGGCGCCGACGCCATCGGCGGGGTGGTCAACATCATCACCCGGCGCGGCGCCGGCGGGCCCCTGCAGGCCTCTGTGCAGCAGGAGGTCGGCAACTACGACACCCTGGCCTCCCGGGCCACCGTGCACGGGGCCTGGAAGATCCTGCACTACGCGCTGTCGGCCTCGCATTTCGAGAGCAACGGCCGGTTCCAGAACGACGAGACGGATACCAACGCGATCAGCGCGCGCCTGGGCGCCACGCTGCCCTGGGACTCGACGCTCGACTTCATCTTCCGCTACAACAAGAACGACGTCGGGGTGCCGGTGAAAGGGGTGTTCCCCGGCCCGCAGCCGATCGACCCGATCATCAACCGGAACGCGCGCCAGCAGTCGGAGACCACCATCCTGAGCCTCGAGGGCAAGACGCGGCCGGTGCCCTGGTGGGAGATCCGGGGCCGCCTCTCCCGCTACGAGAACAGCGCGGGCTTCCAGGACCCGGTCGATCCCGGGGTGGCCTTCGACTTTCCCACGTTCTCGCAGGTCAACGTGGAGCGGCGGGAGGCGGAGTGGGTGAACTCCTTCTTCATCGGCAAGTGGAGCACCAGCAGCGTCGGGCTCGAGCATCGGCGCGAGATCGGGGAGAACAAGGGCACCTTTCGCGCGGCCAGCGAGACCGGGGCCGTCTTCTTCGAGCAGCAGCTTCGCTTCCGCGAGCGGCTGTTCATCACCGGCGGCTTCCGGATCGAGGACAACAGCGTGTTCGGCACCACCACCACCGAGCGGGGCTCGCTGGCGTTCCTGATCAAGGAGACCGGCACCCGCCTGCGGGGCAGCGCGGGGACCGGGTTCCGGGCCCCGACGTTCAACGACCTCTTCTTCCCGGGCTTCGGCAATCCCGATCTCCAGCCCGAGGAGAGCCTCTCCTACGACTTCGGGGTGGACCAGAAGCTCTGGAAGAACCGGATCCGGCTCGGGCTCACCTACTTCCAGACCGAGTTCGAGAACCTGATCACCTGCTGCACCCCGCTGCCCGCCGCGCCGTTCGGCGGCCCCTTCAACGTCGGGCGCGCGCGGAGCGCGGGCCTCGAGCTCACCGCGGAGATGGACGTGCTGCCGAACCTGGTGGCCTCGCTCAACTACACCTACACCGACACCGAGAACCTGGCCACCGACCGTCCCCTCCCGCGGGAGCCCCGGCACCGCTGGAACGTGGGGCTCACGTGGGAGCCGATCCCGCGGCTCTCGCTGTTCACCCAGGTCCACGTGGTGACGGAGCAGCTCGAGGCCTTCGGTGACGTGTACAACTCCGGCTACACCCGGGTCGACGTCGGAGGGACCTGGCGCATCGTGGAACGCGTGGGGTGGCTGCGGAAGCTCGAGCTGACCGCGCGCATCCAGAACCTGCTGAACGAGCGCTACGCCGAGGTGCGCGGCTTCCCCGCGCTCGGCATCAATGCCCTGGCGGGGCTCCGGGCGTCGTTCTAGGATTCCCTCATGATCGGCGACCGGCCGGAGCGGCACCGGTGATCCCGCGGCTCGGGGGGATGACCCTGTCCGCGCTCCTGCACGCCGGGCTGATCGCCCTGCTGCTCTGGTCCACCACCAGCTGGCCGCGGCCCCTCTTCGTGGACCTGGACCTGGTGGAGCGTGCCGATCCGGCCGGGCCGACCGCGGTGGCTCCGCCGCCCGCCGGGCCCGCCCGCCCGCGGGCCCGGATCGCCGCGCCCGCCCCGGGCTCCGCCCCCGTCGCGCCCCC
>DATIFV010000259.1:0-9969 GCA_035455085.1 Candidatus Methylomirabilota bacterium | reverse complement strand
ACCACGCCACTGCTGCCGCGACGCACGGAGGAGGAGGCGGGCACGCGACCGTCAAGACGTACATCAACGTCGCGATCGCGCTGGCGATCATCACCGCCGTCGAGGTGGCCACCCTCTACATCCCGGGTATCCCCAACCCGGTCCTGGTGGTGAGCCTGCTCGTGATGTCCGCAATCAAGTTCTTCCTGGTCGTCGGCTTCTTCATGCACCTCCGCTACGACCACCAGATCATGAGGGCGCTCTTCGTGGGGCCGCTGATGATCGCCATCGCCATCATCCTGGCCATCATGGCGCTCTTCAGCGCCTTCCTGCTGCTGCCCCGCCCGCACTAGACCATGGCGCACGTAGTACCCGGGCCCATGGGGCCGCCGCCCCTCGGGCCCGAGGGCTTCGACTGGACCTCGTGGCAGGCCGATCCCGGGGTGGTCACGGGGCTGGTCGTCCTGGGGGTCGCCTACACCGGGGCCGTCCTCTGGCGGCGGCGGCTGGCCCCGGGGGCGGTCGTCGAGCCCCTCAAGGCCGCCTCGTTCGCGGGCGCCCTCCTCGTGCTCTTCGGGGCCCTCACCGGCCCGATCCACGACCTGTCCGACTACTACCTGTTCAGCGCGCACATGGTCCAGCACATGCTGCTGGTCTTCGCGATGCCGCCGCTGCTGCTCTACGGCACGCCGGGCTGGATGCTGCGCCCGCTGCTGCGCGATCCGAAGCTGCTCCGGCTCGGGCGCGTCCTCACGCGCCCGGCCGGCGCCTTCGCGACCTTCAACATCATCCTGGTCGCCTGGCACCTGCCCCCGTTCTACAACCTCGCCATGGAGCAGCACCCCGTCCACATCCTCGGCCACCTGCTGATGATGGCCGGCTCGGTGATCCTCTGGTGGCCAGTCCTCTCCCCGACGGACGAGCTGCCCCGGGCGCCCTACCCGATCCAGATGCTGTACCTGTTCGTGGTCGGCCTGCCGATGGTGATGGTGGCCATTTTCATCTCGATGGCGGACGGGCTGCTCTACTCGTACTACGCGGCGGCGCCCCGGATCTGGGCCAAGCTCACCCCCCGGGCCGACCAGCACCTGGGCGGGCTCATCATGTGGATCCCCGGCGGCATGGTTTTCCTGGCCGCGATCTCGGTGGTCTTCTTCCGCTGGCAGCGCGCGGGCGGTGACGACCTGGCGGTGCCGCTCGCGGAGGCCCGCCATGGCCGCTAGGCTGGCCTGGGGTGCGGTCGTCGCGGTCTTCGTCCTGATGACCCTCGGCAACGTGGTCAGCGCCACCGGCTCTGGCCTGGCCTGTCCCGACTGGCCCCTCTGCCACGGCTCGCTGATTCCCCCCCTGCGGCCCGACGTGCTGATCGAGTACAGCCACCGCCTCGCGGCGCTGGCCGCGACGGTGCTGATCCTGGCCGTCGCCGGCCTGACCTTGCGACGCAGCCGGGCTCCGGGGACACGGCGCCTCGCGGGACTGCTGCCCGCCCTGCTCGTGGTGCAGATCCTGCTCGGAGGCATCACGGTGCTGCTCAGGCTGCCGGACCTGATCAGCACCGCCCACCTGATCAACGCGCTCCTCATCCTGGCTGGGCTCATCGTGCTCGCCGGTGCCCTCCAGGAGCCCGCGGGCGGTCCGCGGGCGGCGGGGGTGGACCGGCTGCGGCGCCTCGCCCGGGTCGGGCTCATCGTCCTCCTGGTCCAGCTCGCGCTCGGCGGGTACGTGCGGCACTCGGGAGCCGGCCTCGCCTGCCCGGACTTTCCGCTCTGCAGCGGCGACGTGCTGCCCGGGCAGTGGCTGGCGGGAGTGCACTGGGTGCACCGCTGGCTCGGCGTCCTGCTCCTCGGCCTCTTCGTGCACCTCGCGGTGGCCGGCCGGACCCTGGGCGCGCGGCTCGTCGCCGCGCTGGCGGTGCTCCAGGTCGTCCTCGGCATCGCGGCGGTGTTGCTCCAGCTCCCTCCGGCCGTGCGCGCTGCCCACGCCGCGGTCGGCTACGCGCTCTGGGCGGTGCTGGTGTGGGTGAGCGTCGAGGCCGGCAGCTGGCGGGTGCTCGCGGCCGCGGCCGCCGCGCCGGGCCCGGCGGGGGAGGTCGCGCATGCCTCCTAGGGTGGCCGCGGCGCCCGCGCGCGTCATCGGAGCGCCCAGCCTGGCCGAGCGCATCGGCGCCTACGGCGAGCTGTCCAAGCTCGGGATCGTCCTCCTGGTGCTGGTCTCCGCGGGCGCCGGCTTCATGCTGCGGGCTCCGCTCGGGCCCGAGTTCCCCTGGGCGGCGGGGCTGCTGATGCTCACCGGCGTGATGCTGCTGTCCTGCGGTGCCTCCGCGCTGAACCAGGTGCAGGAGCGCGGCCGCGACCGGCTGATGGCCCGGACCGCGGGACGGCCGCTGCCCTCGGGCCGGCTCTCGCACGCGCAGGGGCTGACCTTCTCGATCGCGGCGATCAGCGCGGGCGCGGCGGTGCTGTGGTTCGGGGTCGGGCCGACCGCGGGGTCCCTGGGCCTGATCGCGGCCGGCTTCTACAACGGCGTCTACACCCCCTGGCTCAAGCCCACCTCGCCCTTCGCGGCGGTGCCGGGGGCGATCCCCGGCGCCATCCCTCCGGTCATCGGCTGGGTGGCGGGTGGCGGGCGCCTCACCGACGCGGGGGCGGTGATCCTGTTCGGGATCCTGTTCCTCTGGCAGATGCCCCACTTCTGGGCCCTCGCCCTCCGCTATCGGGCGGACTACGCGGCGGGCGGCTTCCCCATGGTCTCGGAGCGCGTCGGGGTCGAGGGCACCGCGCGGCTGATCCAGCTCTACGCCCTCGGGCTCACCGGGTGGTCGCTCGCCGCGCCCACCTTCGGGGTGGGCGGGCCGGTCGCCCTCGCCGCCGCGGCCGCGCTGGGCGGGCGGCTCATCTGGCTCGCGGCCAAGTTCGCGCGGCGGCCCGACGACCAGCGGGGGTGGCTGTCCCTGTTCCTCTTCTCCAACTTCTTCCTGCTCCTGCTGTTCCTGGTGATGGTGGGCGAGCGGCTGATCCGCCACACCCTGTCCTAGGGCCGGGCCGGGTCGCTGGCACCGCGGGTCTGTTGTCTGCTAATCTGAGACACCCCGTCTGGAGGCCGGACCGATGAACATCTGCGTGGTGGGAACGGGCTACGTGGGGCTGGTGACCGGCGCGGTCTTCGCCGATCTCGGCAACGACGTGGTCTGCGTGGACAACGACCAGAAGAAGATCGAGGCGCTGCGGGCCGGCAAGATGCCGATCTACGAGCCCGGCCTCGAGGAGATGGTGGCCCGGAACACGGGCGACGGCCGGCTCAGCTTCACCACCGACCTCGCGGGCGCGGTCCGCCAGTCCGACGTGATCTTCATCGCGGTGGGCACGCCTCCGAAGGACACCGGCGAGACCGATCTCTCGCAGGTGGAGGCGGTGGCCACCGCGATCGGGCACGCCATGGACCGCTACAAGGTGGTGGTCAACAAGTCCACCGTCCCGGTCGGGACCGGCGAGTTCGTCCGGGAAGTCATCACCCGGCACCAGCCGCGCCCGATCGACTTCGACGTGGTCTCCAACCCGGAGTTCCTGCGCGAGGGCTCGGCCATCGAGGACACCCTCCGGCCGGACCGCATCGTGATCGGCGCGCCCAACCAGCAGGTGGCGATGACCCTGGTCGAGCTCTACGCTCCCCTCGAGCGGCCGATGATCATCACCGACCTGCCCTCGGCGGAGGTCATCAAGTACGCCTCCAACGCGTTCCTGGCCGCCAAGATCTCCTTCATCAACGCCATCGCCAACATCTGCGAGAACGCGGGCGCCGACGTGAGCCAGGTGATGAAGGGCATGGGCCTGGACGCCCGCATCGGCATGCAGTTCCTCCAGGCCGGCCTCGGCTACGGCGGCTCCTGCTTCCCCAAGGACGTGGACTCCCTCATCCACACCGCGGCCCGCTTCGGCTACGATTTCAAGCTGCTGCGCTCGGTGGTGGAGATCAACCGGGAGCGGGCCGCCCACCTCGTGGAGATGATGCGCAAGGGGATGGGCGGACTCGAGGACCGGACGATCGCGGTGCTCGGCCTCGCCTTCAAGCCCAACACCGACGACATGCGGGAGGCCAAGAGCCTGGAGGTGGTGCGGCTGCTCCACGGGGCCGGCGCCCGCGTCCGGGCGTACGATCCGGTCGCCATGGACAACGCGAAGGCCCTGATGCCGGAGGGCGTGGTCTTCTGCCCGTCGGCCTACGAGGCGGCAGCGGGAGCCGACGCGGTGGCGCTGCTCACCGAGTGGAACGAGTTCAAGTACCTGAACCTCGACCGGCTGGGCGGCCTGATGCGCCGTCGGTTGATCTTCGACGCCCGCAACCTCTACGAGCCCGAGCGCATGCGGCGCCTGGGCTTCGAGTACTACTCGATCGGGCGCAAGCCCGTGCTGGTGGGCTGAGGGCCGGCTCCGGTGCGGGTCCTCGTGACGGGCGGAGCCGGCTTCATCGGCTCCCACCTGTGCGACTTCCTCCTCGCCCGGGGATGCGAGGTCGTCTGCATGGACAACCTCCTCACCGGGTCGACCGACAACATCGCCCACATCAGCGACCCCCGCTTCCTGTTCGTCAAGCACGACGTCACCAACTACATCGTGGTGGGCGGGCCGCTCGACTACGTGCTGCACTTCGCGAGCCCCGCCTCGCCGATCGACTATCTCGAGCTGCCGATCCAGACGCTGAAGGTGGGCGCCCTCGGAACCCACAAGGCGCTGGGCCTCGCCAAGGAGCGCCGGGCCAAGTTCCTCCTCGCCTCCACCTCCGAGGTCTACGGCGATCCGCTCGTGCACCCGCAGCGGGAGGACTACTGGGGCAACGTCAATCCGGTGGGGCCGCGCGGGGTCTACGACGAGGCCAAGCGCTTCGCGGAGGCCATGACCATGGCCTACCACCGCGTGCACGGCCTCGACACCCGCATCGTGCGCATCTTCAACACCTACGGCCCGCGCATGCGGCTCACCGACGGCCGGGCGATCCCCACGTTCATCCGTCAGGCGCTGGCCAACGAGCCCCTCACCGTCTTCGGCGACGGCTCGCAGACGCGCTCGTTCACCTACATCTCCGACCTGGTGGAGGGCATCTGGGCCCTGATGCACGCCCCGGTGAGCGACCCGGTGAACATCGGCAACCCCCGGGAGATGACCCTGCTCGAGCTGGCGCGGCGGATCGTCCGCCTGAGCGGCTCCCGCAGCGAGATCGTCTTCCGCCCGCTCCCCACCGACGACCCCAAGGTGCGGCAGCCCGACATCGACCGGGCCCGCCGCCTGCTCAGGTGGGAGCCGAAGGTGGACGTGGAGGACGGGCTCATCCGCACCCTCGACTGGTGCCGCCGGCTGGTGGCCCGCTCGTGAAGATCCTGGTGACGGGCGGCGCCGGCTTCATCGGCTCCCACGTCGTCGACGCGTTCCTGGCCGCGGGGCACGAGGTGGCGGTGGTGGACAACCTCACCACCGGCGACGCCCGCTGGGTCAATCCCCGGGCCCGCTTCCACGAGGTGGACCTGCGCAGCGCGCACCTGGCCCGGATCTTCGAGGCGGAGCGGCCGGAGGTGGTGGCCCACCTCGCCGCGCAGGCGTCGGTGGCACGCTCGGTCACGGACCCCGCCTTCGACGCGAGCGTGAACATCGGAGGCGGGGTCGGCCTGCTCGAGTGCTGCCGGCGCTACGGGGTCCGGCGGATCATCTACTCATCGAGCGGCGGCGCCGGCTACGGGGACACCGAGGTGATCCCGACCCCGGAGAGCCATCCCACCCTGCCGATCTCGCCCTACGGGATCACCAAGATCGCGATGGAGCACTACGTGAGCGCGTGGAGCGGCATCTACGGCGTAAGCGGGATCTCGCTCCGCTACGCCAACATCTACGGGCCCCGGCAGAACCCGCAGGGCGAGGCCGGGGTCATCGCCATCTTCTGCCACCGTCTGCTCACCGGGCAGGTCCCCATGATCAACGGCGACGGGGAGCAGACCCGCGACTACACCTACGTGGAGGACGCGGCCGCCGCCAACCTCAGGGCCCTCGAGCACCCCGAGGTCACCGGTCCCGTCAACGTCTCGACCGGGGTCGAGACCTCGGTGAACGATCTCTACCGTGCGCTGATGCCGGCGGCGGGCTCGACGGTGCAGGCCCAGCACGCCCCCGCGCGGCCCGGCGAGCAGCGCCGGAGCTGCCTCAGCCCGGCGCTCGCGGCGCGGGTGCTCGGCTGGAAGCCCGCGGTGTCCCTGGCCGAGGGCCTCCGTCGCACCTTCGAATTCTTTCGGAAGGAGACCGCGCGATGATCGACGAGGAGCTGCGGGCGATCCTGGCCTGCCCGGCCTGCAAGGGCGTCGAGCTGACCTTCGAGGAGACGCGCATCATCTGCCGCGCGTGCCGCAAGGCGTATCCGGTGCGCGACGGCATCCCGGTGATGCTGATCGGCGAGGCGGAGCCCTGGGTCCCGACGAAATAACGGCGGTCATACTCGCAGGGGGCCAGGGCACCCGGCTCCGCCCGCTCACCCTGGCCACTCCCAAGCCGGTCGTCCCCCTCCTCAACGTCCCGTTCGTCGCCTACCAGCTGGCGCTCCTCCGCCGGCACGGCATCACCGACGTGGTGCTCTCCTGCTCCTACCTGGTGGACGAGGTGCGCCGGATCATGGGCGACGGCGGGGCCCACGGGGTGCGGCTCCGCTACGCGGTCGAGACCGAGCCGCTCGGCACCGCCGGCGGGGTGCGCAACGCGGTCGATCTCGTGCGCGACCTCGTGGTGGTCCTGAACGGCGACATCCTGACCGATCTCGACCTCGGCGCCATGCTGCGCTTCCACGCCGAGCGCGGCTCGCGCGCGACGCTCTACCTCACGCGCGTGGCCGACCCCACCCTGTACGGGCTCGTGGAGCTCGATCCGGACGGGCGCATCCGCAGCTTCGTGGAGAAGCCTGCCCCCGGCCAGGCCACTGTGGACACCGTCAACGCCGGGGTCTACGTGCTCGACCGGCAGGTGGTCGCGGCCATCCCCACCGGCCGGGCCGTCTCCATCGAGCGCGAGACCTTCCCCGGGCTGCTCCGGGACGGGGTGCCGTTCTTCGGCTGGGTGGCGGGCAGCTACTGGCTCGACATCGGCAGCCCCGCGAAGTACCGCCAGGCCCAGATCGATCTCCTCGCCGGGCGCGTTGCCACCGAGATCAAGCCGGCCGGGGCCGGCCCGGACGGCCGATCGGTGGCTCCGGGAGCCCGCGTCGCGCCGGGAGCGACGCTCGGCGCGCCCTGCGTGATCGGGGCCGGCACGCGCATCGAGCCCGGCGCCCGCGTGGGCCCCAACACGGTGCTCGGCGCCGGTTGTCTGGTCGGCGCCGACGCCCGCGTCGAGGGCGCCATCCTGTGGGACGACGTGAGCGTGGGCTCGGGCGCCGTCCTCCGCGACTGCATCGTGGGCACGGGGGCACGCATCGGCGCGGGCGCCCGGCTCGGCTTCACCGCCGTCCTCGAGGCCAACACCATCGTCCCCGACCGCGCCCAGATGTAGGGGCGGCCCGGGGCGGGCCCGCCCGGCCCCGGTGCTCGACCGCCGGTCCGCATGTTGCGGATTCTGAAGGCGAGCCCGGACCCGGCGGGGCGCGGAAGGCCGTGGTATTCTTAGCCAGATGGCCATCGAGCTGATCCGTAATTTCTCGATCGTCGCCCACATCGACCACGGCAAGTCGACCCTGGCCGACCGCCTCCTATCGCTGACCGGCACCATGGACGCCAAGAAGGCGGTGGACCAGGTGCTGGACTCGATGGACCTGGAGAAGGAGCGCGGGATCACCATCAAGGCCCACACGGTCAGACTGCTGTACAAAGCGCGCGACGGCCGCGAGTACACGCTCAACCTCATCGACACGCCCGGGCACGTGGACTTCTCCTACGAGGTCTCCCGCTCCCTCGCCGCGTGCGAGGGGGCGCTGCTGATCGTGGACGCGGCCCAAGGGGTGGAAGCTCAGACCCTGGCCAACTTCTACCTCGCCCTCGACGGCGGCCTCGAGATAATCCCGGTCATCAACAAGATCGACCTGCCCGCCGCCGACGTCGAGGCCACCCGCAACCAGATCACCGAGATCCTCGGCCTCGACGGGGACGAGGCCCTGGCCATCTCGGCCAAGCACGGCACCGGGGTACCGGAGGTGCTCGAGGCCATCGTGGCCCGCATCCCGCCGCCGAAGGGCGACGTGGAGGCGCCCCTCAAGGCCCTCGTCTTCGACTCCTTCTACGACTCCTACCAGGGGGTCGTGGTGTACATCCGCCTGATCGACGGGCGGGTACGGGCCGGCTCGCGCGTGCTGTTCATGTCCAACGGCAAGACCTACGAGGTCCAGCAGGTCGGCGTGTTCGCGCCCGACATGCGTCCGGTCGAGGAGCTCGCGGCCGGCCAGGTCGGGTATCTGACCGCGTCGATCAAGCGCGTGGCCGACGCCAAGATCGGCGAGACCATCACCGACGTCCTGCGCCCGACCGCCGAGCCCTGCCCGGGCTATCGCGACGCCAAGCCCATGGTCTTCGCGGGGCTGTACCCGATCGAGGACACCGACTACGAGGGGCTGCGGGACGCGCTGGAGAAGCTGCGCCTGAACGACTCCGCCTTCAACTTCGAGCCGGAGACGTCGCTGGCCCTCGGCTACGGCTTCCGCTGCGGCTTCCTGGGCATGCTCCACCTCGAGATCGTCCAGGAGCGGCTCGAGCGCGAGTTCAATCTCTCGCTGATCGTCACCGCGCCGAGCGTCCGCTTCCGGGTGGTGACCACCCAGGGCGAGGTCGTCGAGGTGGAGAATCCCTCGAAGCTTCCTCCACCCGACAAGATCGAGCACATCGAGGAGCCCTACGTGCGCGGCTCGATCTTCGTGCCCACCGAGTTCATGAGCGAGATCTACAAGCTCGCCCAGGACAAGCGGGGCGAGCACCGGTCGCTCGAGTACGTGGGCAAGCGCGTCCACATCCAGTTCGACTTCCCGCTGAGCGAGATCGTAGTGGACTTCTACGACCGCCTCAAGTCCATCTCCAAGGGCTACGCTTCGTTCGACTACGAGTTCCTGGAGTTCCGCCCCTCGGAGATGGTCAAGCTCGACATCCTGCTCAACGGCGATCCGGTCGACGCCCTCTCCACCATCGTCCATCGCGAGAAGGCCTACGAGAAGGGCAAGACCCTCACCGAGAAGCTGCGGGCGGTCATCCCCCGCCAGCTCTACGAGGTCGCGATCCAGGCCGCGATCGGCAGCCGGGTCATCGCCCGCGAGACGGTCAAGGCCATGGGCAAGAACGTCACCGCCAAGTGCTACGGCGGCGACATCACCCGCAAGCGCAAGCTGCTCGAGAAGCAGAAGGAAGGCAAGAAGCGGATGAAACAGGTGGGCCGGGTCGAGGTGCCGCAGGAGGCGTTCCTGTCGGTGCTCAGGAGCTGAGAGGGGCGCATGAACGATCTCCAGACCCGTCCCGATCGCGACGCCGCGCCTCCGGTGGCCCGGGCCCGGCGCAAGTCCCTCTTCCGCGAGTACTCGGAAGCGATCATCATCGCGGTGCTGCTGGCCCTGTTCATCCGGCAGTTCGCGGTGCAGGCCTTCACGATTCCGTCCGGCTCCATGATGGACACCCTGCTGATCGGCGACTACATCTTGGTGAACAAGTTCCTGTACGGGGCCGAGATCCCGTTGACCGACCAGCACCTGCCGGGGCTGCGCGATCCCGAGCGGGGCGACATCGTGGTGTTCAAGTACCCCAACGACGAGACCCGGGACTTCATCAAGCGCATCATCGCGATCGGCGGCGACACCATCCAGGTGCGCGACAACCGGGTGACCCTCAACGGCCGGCCGATCGAGGAGCCGTACGCGCGTCCGGGATCCTTCAGCGGCCCCCCGTCCGGGCAGTGCGGCTACGCCTACGGGTGCGAGCCTCTGAAGGTGCCCGAGGGCTCCTACTTCGTCATGGGCGACAACCGGGACAACTCCCAGGACAGCCGCTACTGG
>DATIFV010000258.1:0-6256 GCA_035455085.1 Candidatus Methylomirabilota bacterium | reverse complement strand
CCCTTCCAGCGATTGCTTCACCGCCGCCACGATCTCGCGCGCCCCCGGATAGTAGGGGGTCTCGAGGGCCGAGCTGCCCGGGGTGGGCACCTCGGGTAGCGCCACCCGGCGGATTGGCGCCTTCAGCAAGCCCCAGAGCTCTTCGGCCGCGCGCGCCGCGATTTCCGCGCTGACCCCGTAGCTGCGCCAGCCCGTGTCGGCGATGACCAGGCGCCCGGTCCTCGCGGCGGATCGGCAGATCAGGGCGGAGTCGAGCGGCCTCAAGGTGCGCGGGTCGATCACCTCGGCCTCGATCCCCTCCCCGGCCAGCGCCTCGGCCGCCTGCAGCGCCTCCAGTACCATGTGCGAGACGGCCACGATCGTGACGTCGCGCCCGGGCCGGACGACCGAGCCCACGCCGAGCGGGGTGTAGTAGGTATCCTCGGGCACGGGCCCGCTCTTGTCGTAGAGCCACCGGTGCTCGAGGCAGATGACCGGGCCGTCGCTGCTGAGCGCGGTCATGAGCAGGCCCTTGGCGTCGGCGGGGGTGGCCGGCATGATCACCGAGAGGCCGGGCACGTGGGCGAACACGGCCTGCAGGCTCTGCGAGTGCTGGGCGGCCTGCCCCCACCCCCGGCCGATGATCGCGCGGATGGTCAGCGGGACCTTGAGCTTGCCGCCGCACATGTACCGCCACTTGGCCGCGTTGTTCGCGATCTGATCCATGGTGAGCAGCAGGAAGTCGTTGCGGGCGTGGACCAGCAGCGGATGGAACCCCCGCATCGCCGCGCCCACGCCCATGCCGGTCAGCGCGGCTTCCGAGAGCGGGGTGTCGAACACGCGGCTCGATCCGAACTCCTCGAACGCTCCGCGCGTGGTCCCGAAGATGCCCTTGGGATCGTCCACGCCCACCCCCATGACGAACACCCGCTCGTCCTTGGCCATGGCCTGGCGGGTCGCCTCGTCGATCGCCTCGCGGTACTTGAGCTGGCGCATCCGGGTGGCCCTCTCCTACTCCACGTCCGCGAAGAGCGCGGCCGGCTCGGGGAACGGGCTCGCCTTGGCGAAGGCGACCGCGTCGGCCACCTCGGCCTCGACCTGGGTGTCGAGGGCCACGCGCCGGGCCGCCGGGAGCACCCCGGCGCGCTCCAGCCGTCGCGCCAGGCCTCCTACCGGCTCCCGCGCCATCCATCGGTCCAGCTCCACCTGGGTGCGGTAGCCCAGGTCGATGTCGTAGTTGGGCCCCACGTGCTCGCGGAAGCGGTAGGTCTTGACCTCGATCAGGGTGGGACCGCCGCCGCGCCGCGCGCGCTCCACCGCGGCCTTCGCCACCCGGTAGACCGCGACCACGTCGTTGCCGTCGACGATGACGCCGGGCAGCCAGTGCGACGCGGCGCGGGCCGCCATGTCGCGGCCGGCCTGCCGGGTGCGGAGCGGGGTGTTGGTCGCGTAGAGGTTGTTCTCGCAGACGAAGAGCACCGGGAGGCGGCGCAGGGCGGCGAGGGCCAGGCTCTCGTGGGTCACGCCCTGCTCCATCGCCGCGTCGCCGAAGAAGGCCACCGCGACCTCGTCGGCGCCCGCCATCCTCGCGGCGAGCGCGGTGCCCACCGCCAGGGGCACCGAGCCCGCCACGATGGCGGAGGCGCCCAGCATGCCCACCTCCGGGGCGGTCAGGTGCATGGAGCCGCCCTTGCCCCCGCAGCAGCCGGTGGCGCGGCCGTACAGCTCCGCGAACATGCCCCGCAGGTCGCCGCCCTTGGCGATGTAGTGGGCGTGGCAGCGATGGGTGCTCACCGCGGTGTCGGTGGGCCGCAGGGCCAGGCACACGCCGGTCGCCCCCGCCTCCTGGCCGATCGACAGGTGCGTCGGGCAGCGGATCTCCTGCTCGGGGTAGAGCGCGGCGATCGTCTCCTCGGCCCGGCGGATGCGCCGCATCGTCACGTACAGATCGACCAGGAGCGCGGGCGCGAGCCCCCGCAGCCCGGCGTCCGCCTTGCCCCGGCCCGGGCCCCTCCGCGCGGTCCGGGAGCCCGCGCGCCCGCCCTTCACCGCGGCCCGCCTCATCGGCGGTAGAACTCCCGGATGCGATCCACCACGTACTGCTGCTCGGCCTCGGTCAGGTACTCGTGCACCGGCAGCGACACGATGCGCTCGCTCTGCGCCTCGCACACCGGGAAGGCGCCGCGCTTGTAGCCCAGCCCCTCGGCCGCCTTCTGGAGATGGATCGGGATCGGGTAATGGATCTTGGTCTCGACTCCGCGGGACGCCAGGAACTCGCGCAGGGCGTCTCGCCGCTCGGCCTGCACCACGTAGGTGTGGAAGACCTGCCGGACCCCGGCTCGGCGCGGCGGCACCGTGATCTGCGGAGCGAGGGGGGCCAGGGCGCGATCGTAGAACGCCGCGTTCCGGATCCGCGCCGCGGTCACCGACTCGAGGCTGTCCAGCACCGCGTCGCCCACGATCGCCTGGATGGTGTCGAGGCGGCTGTTGTAGCCCCACACCTCGACCTCGTCGCGGTTGCGAAGGCCGTGATGCCGCAGGAGCATCACCTTGTCCGCGATCTCGCGCGAGCCGGTCGTCAGCATGCCGCCGTCGCCCGCCACCCCGAGGTTCTTGAGCGGAAAGAGGCTGAAGGCCCCCGCGATGCCGAGCGAGCCCACCACCCGGCCGCCCACCGCGGCCCCCACCGCCTGGGCCGCATCCTCGATGACGGGCAGGCCGCGCCGCACCGCGATCGCGCCGATGGCGTCCAGGTCGGCCGGGTTGCCGGTCAGGTGCACCGGGATGATCGCCCGCGTCCGCGGCGTGATCGCGTCGGCGAGGTAGGCAGGATCCATCAGGTACTCGGCGTTGACGTCCACGAACACCGGCGTGGCACCCACCATCACGATCGCGCCCGCGGAGGCCACGAAGCTGTTGGGCACCGTGATCACCTCGTCTCCGGGCCCGACCCCGAGCGCCTTGAGAGCGAGGAACAGCGCGTCGGTGCCCGAGTTCAGCCCGACCGCGTGGGCGGCGCCGCAGACCCGGGCGAAGCGCTGCTCGAACTCCACCAGCTGGGGGCCGAGCACGAACTGGCACCGCTTGAACTCCTCGACCACCCGCGCCACGATGGTGCCGCCCTCGAACTGCCGCGGCAGATCCATGTACTTGACGTGCATGGTGGTGGTCATCGGGCGTGGTAGAACTCGCGGACGGAGTCGATCATGTAGCGCACCTGCTCGGCCCGCAGATGCTGGTGCACCGGGAGCGTGATGATGCGCTTCGCCTGCCGCTCCGCGACCGGGAAGTCCCCCTCCCGGTAGCCGAGGCGACGGCTCGCCGGCTGCAGGTGCAGCGGCACCGGATAGTGGATCTTCGCCTCGATCTCCCGCTGGTGCAGCCAGGCGAGGAGCCGGTCGCGATCGTCCGCCTCGAACATGTAGAGGTGGAAGACGTGCCGCTCGTTGGGCAGCCGCGCCGGAACCCGCACCCGCGGCGCCAGCGGCCGGAGCCCGGCGTCGAGAGCGAGCGCGTTCTTGATGCGGGCCGCGGTGATCGCCTCGGTGTCCCCGATCAGGTGGTTGCCCACGATGGCCTGCAGGGTATCGAGGCGGCAGTTGTGCCCGAAGATCTCCACCTCGTCGCGGTTCACCAGCCCGTGGTTGCGCAGGAGGCGGAGCTTGCCGTCGAGCTCCGGGGAGCTGGTGACGATGACCCCGCCGTCGCCCCAGACGTTGAGGTTCTTCAGCGGATGCAGGCTGAAGCCGGCCGCCGCCCCGAAGTTGCTGACCAGCTTGCCGTCGATGGCCGCGCTGATGGCCTGGCAGGCGTCCTCGACCACCGGGAGCCCCCGCCGGCGCCCGATCTCGAGGATCGGTCCCATCTTGGCGGGCTGGCCGGCGTAGTGCACGGGAAGCAGCGCCTTCGTGCGCGAGGTGATCGCGGCCTCGATCTTGCCGGGGTCGATGTTGAAGTCGTCCGCCACGTCCACGAAGACCGGGCGCGCCCCCGCCTGCACGATCGCGCCCGCGGTGGCGATGAAGGTGTTGGCGGCGGTGATCACCTCGTCGCCCGGGCCGACCCCCAGGGCCTTGAGGGAGAGCGAGAGCGCGTCGGTGCCCGTACCGACCCCGATCGCGTGCCGCGCCCCGCAGAGGCGGGCGAAGCGCGCCTCGAACTCGGCCACCGGGGGGCCCAGGGTGAACTGGGTGGACTCGAGCAGGCCCTTGATGTCGCGCAGGATCGGCTCGGAGTCGGCGAACTGCTCGCGCAGGTAGGAATAGGGAACGCGCATGCTCAGAGCTTGGCCTCCAGCATCGTCTTGATGTTGTAGTAGCGCTTGTCGGTCATCGCGTTCGGGATCGCGCCCCGCTCGTAGGCGGCGCAGAGATCGCGCACCGCCTCCTCGACGGTGTGGGCCGGCTCGAAGCCGAGGGCGCGCTTGATCCGCTCCGACGAGATGTGGTACGAGCGGTGATCGTCGGTGGGGGTGGTCACGATCTCGACCTTCTCGCGCCCGACGACCCCCGCCACCAGGTCGGCGAGCTGGGCCACCGTGTGGTTCTCGTACCCGGCGTTGAAGACCTGCCCGGCGATGCTCTCCGCCGGCCACTCGAGCGAGCGCACGTAGAGGTCGGTGACGTCCTCGATGTGGATGTTGGGCCTCTTCTGAGCGCCCCCGAAGACCGTGATGCGCCCGGTGTTCACCGCGAGGTTGGTGAGGATGTTCACCGCGAGATCGAGCCGCAGGCGCGGCGAGTAGCCGCACACGGTCGCCGGCCGCAGGATCAGGCCGGAGAACCCGGGCGCCTGGGCACGGAGCAGGACCTCCTCGCAGAGCGCCTTGTACTTGGAGTAGTCGGTCAGGGGCTCGAGCGGCAGCTCCTCGGTGACGTTCTCCTCCTCCTTGATACCGTAGACGCTGGAGGACGAGGCGTAGACGAACCGGCCCACGCCTTTGTCCTTCGCGATCTCGACCAGGGGAAAGAACGCGTCGTAGTTGATCGACTTCCCCAGCTCCGGGTTCAGCTCGAAGCTCGGATCGTTGGAGATGCAGGCCAGGTGGATGACCGCGTCCACCCCGGTGAGCGCGCGCTCGAGGAGCCGCCGGTCGCGGATGTCGCCCTTGATCTCCCGCAGGCCCGGATGGCCACTGACAGCCTTGAGCACCTGGTCGCCGAAAATGTAGAGATCGAGGACGGTGACGCGGTGTCCCCGGGCCAGCAGCTTGGGCACCAGGACGGCTCCGACATAGCCCGCCCCACCCGTCACCAGGACATGCATCTTTCTCATAGGTATCAGTCCTTTAGAGCTCTGCCTGCCTCAGGCCGCGACCCGGCGGGACGGCCGGGACCGGCGCTCGGGGCGGACGGAGGCGTATCCAGCGCAGAACATGCATGCAAGAGCCAGGCCCGGAGCCCGGGTCAGGTGCGGGCGGCGATGATCGTGTCGAGGATGCAGTGGCAGATCGCCAGGTGGGTGATCTCCACGAGGCCGTAGGAGTCCGAGGGCAGGTAGAAGTTCACCTCGCCGAGCCGGCGCAGGGGATTGTGGGGCCCGAAGCCGGACAGCGTGATCACCCGGCACCCGGTGCGCGCGCCCGCCTGGGCGGCCCGCAGGATGTTCTCCGAGCGGCCGGAACTCGAGATCGCGACGAGGACGTCGCCCACGTCCGCGAACATCTCGATCGGCTTCTCGAAGACGTGGGCGTAGCCGAAGTCGTTGCCCACGCAGGTCAGGAGGGCACCGTCGTTGAACGACACCGCGCGCATGCCGCCGTTCTTCCAGTAGTCCACCGCCTGGTGGCTCGCGATCCCGGCGCTGCCTCCGTTGCCCACGAAGATGACCTTGCGACCCGCCGCGGTCTGCTCGCGCACCAGCGCCACCGCCCGGTCCATCGCGTCCGAGCAGGAGAGCGCGCCGCCGGCCCGGTCGGAGGCCTCGATCCGCGACTGCATCTCGCCGAGCTCGATCAGGAACTTGGGGGTCATTGCAGGAGCGCGTTGATGAACTTGTAGAGGGGGACCGGCTCCACCGCGGTCCGGTTGCCCACGATGCGCACCGCCAAGGCTCCGACCGCGTTGCCGATGAAGCCCACCATCTCGGGATGGTATCCCGCCGCGGTGCAGGGCGCGGTGACCGACAGGTAGGCGTCGCCGGCTCCGATACGGTCGACGATCTCCCGCGAGAGCACCGGAACCCGGAAGAAGCCCTCGGGGTCGCTGTAGGACACGCATCCGTTGTGGCCCCGGGTGATGGCGACACGCCGGCTTGACAGATCCTTGGAGAGCCGCCC
>DATIFV010000257.1:0-12123 GCA_035455085.1 Candidatus Methylomirabilota bacterium | reverse complement strand
CGTGCTGGCCACCCGCGGAGCGCGCGGCTGGCGCGGGCAGGCGCGGGCCGCGGGGGCCCTGCTGGTCGGCTACTGGCTCCTCATGACGAGGGGGGCGGCGCCGGGCCTGGTCGCGGGCGACCTGAGCCCGGCCGGCAACCTGGCCGGCTACGTGGACCGGCTGGTCCTCGGTCCGCGGCACATGTGGCAGGTCTCGAAGCTGTACGACCCCGAGGGCATCCTGAGCACGCTGCCCGCGACCGCCACCACGCTCCTGGGCGTGCTCGGCGGGCACTGGCTGCGCGCGGGGCGCCCGGCGGCGCGCGCGGCGGCCGGGCTCGCCGCCGGCGGTCTCGTGGCGGCCGGGCTCGGCTGGCTCTGGGGGCTCTCGTTCCCGGTGAACAAGTCGCTGTGGACCAGCTCGTACGCCCTCCTGATGGCGGGCCTGGCCGCGCTGGCGCTGGCGGTGTGCTCGTGGCTGACCGAGGTGCGGGGCCGGCGGGCGTGGGCCGCCCCGTTCGCCCTCTTCGGCGTGCACGCCCTTCTGCTCTTCTTCCTGTCGAGCCTGATGGCCAAGCTGCTGCTCATCGTGCGGGTCGGCGCCGGCGGCCCGCGCCTGCACGCGTGGCTCTACGAGCACGCCTTCGCGCCGTGGGCCGCTCCGGCCCCCGCCTCCCTGGCATACGCGCTTGGCTACCTGCTCCTCTGGTGGGCGCTCATCCGCGTTCTCGACCGCACCGGCCTGCGCCTGCGGCTCTGAGCCGCCTCAGCGCGTGAGCGGGATCGCGTCGGCCAGCCACTCGAGCCCGAGGCCGGCCAGGCGCGCTCGCGTCGGGTAGCCGGTCGCCGGATCGCACCCGGCCAGCTCGTAGTAGGTCTCGCGGGCCCGCTCGAACTCATCCGTGGTGAGAGCGACCCCGGCGGTCGGCCCCTTGCCGCCCAGCGGCTGGAAGAGCTTCTTGGGGAGGACGTCGGCGCTCTTTCCGATCCCCTCGCGCGCGTTGAAGCCGCGCAGGAGCTGGATGCGGCGCTCGCCGATCTGCAGGAGCTCCTGCATGGTGACGTCCCAGCCGGTGCCGTAGCGCACCAGCTCGACGGTCTCGGCCGGGCCGTAGAGCTGCCAGGACGGTCCCCACACGAACTGGCAGAGGCCGAGGGTGTCGAGCGCAGAGTAGAAGCACTGGGTGGTGTAGGCGAAGCGGACCTTGGCGTCGGAGAGATCGCGCAGGTCGAGGCTCGGGAACTCGCCCAGCTCGGAGAGGCGGCGGTGGTGCAGGCTGCCGGGCTTGGTGCGGAGCATCGAGTCGTGCTCGGAGGACTGGTGGTCGGCGCCGAACGCATTGACCGCGTAGATCAGCCCCAGGGAGCGCTTGTGCTGGGGCATGTGGGCCGGCAGCTCCTGCCCCTTGACGGTGACGGTGAGGTCCACCGCCGCGGGGCCGAGGCGCTGGGCGGCTCGCAGGCTGCCCTCGGCGAGGAGATCGCCCACGCCGCGCCGGAGCGCGATGGCCTCGATGGCCCGGAGCACCGCGCGGCCGTCGCCCCACTCGAGCCCGAGCCCTTGGTCGTCGAGCAGGCCCTTGGCCCGTGCCTCCATGGCCCAGGCGATGGTGGCCCCGCACGAGATCGTGTCCATGCCGTACCGGTTGGCGTCGGCGGAGGCGCGGGCCAGCAGCTTCAGGTCTCCCACCCCGCACATGGAGCCGAAGAAGGTCAGGGTCTCGTACTCGGGGCCGCCGTAGACCGGGTCCACCGGGATCTCGGGGTCCACCACCTCGACCACGCGCTTGCACTTGACCACGCAGGCGTAGCAGGTGTCGCGCTCCTTCAGGATCGTCTTCACCATGGTGGTGCCGTCGATATCCTTGCACTGCTCGAAGGTGCCCTCGCTGTAGTTGCGGGTCGGCTGCCCGCCCATCTTGTCCTGGATGGCCAGGACCCCCGCCGTCCCGTACTCCCCGAACCAGCCGATGCCGGGGTTAACCTCCTGCAGCTCCTTGAGGCGCTTCACGAGACCCCGGAACTCCGCCGCCATCGCGGGCTTCGGGGACTTGGTGCCCCGCACCACCACCGCCTTCAGCCGCTTGGCGCCCATCACCGCGCCGAGGCCGGTGCGCCCGTTGGCCCGGTTGACCATGTTCATGATCGCGGCAAAGCGCACGAGGTTCTCGCCGGCCGGGCCGATCTGGGCCACCTCCGCCTTGGCATCGCCGAGCTCCTCCTTCAGCAGACGGTCGACGTCCGCGGTGCCCTTGCCCCACAGATGGCCGGCCGGGCGAAGCTCCGCGTGCCCGTCATGCAGCCACAGGTAGACCGGCTGGGGCGAGCGTCCCGTGAACACGAGCGCGTCGGCGCCGGCCGCGCGCATCTCGGCCGGGAAGAAGCCGCCGCACTGGCTGTCGCCGATCGCGCCGGTCAGGGGCGAGCGCGCGCACGCGGTCATGCGGCTCTGGCCGGAGATCGCCAGCCCGGTGAGCGGGCTCACCGCCATCGCGAGGACATTGTCGGGGCCGAGCGGGTCGGCGCCGGCCGCGACGGCCTGGGTGACGAGGTAGGCGGCCAGGGCACTGCCGCCCGGATACCTGCGATACACGTCCTCGGGCAGGGTGCGCACCTCGACGCGGCCACGGGTCAGGTCGACGTGATGGACGGTGGCGGTGAGGGCCAAGGCGGTCTCTCCTTGCAGATGGGCTCGGGCCGCCCGCAGCTTACCACTACTCGGCGATCTGTGACTCGGTCACCGGCGCGGAGTGGGGGCGCGGCTGACGTAGGGATTGCCACGGAGCCAGAAGCGCCACCGCCGGTGCACCCACTGCTCCGCGTAGTCGATGCCGACACGGGGCCCGGAGGCGATGGTGCCGGCGGCGACGCGGAGCCCCGGCTCGAGCCAGACTCGCTCCCCGAGCAGGTCGGCGCCGTCGAGGCGGCGGTCGATGCCGAGGGCGATGCAGAGCTTTCCGGGTCCACTGGTCAGGTCGCGATCGGCCACGCCGCCGCGCCGCCGGCGCATCAGGGCCAGCCCCTCCACCGGCTCCAGCGCGCGCACCAGGACCGCGTGGGGCACGTCCTCCCCCGCGGTCACCACGTTGAACTGGTGATACATACCGTAGACGAAGTACACGTAGGCGGTCCCGCCCCGCGCGTACATCGTCTCGGTACGGCGGGTGCGCCGGCCGCCGTAGGCGTGCGAGGCGCGGTCCTCCGGGCCCCGGTAGGCCTCGGTCTCGACGATGATCCCGGCCACGCGTCGCCCGTCGCGCGTGGGCACCACCAGCCGCGTGCCGAGCAGGCGGCGGGCGACGGCGGTCACGTCGCCGCCGGTGTAGAAGGTGCGCGGCAGCTTCACGGACGCCGGGTGTCGGGCGCGATCGGGAGCGTCCAGGCGAGCCAGCGGGCGATCACCACGGGGTGCTCGTGAAGGCCGGGCAGTCCGGCTTCTGGATAGTGCGCGGGAACGCGAGCACCCGATCGCGACGGCGAGACCGCACTCAGGGCTCCTGGAGGATGCGCCCGAGATCGAGCGGTGGGCGGCCCGCGCAGATCCTCCGCACCTGGTCGCGGCTCACCTTGCCGCGGTCCGAGCGCGGGATGGCGGGCAGGAGCCACCAGCGCGCGGGCAGCTTGCTCTCGGTGAGCCGCTCGCGCATCCAGCGGTGGAGGTCGCGCACCACCGCCTCGTCACCCTCCGCGAGGGCGACCGCGAGGCCGACGTTCTGCCCATAGAAGGGATCGTCCAGCGCGAAGGCGCAGGTCTCCGCGACGCGGGGACAGCCCTCGGCGGCCGCCTCCACCTCGGCGGGGGCGACCTTCATGCCGCCCTTGTTGATCTCGTCGCGCTCGCGCCCGCGCAGGTGCAGCCAGCCGCGCTCGTCGAGCAGCCCGAGATCCCCGGTGGCGAAGCGGCCGTCGACGATCATGAGTCGGGTCAGCTCGTCCGCTCCGAGGTAGCCGCGCATCAGGGCCGGGCTCTCGATCCACACGCGACCGATCTCGCCGGGCCCGCACGCCGCGCCGTCCGCGCGCACGACGTGCAGCCGGGCGCCCCAGGGCGGGCCGATGAGCCCGTCGGCGGGGTGCACCTCCCCGACCGAGGTGCCGGCCACCCAGCTCCCGGTCTCGGTGAGGCCGTAGGTGTTGAAGACCTCCAGGGTTCCGGTCCAGCGCTGCACCTCGGCCCACAGAGGAGCGGGCAGGGGCGCGGACCCGCAGTGCACCCGCCGGAGGGTTCCCCCGCGGGGCGGCTGCGCCACCCGCAGGGCGAGCCGCCACACCGCGGGCACCGAGGACAGGAACGTGATGCGGTGCTCGTCGATGAGCGCACCCAGCCGGAGAAGCAGATCGGGGCGAAAGGGCGGCGTGATGAAGAGGTCCTGTCCGGCGAGCCACGGGAAGAGGCTGTTGCAGATTAGGCCGTGGCCGAAGTGGGTCGGCAGCAGGCAGAGCGTGCGGGCGTACGGGGCGAGGCCGAGCGCGCGGCGCAGCGCGAGCCAGCGCGCGGCGAGCGAGCGATGGGTGTGTACCACGCCCTTCGGCACGCCGCTCGATCCGGACGTGAAGAGCACGAGCGCGTCCTCCTCGGGACGCGCCTGGTCCGGCGGCAGTTCGGCGGGGGGCAGGGGCTCGGTTGCATCCAGGACCGGCAGCCCGGGGACCGCGGCGGCCTCGCCGGCACCGTCCGTCACCGAGCACCTGGGCGCGGCCAGCGCGGCGATGCGCTCGAGCTCGACGCGGGTCAGGCCGGCGTCGAGCGGCACCGCCACCGCGCCCAGGCGCCAGAGGGCGAGCAGCTCTGCGAAGAACTCGAGGCGATTGCCGAGCTGCAGGAGCACGCGGTCGCCGGGCCGGAGGCCCTTGCGCCGGTAGCGGGCGGCCCGCGCCGAGACCTCCCGTGTCACGGCCGGCGCATCCCACCGCCGACCGGTCAGCGGCTCGACGAGCTGGCCCACCGTCAGCAGGACGTGCTCCTCATCATGGGACCGTTTCGCATGATACCGCGGGGCGGCAAACGGGCAAGCGCGACGGGCGGTCAATCCCCTGCGCGTGGACGGCCGAGGAGGCGCTCGATGCCGGCGAGCGGGATCGCGGCCCAGTCGGGCCGGTTGTCGAGCTCGTAGCGCAGCTCGTAACAGGCCTTCTGCAGCTCGAACGGGGCGCACCCCCGCTCGAGGGCCGCCGCGTCCGCGGGCGCGAGGGCGAGAGCGGCCGTCGCGGCGGCCGCATGGTATCCGGCGAGGAAGGCCCGGCGGGCCTCGCGCTCCCAGGCCGTGAGGGCGTCCAGCGCCGCGGCCCGCTCCGCGGCCGGCCGGCGGAAGCCCACCGCGTGGGCCGCGTAGTCGAGGGAGCGCAGCATACCCGCGACGTCGCGCAGGGCCGGCTGCTTGCGCCGCCGCTCCGCGAGAGGGCGCCCCGGCTCGCCCTCGAAGTCGATGATCACGAAGCCGTTCGCGGTCTTGAGCACCTGGCCCAGGTGATAGTCTCCGTGGACGCGGATCTTCGCCACCGCGCCCGCCAGGCCCTCGATCTCCGCCAGCGCCCGCGCGATGCCCGCCGCCGAATCGCCCGTGACACGACGCGCGAGGTCGATCGCCGCGAGCTCCCGCTCGATGTCATCCCTCCAGCCCGCCACGTCTTCGCGGGTGATCGGCTCGGGCCGGAACTCCGGATGCGCGTGGTCGGAGGCCAGGGCGCGGTGGAGGCCGCCGGTGATCTCTCCGAGCCGCCGCATGTCGTCCACGAGAGGGTCGAGCCGGCGCCCGGGAGCGGCGCCGCGTCCGGCGAGCGTGGAAACCACGTGGGTCCAGGCATCGCCGGTGTTGGGCACGAACTCCTGGAGTACCGTGAGGGTGGCGGTCTCGCCGGGGCGCTCGTACTCGGCCCAGCCGGCCAGGCGGGGCACGTGGCGGAAGGAGGTGCGGGTGGTGAGGAAGCGGGTGATCTCGAGGTCGGGATCGAGGCCGGGCGAGGGACGCCGCAGCGACTTGAGCACGAGATCGCCCACCACCACCGAGGTGTTGCTCTGCTCGCCGGTGAGGCGCCGCGCCGGCTGCGCCTGCGGGTCGGCCGGAAACGTCCAGCCGGGGGTGGAGTGGAAGCGGAAGCGGCCGGCCCGTCCCCCGACGACGCGGCCGGCCGCGATCGCCGCGACCACGCGACCGGCGAACGCCGCGTCGTCGTGAGCGTCCACCGCCGCCTCGCCGGCGGCGCGGGCGAGCGCGAGGTCGGGAGGGGCGTCCGCGGCGACCGCGACCGGGAGGTAGTAGCGGTCGCCGTCCACCGCGAGGAGCACCAGCAGGAGAGGGCCGTCGGGGTCGAGCACCGCCCAGTCGAGCACCTCCAGCCCGCCGATGCCGCGGGTCTTGGCCGCGAACCAGCGCTGGCGGGTCAGGAACCGCGTGAGGTCGGAGCGGCCGGGGCCCGAGAGCAGCGCGACGATCGCGGCCGGGTCAGAGCGGAGCGGCCTCGATGCCATAGAGCGGCTGGTCGGGCAGGGGCGGCTGGAGCCGGAACCAGTAGTACCCGTAGGGGGCGAGGCTGATGAAGTAGGGCCGGTCGCCGATGGTGGGGAAGCGGGTGTCGCCGAGCATCTCCACCGGGGTGTGGCCGCGCCAGGCCCGCAGATCCAGCTCGACCGGCTGGGCGGAGCCGGCGAGGTTGTGGACCGCGATCACCGTCTCGCCCTCGTGCTCGCGCACGTGGGCCAGCACGCTGTCGTTGGCCGGCCGCAGGAAGGCGAGGGTGCCGCGGCCGAAGACCCGTGTCTTCTTGCGGACCGCGATGATCCGCTTCATCCAGGAGAGCAACGAGGACGGGGTGCGCTGCTGGGCCTCCACGTTGATGGCCTGATAGCCGTACACGGTGTCCACGATCAGGGGCAGGTAGAGTCGGGCGGTGTCGGCGCGCGAGAAGCCGGCGTTGCGGTCGCCGGACCACTGCATCGGGGTGCGGACCCCGTTGCGGTCGCCCAGGTAGATGTTGTCGCCCATCCCGATCTCGTCGCCGTAGTAGAGGATGGGGCTGCCGGGCAGGGTGAAGAGCAGGCTGGTGAGCAGCTCGATCTTGCGCCGGTCGTTCTCGAGCAGCGGGGCCAGCCGGCGCCGGATGCCCAAGTTGAGCCGCATCCGCGGGTCGGAGCCGTAGGCGTGGTAGAGGTGCCGCCGCTCCTCGTCGCTCACCATCTCGAGCGTCAGCTCGTCGTGGTTGCGCAGGAAGAGGCACCACTGCGCGGTCGGCGGGATCTCGGGGGTGTGCACGAAGATGTCGGTGATGGGGCGCCGGTCCCCGTGGCGCACCGCCAGGAAGATGCGCGGCATCAGAAGGAAGTGGAAGGCCATGTGGAACTCGTCGCCGTCCCCGAAGTAGGGGCGGACGTCGGCGGGCCACTGGTTGGCCTCGGCGAGGAGCACCCGGCCCTGGTACTCGCGGTCGAGGGTCCGGCGGATCTCCCGGAGGAACTCGTGCGTCTCGGGCAGGTTCTCGCAGCTGGTCCCCTCGCGCTCGAAGAGGTAGGGGACCGCGTCACAGCGGAAGCCGTCGAGCCCCCGGTCGAGCCAGAAGCGCATCACGTCGAGCATCTCGCCCCGCACCTTGGGATTGTCGAAGTTCAGGTCCGGCTGGTGGTGGAAGAAGCGGTGCCAGTAGTAGGCCTTCGCCACGGGGTCCCACGTCCAGTTGGACTGCTCGGTGTCGACGAAGATGATGCGGGCGTTCCGGTAGCGCTCGTCGGTGGCGCTCCAGACGTAGTAGTCACGGTAGGGCGAGTCGGGGGCGCGGCGGGCCGCCTGGAACCACGGGTGCTGGTCCGAGGTGTGGTTGACCACCAGATCCGCGATGACCCGCATGCCGTGGCCGTGCGCCGCCTCCAGGAACCGGTCGAAGTCGGCCATGGTGCCGTAGTCGGGGTGGATCGCCCGGTAGTCGGCCACGTCGTAGCCGTCGTCGCGCAGCGGCGAGCGGAAGAAGGGCAGGAGCCAGAGGCAGTCCACCCCGAGCTCCCGCAGGTGCCCGAGCTGGCTGGTGAGGCCGATGAAGTCGCCGATGCCGTCGTCGTTGCCGTCCTTGAAGGCGCGGACGTGCAGCTCGTAGAACACCGCGTCCTTGTACCAGAGGGGATCGGGATTGGTGGTCATGTGCATGGGCTCGGCCCGGCCGCCGGGAGCACCGCCATTGTACCCGCTCGGCCCGCCCCCCGCGCCACCTCGTCCATCAGGCGAAGTAGTCGAAGTCGCGCTCGCGGCGACGCCAGCGGCCGACGCGGTACACGTGCGCCGGCGCGGACCGGGGGTCGAGCGCCACGCGGTGGGCGGCGCCGCGGGCCAGGCGCCGGGCGCCGCCCAGGAGCTCGTGGAGCTCGTAGGTCTCGTCCGCGGCGATCCCGAGATCGGCGAGCGGGATCTCGAGGATCGCCTCGTGGGTGGCGAACGGGTCCAGGTTGACCGCGGTCAGGATCACGTTGTCGCGGGCGGGGGTCGCCCGGCCGTAGAAGAGCACGTGCGGGCTGTCCGCCGGGTAGAAGCGCAGGCCGGTCGTGGCCTGCAGCGCCGGGTTCTCGCGCCGGATCGCGTTGAGCCGGGCGATGTAGTCGGCGATGTTGCCGGGGGCGTCCCAGTCGCGCACCCGGATCTGATACTTCTCCGAGGCCCGGTACTCCTCGGTGCCGGGGACGGCCTCGCCCTCGCACAGCTCGAAGCCGCTGTAGATGCCCCACAGCGGCGACAGGGTGGCGGCCAGGGCGGCCCGCATGCGGAACGCGGGCGGGCCGCCCCGCTGCAGGACCTCGGGCAGGATGTCGGGAGTATTCACGAAGAAGTTGCCGCGGAAGTACTCGGTCATCTCGGAGCGGGTCAGCTCCTCGAGGTACGCGGTCAGCTCCTCCTTGAAGTTGCGCCAGGTGAAGTAGGTGTAGGACTGGGTGAAGCCCGCCTTGGCGAGCGCGCGCATGACCTTGGGCCGGGTGAAGGCCTCGGAGAGGAAGATCACGTCGGGATCGCGGTCCTGGACCTCCCGGATGAGCCAGGCCCAGAAGTCGAGCGGCTTCGTGTGGGGGTTGTCCACCCGGAAGGTCCGCACCCCCTGGTCGACCCAGAAGCGCACGATCTCCAGCAGCGCGTCCCAGAGCGCGGCCCACTCCGGGGTCGCGAAGTTGATCGGGTAGATGTCCTGGTACTTCTTCGGCGGGTTCTCCGCGTGCTTGATGGAGCCGTCCGGCCGGCGGTGGAACCACTCCGGATGCTCCCGCACCCACGGGTGGTCCGGCGAGCACTGGATCGCGAGGTCGAGCGCGATCTCGAGACCGCGGTCGCGCGCGGCCTTGACCAGCCGCCGGAAGTCCTCCAGCGTGCCCAGGTCCGGATGCACCGCGGTGTGGCCGCCCTCGGGTCCGCCGATCGCCCAGGGGCTGCCCGGATCGCCGGGCCCGGCGACGAGGGCGTTGTCCGGCCCCTTGCGCGCGGTGCGCCCGATGGGATGGATCGGCGGCAGGTACACCACGTCGAAGCCCATGCGGCGGATCGCGGGCAGCCGCGCGATCGCGTCGTCGAAGGTGCCGTGGCGGCCGGGGAGCCGGCCCTGCGAGCGCGGGAACATCTCGTACCAGGCCGCGAACGCCGCCTCCGCGCGGTCCACCACCACCTCGAGCTCGCGGTCGTGACGCGTGAGGTCGGGGCGCGGCTGGACCGAGGCCATCACGCGGCGGAGCTCGGCGTCGAGGAGGACGTCGAGCTGCTCGTCGCGGGAGGCTCCGGTGGCGAGCCGGTCCAGCGCCCGTGCGAGCAGGGCCGCGTCCGCTCCCGCCGCGACCCCGCACGCCTGGCGCAGCAGGACCGCGCCCTCGAGCAGCTCGGCGGCGAGATCCCGCTGTCCGCCCGCGAGCCGGCGGCGCATCTCCTCGACCCAGGAGCCGAAGGTGTCGGTCCACGCCTCGACCGTGTAGCGATAGCGGGTGTTGGCCTCGAGCGGAAAGGATCCGGTCCAGCCGTCGTTGTCGACGAGCCGGAGCGGGCTCTCGCGCCAGGCGGCCTCGCCCGCCGCGCGGTACCGGATGGCGGCGGCGAGCAGGTCGTGGCCCTCCTTGAAGATGTCGGCGGTGACGACGAGGGTGTCGCCCACCACCCGCTTCACCGGGTGGCGGCCGTCGTCCACGTCCGGTCGCACGCGCTCGATGACGATGGGGCGGCGGATCCGCGTCATCGCCACCGGTCCACCAGGTAGGGCTTCTCCTCCTCGAACACGCCGGCCAGGCGCGCCGCGCTCTGGGCCACCGCGGCCGGGGGCCGCCCCGCGGTCTCGAGGATCACCGAGGCGGCCCGGCCCAGGTAGAGGGGAGCGAGGGACTGGGCGGCGTGGCTGCGATAGACCACGCGGGCCCGGTAGGCGAGGAGGAAGTCGTACACCACCCGCGTCCAGAGCCGGTCCGAGAAGTGGAAGCGCTCGGGCGGCCGGTCGCTCAGCTCCAGCACCTCGCCGAGGTTCTCGGGGGCGAGGATGCGCTCCCAGACCGGCAGGAGGTCGCGCACGCCCTGCCGGAACCCCACCTGCATCCGCTGGGGATCCACCACGGGCCCACCGGGCAGCGGCTCGGGCGGCACCCCGAAGGTCACCACCGGCGTGGACCCGCGGATGTCGAGCCAGTAGTCTTGGGCCAGCTCGGCGAGGTCGAACAGGGCGCTCGCCACGCGGCCGACCGTCCGGCCGAGCGGCGGCGGCGGCTGCGCGGGGGTCGCGGTGCGCGGGCCCAGCACGGCCTGCCCCACCGTGAGGTCCCGCTCGATGGCCGCGGCGGGTACCCAGAAGTCCAGGCCGTGCCGGCCGAGGTCGGTCTCCCACACCGGCTGCGCGAGGAGGGCGTCGGCCGCGGGCCCGGAGCAGGCGAACTCCTCGGCGATCGGGTGCTGGAGCTGGCGGCCGAAGAGGCTGCGCACCAGCGGCACCACCAGCGCCTGGGTCAAGGTGCCGTCGTAGCGGTGACGGTGGTAGAGCGGCAGCACCAGCCCGAAGTCGTCCTTGAGCACGGGCGTGGCGAGGCCGCGGAGCCATTCGGGTCCGGTACTGGCCAGCTCGGCGTTGAGCATCACCAGGGCGCGGGCCTCCAGCCGGCGTCCCGCGGTCAGGACCGTTCGCACCGCGTGGGCCCAGTCGAGCGGACCGTCGCCGGCGCGGGCGCCGCCCATGGTCACCCGGACGAGGCGGACCGGGCCGAGGGCGGCGGTCACCGCGGCCGCCGTCTCCTCGGACGGGGCCTGCTCCACGTGGATGACCGCGGCCACTTGCCCGGTGAAGTGCGCGTCGAGGGCCGAGCGGACCGCCGCTGCGACCGGCCCGGCGGTGGGGGTCGGTCCGGCGGTGGCGAGGCCCACCAGCAGATCGACGGCGCCGGTGCGCTCCAGCGCGGCGTGGACCTCGTCGGGCAGGGGGTGCGGCTCCATCACCGGGTCAGGTGCGCGAGCAGCGCGAGATAGTCGCTCAGGTGGCGCGTCACGAGGAAGTTGCGGCGCACGTGCTCGCGCCCGGCCGCTCCCATGCGGCCGATGAGCTCCGGGTTGCTGAGCAGATGGCGGATGCGGAACGCGGCGCCCTCCACGGTCTCCACGGTATACCCGGTGACGTTCACGACCATCTGAAATGGAATGCCCCCCGCGATGGTGCCGATCACCGGCTTGCCCTTCCACATCGCGGTGGCCACCTCGATGGTGAAGTCGGCCTTCAGGGGCTTCTGGACCGCGATGGCCGCGGCGCGCTCGAGGGCGTTGAGCTCCACCTGGGGGTCCGGGGGCAGGACGATCGCCGAGATGTCGGGATCGTGCTCGGCGGCCTCGCGCACCTCGGCCAGGACGTCCCCGCCGGGCGCGGGGGGCGGGCCGGCGAGCACCAGCCGGACGTCGTGGTGCCGCTTCACGAGCCGGTAGGCGTTGATCACCCCCAGCGGATCGTGCGTCCGCTCGAAGGGACCCACCTGCAGCAGGATCGGCTTGTCCCGGGGCACGTGCAGGCGGTCCAGGTGGGCGGCCTGCTCGGCACGGGTCATCTCCCGGTTGCGCTCGGAGAGCGGGTCGATGGACGGATACACGATGAAGCGCGGGATCGACAGCGGCGTGGCGAACCGCGCCAGGGAGAACACCGCGGCGTCGTAGCGCTGCGCCACCGGGCGGA
>DATIFV010000256.1:0-5789 GCA_035455085.1 Candidatus Methylomirabilota bacterium | reverse complement strand
ATGATGAGCCCGATGACGCCGGACAGCCGCGCCGAGTCCGCGAAGATGCCCGGCATGTCCCGCCAGGACAGCTCGCGGTAGAAGAGGGGCGGGACGACCAGGGCGTACACCACCGCCACCGCGGCGGCCTCGGTCGGGGTGAACCAGCCGATGATGATGCCCCCCATGATGATCAGCGGGATCATGATCGCGGGCAGGGCGTTGCGCAGCGCGACCGCGAACTGGGCGCGGGTCGGCGGCGGCTCCTTGGGGTAGTTGCGCTTCTTGGCGATGATGAACGTGGGCACCGCCATGCCGAGGCCGACCAGCAGGCCGGGCAGGTAGCCGCCCGCGAAGATCGCGGCGACCGACTCGTCGGCCATCCACGCGTAGACCACCGCCACGATCGAGGGCGGGACGATCGGGGCCAGGATCGCGGTGCAGATGGTGAGCACGGTGGCGAAGTCGCGGTCGTAGCCCTTGCGCACCATCTGGGGGATCAGGAAGGTGCCGAGCGCCGAGACGTCGGCCACCGCCGAGCCCGAGATGCCCCCGAAGATCATGCTGTCGAGGATGTTCACGTAGGCCAGGCCGCCGCGGAAGCGGCCCACCAGCACGGTCGCCAGGTCGATGATGGCCCGGGCCACCCCGCCCCGCGCCGCGATGTTGCCGGCGAGGATGAAGAGGGGGGCCGAGAGCAGCAGGAACGAGTCGGACAGGAGCCCCACGAACCGGGTCGGGATGATGATCGGGTTCAGCGCCGGGTAGATGGTGGCGGCGGCCAGGGTGCCCACCCCGAGGGCGATGCTGATCGGCATGCCCAGCACCACGAAGATGACGAAGACGATCAGGAGGGTCTCTGCCATAGGGCTCGGAGCGCGGCCGCCATGTTCCACGCCATCGGGAGGAGGATGAGGACGGCGCCGACCGGGACCGCCGCGTACACGTAGCCCAGCGGCAGGCCGAGGCCCGCGCTGGTCTGCAGCTGCGCGTTCGGCACGAGGACGAGGCTCGTGCGGATCAGGGACAGGAAGAGCAGCACGCCCGCCCCGTTGGTGAAGGCGGTCAGCAGGTGCTGGCCGCGCGGGCCCAGCCGCTGCTGGAAGTACTCGAGGCGGGTGTGCTCGGCCCGGTGCATGGCGGCGGCGGCGCCGATCATCACGAGCCAGACGAAGAGGTAACGGGGGATCTCGTCGATGCCGTCGAAGGCGGCGTGACCGGTGAAGCGCATGATCACCTGGACGAACACCGCGACGGTCATGACCGCGAGGAGCCCGCCGCCGAGCTGCCCGAGCCCTTCGTAGACGCGGGTCCCCCAGGCGCCGAAGGGGGCGCCGCCGCCGGTCCCGGGGCCGGTCGCCACGCCCTACTTGCTCAGGATGTAGTCGACCATCTTGCGGGCGTCCTTGCCCGCCGGGGTCGCGTAGAACTCCTCGTACACGCTGGCGGTGGCCTGACGGAACGGGGTCGCGTCGGGCTTGGTGATGCTGACCCCCTTGGCCTTCACCTGCTCCTGGATGTCGCGGTCCTCGTCGAGGATGAACTTGCGGTTCCACTGCTCGGCGTGCTTGGCCGCGTCCATGATCGCCTTCTGGGTGGCCGCGTCCTGCTTGGCCCAGGAGGCCTTGGACATGATGAGGGCCACGCACTGGTGCGTGTGGCGCACGTCGGCCACGTGCTTGACGATGTCGTAGAACTTGTTGTGGTAGAAGGTGTTGATCCCGCCCTCGGCCGCGTCGATGACCTTGGTCTGGAGCGCGGTCGCCACCTCCGGGAAGGCGATCGGCGTGGAGATCATGCCGAGGGCCTTGAAGGTCGCGACCAGGATCTTGTCCTCCTGCACCCGGATCTTCTTGCCCTTGACGTCGGCCACCGAGTTGATCGGGAAGTGGCCGTAGATGCCGCGGTAGCCCGCCGCGAAGAAGCCGACCAGCTTGAGCCCCTTCTTGTCGAGCACCCCGCCGTAGTATTTCTGCAGGGTGTCGGTCGAGTCGAGCGCGGCGTAGACGTGCTGGTAGTCCCGGAAGATGTATGGGAGCTGGAAGACCGACATCTCGGGCACCAGGGTGGACAGCGGCGCCGTCGTCATCGGCGAGAAGTCCACGGTGCCGAGCTGCACCTGCTGGCCGACCTCGCGCTCGCCGCCGAGCGCGCCCGAGTGGTGATGGATCACCTTCACCTTGCCGCCGGTCAGCTCGGCGAGCTTGTCGACGAACTGCTGCGCGGCCAGCGTGGTGCCGTGCTTGGCCGGGTTGACGTTGCCCATCACCAGCTCCTTGGTCTGGGCGTGGGCCCCGGCGGCGAAGGCGAGCACGAGCACGGCCAGCGTGAGCACTCTGAGAGCGGTCATGGGACGGCCTCCTCGATGAAGTCGGTGGGTGAGCATCGGCCGCGTGATCATGGGGTGCCGGGCCCCGCCCTGTCAAGAGCGCCTCCGCCCGGAGCGCTTCCGGGCCGGTCGCCTTCCGTGCTATCCCTACGGGGTGAGCAGCGTCGCTCCGCCGGCGGCCGCCCTGCCCGCCGCCTACGCGTTCGCCGAGATCCTCCGCGAGCCCTCCTACCGGCGGCTCTGGCTCTCCGGCCTCTGCGTCAACGGGGCGCGCTGGATGGACCTGGTGCTACTGGGCTGGCTCGCGTTCCAGCTCACCGACTCGCCCTTCATGGTCGCGGTGGCCGCCTTTGCCCGCTCGGCGCCGCTGATGGTGCTGGGGCCGTTCACCGGCCTGGTGGCCGACCGCATGCACCGGGGCCGCGTGCTGGTGTTCACCCAGGCGCTGGGGCTCACCGTCGCGCTGGCCCTGGCCGCGCTCTTCCTCGCCGGCCGGGGCCGCTTCTGGCCGCTGGTGGGGCTCGCCGCGCTCTTCGGCGTGCTCTGGGCCATCGACTTCCCGGCGCGCCGCACCGCGCTCTACGCGCTCGTGGGGCCGCGCCGCGTGGCGAGCGCGGTGTCGCTCGAGACCGTCTCGATGCAGGTGGCCAAGATGGTCGGGCCGGTGCTGGCCGGGGTGGGGCTCGCGCGCTTCGGCCCCGCCCCGTGCTACGCGGCGGTCGCCGCGCTCTACGCGGTGGGCCTGCTCGCCTTCGTCGGGCTGCCCGCGCGCATCGGAGGCCCGAGCGGCCGCGACACCGCCTCGGTGGCCTCGAGCCTCGGCGAGGGCTTCCGGGAGGCCTGGCGCGAGCCCACGGTCCGCGCGGTGCTCGTCATCACCGTGCTCATGAACGTGCTCTTCTTCCCGTACCAGCACATGCTGCCGGTGTTCGCGCGGGAAGTGCTGCGGGTCGGGCCCGAGTGGCTGGGCGCCCTGGTGGCGGCCGACGGGCTCGGCGCGCTGCTCGGGGCGCTCGCGATTGCCTCGCGCCGCGGCTTCCTGCCGCACGGCCGCCTCTTCGCGATGGCGGTGCTGGTGGCGCCGTTCCTGCTGCTCGCCTTCACCGGCCTGCGCTGGCGCTGGGCCTGCCTGGCCCTGCTCGTGCTGATCGGCGCCGCCGAGTCGGGCTTCGCGGCCATGCAGAGCACGCTCGTGCTGCTCTCCGCGCCGGCGGAGGGCCGCGGCCGGGCCATGGGTATCCTCTCCGCCTGCATCGGCACCCAGCCGGCGGGCACCCTCTGGATCGGCTTCCTGGCCACCGGCATCGGGGTGCCGGCGGCCATGGCGCTGAACGGGGTGGTGGCGCTGCTGGCCATGCTGCCGGCGGCCTGGCCCCTGGCCCGCCGGGGCCGGGCGTGAGGGGCGCCGGGCGTCCTGCGGGAGGCGTCCTATTGACCGGTTCCGGGAAGTGCCCTAACGTTTGAGCACCGATCGCACCCCTTCCCGACGCCCAGGAGGATTCATGACGATGAGACGCCTCATGCCGGCGCTGGCCCTGGTGGCCGCGATGGCGCTCGCGATGCCGGCCGCCACCTCGCTCGCCCAGGAAGTGCTCACGAACGACTCGGTGGTGCAGATGATCAAGGCCGGCCTGCCCGAGTCGGTGGTCATCTCGAAGATCCGGTCGACCCCGACCCGGTTCGACCTGAAGACCGACTCGCTGGTGAACCTGAAGAAGGCCGGGGTCTCCGACAAGGTGCTGGAAGCCATGATGGCGGCGCCGGCCTCCCCGGCCGCGGCCGCCCCGGCGGCGGCCGCGACCCCGGCCCCGGCGGCGGGAGCGCTCAGGACCCAGGACGCGATCTACCAGATCGTCACGGGCAAGACCGTCGAGCTGTTCGCGACCTCGGCCAACCTGGAGGTCAACACCGCCTTCTTCCAGAACAAGAGCGAGGTCGTGCTGGAAGGGCGGAAGGCGCAGTACCGGATCTCGGACAAGCAGCCGGTCTTCCTCAGCACGTACTCGTCGACCGACGCGCCGCTGGTCAAGCTCAAGCCGGGTGACAAGAGCAACGACCGCAACCTGAAGATCGGCAGCGGGGCCTTCATGCCCTTCGGCGGCACCCAGAAGATGGGCGTGCGCAACGAGGACAAGATCGCGGTCACCATCGAGCGCGATCCGCGCGGGCTCTACCGGGTGACCCCGTCCGCGCCGCTGCCGCCGGGCGAGTACGGCTTCATCCTCGCCACCGGTTTCGGGGCGGGCTCGGGCAAGATCTACGACTTCGGAGTCGACTAGACGGACCCGCGCGAGACGGCCGACCCGCTCGAGCGCGCCCGCGCGCTCGGGCCGCTGCTCGAGGACCTGAGCGAGCGCACGGAGCACGAGCGCCGCCTGCCCGGGCCCCTGCTCCGTGCGCTCCACGACGCGGGCCTCTTCCGCCTGCTGCTGCCGCGGACCCTCGACGGCGGCGAGGTGGACCCGGTCACCTTCGTCCGGGTCATCGAGGAGGTCGCTCGGCACGACGCCAGCGCCGCGTGGTGTCTCTGTCAGGCCGCCGGCTGCTCGATGACCGCGGCCTACCTGCGCCCGGCCGAGGCCCGCGCCGTCTTCGGGGACCGCGCGGCGGTGCTGGCCTGGGGGCCGAGCCTCGACGCCCGCGCGGTGGCGGTGGACGGCGGCTACCGCATCACCGGCACCTGGAGCTTCGCGAGCGGCTGCCGCCACGCCACGTGGCTCGGCGGCTACTGCACCATCCAGGAGGCCGACGGCTCTCCGCGGCGCCGTCCCGACGGCGCGCCCGAGGGGCGCACCATGCTCTTTCCCGCGGCGCGCGCGGCCCTGATCGACGTCTGGCACGTGACCGGCCTCAGGGGCACCGGCAGCGACACCTTCACCGTCACCGATCTCTTCGTGCCGCACGAGCAGTCCGTCTCCCGCGACGACCCGACGGAGCGGCGGTATCCCGGGCCGCTCTACTGCTTTCCCTCGGGCAGCCTCTACGCCGGAGGCTTCGCCGGGGTGGCCATGGGCCTCGCCCGGAGCAGCCTGGACGCCTTCGTCGAGCTGGCGCGCGACAAGGAGCCGCGCTCGTCCAGGCGGCTCTTGCGCGACAGCGGGCTGGTCCAGGCGCAGGTCGCCCAGGCGGAGGCGCAGCTCGGTGCCGCCCGCGCGTTCCTGCTCGACGCCCTCGGCCGGATCTGGGGCGAGGTGAGCCGGTCGGCCGGCGACCTGAGCCTCGAGCAGCGGGTGCAGATCCGGCTGGCGTCCACCTACGGCATCCATCAGGCCAAGCAGGTGGTCGACATGGTGCATCATGCCGCCGGCTCGAGCGCGGTGTTCACCAGCAGCGCCTTCGAGCGGCGCTTCCGCGACATGCACACCGTCACCCAGCAGCTGCAGGGCCGCCAGGCCCATTTCGAGACGGTCGGCCGCTACCTCCTCGGCCTCGAGCCCGACCAGACCTTCCTCTAGCCCCGCGCCTGGCTGGTGATCCCTCT
>DATIFV010000255.1:0-8207 GCA_035455085.1 Candidatus Methylomirabilota bacterium | reverse complement strand
TGGGACCGGGGGGCGGGGGGGCCTCCCGGGAACCGTGTCTTGTGCGGGCAGACGAAGCCGCGTGCTTCCATCTCGTGGCTCGATGGAGACCGCGACCCGGCGTGTTCCCGGGAGGGCCCCCGCCCCCCGGCCCCGCCCGAGGGTTCGAACAGTCGCCTAGCGTGAAGCGGACGACGCGGTGACGGACGGGGCGGACGCCGTGACGGGGGCGGGCGCGGAGAGGCGCTCGAGGGTGGGCACGAGCAGCCCGAGGATGCGCACCGGCAGCCCGCTCGTGAAGTGGAAGCGTGCGGCCTCGGGCCCCGGCACGTAGGCGGTGACGGTGCCGAAGTAGCGATCGTCGAGCATGAAGACGAAGGTCGCGGCCCGGCTCACCACGCGGGACTCCACCACTCCCCCGTTCTTGCCGTAGACGTAGTAGCGGTGGTCGCCGGTGCCGGTCTTGCCGCCCGCCACGTGCGCCACGCCGCCCGCCGGCGCCAGCGCGGGCCGCAGGCCGCGCGCGGTGCCCTGGGCCACCACCTCGGTGAGCAGGCCCCGCGCCACCGCGGCCACCTCCGGCGCCAGCACCTGCGTCGGGGGAGTCTCCGCGCGGCCCAGGCGGGTCTCGTACGGCGTGTCGGCCGCGAAGTCGAGCCTCTCCACCAGCACGGTGGGCAGGCGAACCCCCCCGTTCAGGATGATGCCCATGAGCTCCGCGAGGGCGGCCGGCCGATCGCCCGAGCTGCCGATGGCGGTGGCCAGCGACGGGGTGAGGGAGGCGAACGGATAACCCAGCCGCTCCCAGCTGCGGTGGATCTCGAGGAAGGCCTCGAGCTCCAGCAGGCTCGCGATCCGGTGATCCTGCGCGTTGCGGTGGCGGGTGAAGAAGAGCCAGCTGTACACGGCCTGGCGCTCGGCGCTGCTCGCCCGGACCACCTGGGTCATGCTCGCGCCGGGATGCCGCCGCAGGTAGCCCACCAGCCACAGCTCGAGCGGGTGTACCCCGGCCACGTAGCCGCGGTCGGCGAGGGGCATGGCCTGCGGGTCCGCGTGGTGGTAGAGCTCCTCCACCGCCGGGTCGGCCAGCGCCCGGCCGGGCAGCCGGGTCGCGAGCAGGTCGCGGAAGACCTCGAGGCTCGCCTCCGGGTACACCGACCGCAGCGCAGCGGCGAGGCCGTGCGGCGTCTGCCGGGTGCCACTCAGCACCATCTCGAGCCCGGCCTCCGCGGACAGACCCTGGTACTTCCGGTAGAAGCGGCGGATGAACTCGCTGCCCTCGCGGTCCGCGAAGCGGGTGAGGTAGCGCAGGCGACGGGGATCGAGCGGATCGTCGAGGCGCACCGCGAGCGAGGTCGGGGCGCTGTAGAGGTGAGCCGAGACCACGTCGCGCATCAGGCGGATGAACACGAGGTTCACCGAGTTCTGGAAGGCCTCGCGGATCGAGAGGACCTTCCGGTCGTCCTCGCGGTCGAAGTTGCCGAAGGTGTGCAGGCCGCCGCCGGTGAAGAACGCCTCCGCCGGGCTGGCGGAGTACCGGCGCTCGAGCGAGACCTCGAGCATCGCCTGCAGGCTTCGATCGGTGCCGCGCGCCGCGGTGAGATACTCAACCGCCCACGCGCCGAGGCGATCCCGCGGGTGCAGACGCACCGCGGCGAGCTCGGCCGGCTCGAGGCGCGCGTATCGATCGTGGAGACCCGCGATCACCTCGAGGTAGGTGAGGAGGGTGCGCAGCTTCGCGGTGGAGCCCAGATCGATCCGGGCTCCCCCGTTGATGTCGAGCGGCTGCTCGAGGTTGTCGGTCTGGATGCGCACCCGGTTGGCGCCGGGCCCTCGCTCGTAGACGGTCACGCTGTAGAGCACGCGGCCGGGATCGCCGCCGCCCAGGAGCTTGTCGCCCACCAGCCCGAGCCGCTCGATGGTGGCGGGCTCGCGCAGCGAGCGCAGGAGCCGGCTCGCCGCGTCCTGGGCGGGTGCGTCCAGGGTGCTGTAGGCGGTCAGGTCGAAGCGGTCGAGGTCGTAGAGCCCGGGCACGTTGAGCAGCGTGGTGAGACGGCTGCGCACCAGGTTGGCGCCCTTGCGATCCACGAAGGCGACCGAGGCCGTTTCCCCGCCCCCCCGCGGATCGAGCCGCTCCACGAGGGCGGCATCCCGGAGGCCCGCGTCGATCACCCCGGCCCGCGCGAGCACCCGCAGGTAGCTGTCGGTGAACTCCTCGAGGGCGCGCGGCTGCTCGACCAGATAGTGGTAGGGCCGGCGCGCGGCCAGGATCAGGCTCAGCGCGCGCTTGAACACGCGCCCTCGGGCCGCGTCGGAGACGGCGGGCTTGGCGGTGAGCAGGGCGTTGGCCTCCGAGAAGTCCGTGCCGTACCAGACGCGCAGCCCGTCGCCCAGGCCGTGGACCTCGCCGTGCCCGGGCGCGGCAGCGAGCGGGAGCGAGTCGAGGTAGTCGGTCACGATCTGGCGGCGCACGGCGCCGGTGCGGGCGCCGCCCTGGTAGACGCGCAGGCTCGCCGATACCATCTGATGGAGCTTGTCCGCGGCCGAGCGGGTGCGCCCGTCCGGGGAGTGCCGCATCTTCTCGAGCTGCGTGGGCAGGGTGCTCGCCCCGATCGAGGCCCGGTCGTCACCCAGCCGCCCGAGGGCCTCGATCCCGATCGCCTTGGCGAGCCGCCGCCAGTCCACCACCGGGTTCCGGTACGGATGGCTCGTGTCGAGGAGCTCACGGTTCTCGATGAAGAGCAGCGTGTCGACCAGCAGCGGAGGGACCGCCTCGAAGCGCTGGTAGACCTGCTCGGGATAGCGCGTGGCGTACAGCCGCCGCCGCTCGCGGTCGAGAACCTCGAGGCCCGCGCGCGTCTTCTCCCGGTACGGCACCGCGACGCCCCAGCCCGCCAGCCAGTCCAGGCCGGGAGACAGGCGCGCCTGTCGCTCCACCCGATATCCCGCGGCCTCCAGCCGGTCGATGAAGCTGCCGAGCCGCGTGTAGCCGAGCCGCTCGTCGTAGGGGCCGGTGCGCGGGAAGTGGATGGCCGGGCTCGGTCCCCCCTCGACGCGATAGGTCAGCCCCGCGCCCGCGCGCGAGAGCACGAGGGCCTGCACCACGGAGGTGCGCATCTCGACGAGCGCGGCGAGGGCCAGGACCACCCCGACGAGCGGGATCAGGATGTAGCGCCGCGACAACAGCGCGCGCAGGCGCGCGCTCCAGGGCCGGGCCGCGCCCGCGAGCATCTCCGGGCTCAGTACCCCGGTGGCGAGCGCGGGCTGCGTCGCCGCGAGGCCGCGCGGCGAGGCAGAGCGGGACAACGAGAGGAGCCGCCTCAGCTGGAACCGTCCGTCCGAATCCGCCACTGCTCGATCAACCGCCCTTCTGCCTCGTCCGTTCCTCGCGCAATGAGTCCGCCGTCAGTTCGACGGCGAGAGCCTGAAGTCTAGCACGCGCTCCCATCACGCGGCCACCGCGAGCGCCGTCGCCGTGCGGTCCGCGTCCGCGACGATCCGACGAGCCCGCGCCCGGTGCGCTGACTCTGCAGAAACTGCGGAGCGAGCGCACCCGCAGCAATCGGGTAGTTCGTTTCCCAGCCTCGGAAGAGCGGCGGGGGAAGCCGGAGGAGGGTCTCCGGTCCAAGCGTTTGATTCTACGTGCGGTCCTTCTTGGTACAGGACTTGCCCCTCGGAGGCGGGTACGGATCAGGCAGGTCGGGGAGCTCGGAGGACGGGACAGGGTGTCGGTCCCTTCTCCACCGGCGCGTTGGGCCGGCCTCCGGCTCTCCGGCCTGCCTGGTCACAGAAATGGCGGGGCGTGACTCGCCGCCACAGGAGGAATCGGATGACCGCCCGGATGGACCTGACCCGCATCGATCTTCGCGCCGCAAAGCTCTGCATGGAGCTCGATTGCAACACGATCTTCGACACCGCGCTCTACCGATACTGCCCGACCTGCGGCAGCGTCGAGTCCTATCCGCTCGAGTCCTGGCTCAACCGCGATCGTCTGCCGAAGACGACCGCGGCGGCGCCCGACGCCCTGAGCAACGATGCGGGCCCCCGGCGCAAGCCCACCCCGCGCGCGCTCCGCCTGTCGCGTCTGGGCGAGCGGCGCGCGGCGAGCGAGGCGGGCATCGCCCCGAGTCCGTCCGCGCTGCGCCTGCGGGTGCCGCGCCGGCAGGTCGGTTGATCCCCCGGCCGGAGGTCCGTGCCGTGCACACCGTCCTCGTGGTCGACGACGATGCCTGGGTAAGGGTGCTCGCGCGCGACGTGCTGGCCGCGGACGGCCATCGCGTGCTCGAGGCCGGCGACGGCGAGGAGGCGCTCCGGATCGCTATCGAGCACCCGGGGCCGATCCATCTGCTCCTCACCGACGTGGTGATGCCCGGCATGGACGGGTGCGAGCTGGCCGCGGAGCTCGCCGCGCGGCGGCCCGCCACCAAGGTGATGTTCATGTCGGCCTACGACCGCGACGCTCTGCTGGCCCGCGGGCTCGCCCTCGGCGGACCCGTCGTCACCAAGCCCTTCACCACCGAGTACCTGGTCCGGCGGGTCGCCATGATGCTGGCCGGCCTGAGACCCGCCGCGTCCGCGCGCGCCCGCTAGCGCCCGCGGCGCCGCGCATTGACGCGCGGCCCGCTCCGGTGTAAGAGCCGGGCCATGGTCGTGCGCGCCCTCCTCCCCCTGGCCGTCGCCGCCCTCGCGGCTGCGGTTCTGCCCGCCGCCGCCGCGGCCTGCGGCGCCAGCAGCCGGGCACCGGAGGCGCCGACCGTCCTCGTGCTCTCGGGAGGCGGCGCCAAGGGCGCGTGGGAAGCCGGCGTGGCCGCGGCGCTGCTGGAGGGTGGCGTCCCGGTGCGCCTGGTGGCCGGCTCGTCGGCGGGGGCCCTGAACGCGGCGATGATCGCCGACGGCCGCCTCGAGCGCCTCACCGCGCTCTGGCGGGCCCTCTCGCGGGACCGGGTCTACTCGCTCCGTACGCGCGTGCTGTTCGCGGGGCTGCTGCCGGGCTGGCTGACCCTGCTGGCCCTCGATCGCGCCGGCTCGCTGTTCGACCCCCAGCCGCTGCGCGAGCTGATCGACAGCGCGCTCGACCTCGAGCGCATCCGCGCCTCGCCGGTGCGGCTGCTGGTGGTCACCGCCGACCTGGCCCGGCGCGAGGCGCGGCTGTTCGACAACCGCACCGTCACCCGTGAGGCCCTGATGGCGGCGGCCGCGGTGCCCGGGGCGTTTCCCGCGGTGTCGGTGGACGGCGCCCTGCTCGTGGACGGCGGGCTCACCGGCCGCGCCCCGGTGCTCGAGGCCCTCGCCGCGGAGCCGGGAGCCGACCGGGCGCTGGTGGCGATGAGCTATGCGCCCGGGGAGCGGGGCAGCCCGCCGACCACGATGCGCCACGCCCTCGAGGAAGCGTTCGAGATGGGGATGATCCACCAGATCCGACGGGACGTGGAGCTGGCCCGGCTGAAGTTCCCCGCGGTGGAGGTGCACCTGCTGACGCCGTCGACGCCGCTCGCGCTGCGGCCGCTCGACTTCGATCCGGAGGCCATCGCCCGTGCGCTCGACCGCGGTCGCGCGGACGGGCTGGACTGCCTCAGGGGCTGGGGAACGCGCTGATCTGGAGGGTGCCGCTGTCGCGAACGAGGAAGCGCACCCGGCGGTTCTTGCTCAGGCAGGCCGCGGATCGGTCCGCGCACACGGTGTCGCTCTCTCCGCGCGCGACTGCGGTGACCCGCTCGGTCGCCACGCCCCGCGCCACCAGATAGCCCATCACCCAGCGGGCCCGCCGCTGGGCCAGCGCCAGATTGGCGATGCGCGGGCCGATCGCGTCGGTGTGCCCCTCGACGATGATCAGCTGGTCGGGGTTGGCCTTGAGCCAGGCCACCACCGACTCGAGCGTCTTCAGGGCGCGCTGCTCGACCCGGACCTCGCCGGAAGCGAAGTGCACGTCTGGCAACTCCGCCCGCGGCTCGAACGTCTCCCGCTCCGGAGCCGGCGCGGCGGCCTCGAGGGCGGGTGGGGCCGGGGCGGCCTCCGGCGCGGTGCCGGCCGGCGCCGCGATCGGGGCCGGTGCGTCGGCGGCCACGTGCGGAGCCGCCGGGGGCCGGGCGCAGCCCAGCGACAGCAGGACGAGACCCAGCGCGATCGCGCGCACGGAGGACCAGGGCATGGCCGCAGCCTCAGGCCAGCTCGTGGCGCTCGGTCAGGCGGTCGTGGAGCATGCCGAGGCCGAACTCGAGCTCGGTCGCGAGGGACTGGAGCTGCTCGAGACGATTGGCGTCCGGACGCAGGCAGCCGTCCTCCAACAGGCGCCCGTGCCCCAGCACCGCCAGGGAGAGCAGGGTCGCCTTCTCGAACAGCCGCTCCGCGTATTCGGCCAGCACATCCTCGCTCTGCGCCATGGGGGGAGCTCCTTTGTCCTGCCCGTGTGAATGGGCCTCCCCCGCGCATGGACCGTGCCACCGGGGTGGGGCCCCAAACGGGCATCGGAACCGGTGATTGGCGGGGTGGGGGCGGGGGGGCTCGTCAGGGCGACGCCGGGCCCGTCAGAGCCCGGACAGGCCGCAAGGCCTGCGTGCGGACGGCCCCGCGGTGGCGCGGCGCCTCAGCGGCCCCGCAGATAGGCGCGCAGCGAGCGCCGGATCGAGGCGAACCCGATCTGCCTCCACGGCAGCCCGTCGCGCGCGAACCAGCGCACCTCGCTGACGTCGCTCCGGGCGGTGATCCGTCCGGCCAGCCGCACCTCGTAGACCAGGCCCAGTACCGGAATGCCGCCGACGCCGTAGCGATCCAGGACGAAGCCGCGGAAGCGCGCCCGCTGCACGCGGGCGCCGAGCTCCTCGCGGATCTCCCGGCGCAGCCCGTCGAGCGGCGCCTCGTCGGCCTCGATGAAGCCGCCGGCCAGGTCCCACATCCCGCGATAGGGGTCGGCGGCCCGCCGGCACAGCAGGATCCCGCGCCGTCCCACCACCACCGCCACCGTCGCGGGCACCGGGTTGTTGTAGAACACCCACCCGCACCGCGGGCATCGCCATCGCGGGAAGCCGTCTTGGCGGGCCGTCCGCAGCCGCGCCCCGCAGGCCAGGCAATGCCGGACCCGCTGCCTCACGGACGGCCTCCGGCCCCGGTGCCGAGCGGAATGGCCAGCACGCCGGCCGGCGCTATGCCGCCCCGAGCAGCGTGGCCGCCTTGTTGTAGTCGCGCGAGGCCACCCAGAGGATGGCGCCGTAGCGGCCGGCACCCGCGCAGACCGCGTCGACGGCGGTGATGTTGACCTTTGCCCCCGCCAGCTTTGCGACGACCTCCGCGATGACGCCGACCCGGTCGTCGCCGCCGAGCAGGAAGGCCCGCTTCGGCCCGGTCACCTTCCACTTCGAGAGCTTGGCGAAGCCGCGGAAGGCGACCGGGTCCACCGGCACGAAGTCGAGCTGCGCACCGCGCCCTTCCGGAAAGCCCGAGAACGCGAGCAGGTTGAGACCGGCGTCGCGCAGCGCGGCGAGATAGCGCGCCCCCTCGCCCGGTCGGTTCGGGACCTGCACGTAGAAGTATTCCACTCGCTGCACGGTGTCAGCCATGACGGCCCTCCTCGAATTCGAGCTCGGTGCCGAGCGCCTCGTTGACCCGGTTGGTGAAGTTGGCCGCGGCGATGCTGAGGGTGAGCTGCACCAGCGCCTCCGCCCCCAGATCCTTCTCGAGCGCCTGCACCAGCGCGCCGTCGACCTGGACGTGCGTGGTCATCTCCTCCGCGTACCGGATGGCGAGGCGCTCCAGGTCCGAGAAGAGCGGGCTCGTCCGGTAGTCGGCGAGCGCGTCGAGCTGCTCCCTCGACACCCCGACCCGCCGGCCGGCGGCGCCGTTGTGGGCGACGCAGTACCGGCAGCGATTGAGCTGGGAGGCCCGCACATACGCGAGGTAACGGAGCCGGAGATCGAGCGGGCCCTCGCGCAGCCGCGGATACCACTCGAGGAACGGCGGCAGCGACCGGGCGTGGTGGGCCAGGAGCCGGTAGAAATTCAGCACGCGGCCGCCGGCCTGCTGCAGACGGTCGTACACCGCCCGCAGCTCGGGCCCGACCTGGGACCGATCGAGGTACGGCAGCCTCGCCGACATCGCTGATCTGGCTCCTTTCCACGCCGGAGGGCCGGGCTCCGCGGGCGTGGCCGCATCATACGCGGGCGCGCCCGGCGGTCAAGCCGGCTCCCGGATCTCGATCGGGGGGCGTCGCCCCGTCCGCGGGGCGCAGCCACAGC
>DATIFV010000254.1:0-11150 GCA_035455085.1 Candidatus Methylomirabilota bacterium | reverse complement strand
CAAGGCCGTTCCGGCACCCCCGCTCATGCCGCCCCCGGCCAAGGTCTGGAGCGAGCTGCTGATGCCGCGGGAGTACCCGCTCGCGTTCTTCGAGATGAGCTTCCTGCTGCCGCACCTGCTGAAGGAAGGGCGGGGCAAGCTGGCGATGTACTTCACCCGGGTCTACAACCCGGTGTGGACCAACCCGGACGGCATGTCCTGGATCGAGATGCTGACCGACGAGGCCAAGGTGGAGCGCCACGCCTGCCTCACCCCGATCTGGAGCGAGACCGCTTGGTTCGCCGACTACGTCCTGCCGATGGGGCACGCCTCCGAGCGCCACGACCTCATGAGCCAGGAGACGCACGCCGCGCGCTGGATCGGCTTCCGGCAGCCGGTGCTGCGGGTGGCGCTCGAGAAGCAGGGTCGGCGCTTCGACTCGACCTGGCAGGCCCACGAGGCAGCGGGGCTCGGGCAGGTGTGGGAGGAGGACGAGTTCTGGATCGAGCTGTCGTGGCGGATCGACCCGGACGGCGCCCTCGGCATCCGCAAGTACTTCGAGTCGCCGTACCGCCCGGGGGAGAAGCTCCGCATCGAGGAGTTCTACCGCTGGATCTTCGAGCACAGCGTGCCGGGCCTGCCGGAGGCGGCCGCCCGCGAGGGCCTGGCCCCGCTCGAGTACATGCGCCGCTACGGCGCGTTCCTGGTGCAGGAGCAGGTCTACCGCACCCACGAGACGCCCGCCGCGCCGGGGGAGGGCGTCGAGGTGGACGGGCGGTGGATGGGCGGCTTCCCGACGCCCTCGCGCAAGCTCGAGTTCTACTCCAAGACTCTCAAGGACTGGAAGTGGCCGGAGCACGCGGTGCCGACCTATGCGCGCAGCCACGTGCACTGGCGGGAGATGGACCGGGCCGCGGGCGAGATGGCGCTGCTGCCTACCTTCCGGCTGCCGACCCTGATCCATTCCCGCTCCGGCAACGCCAAGTGGCTCTACGAGATCTCCCACAATAACCCGCTGTGGCTCAATCCCGAGGACGCGGCGCGCTGGGGGGTCAAGACCGGCGACCTCCTGAAGGTGACGACCGAGATCGGGCACTTCGTCGACCGGGTCTGGGTGACCGAGGCGATCCGGCCCGGCGTGCTCGCGTGCTCGCACCATCTGGGCCGCTGGCGGCTCGCCGAGCACGCGGGAGGCGAGCGCTGGTCCACCGCGCTGGTGAAGCTCGAGAACCCGGCCCCCGGGCAGTGGCGCCTGCGGCACCTGCACGGGGTGCGGCCCTTCGAGAGCGCCGATCCCGACTCGCAGCGGGTGTGGTGGGAGGACGCGGGCGTGCACCAGAACCTGACCTTCCCGGTGCATCCGGACCCGGTGAGCGGCCAGCACTGCTGGCATCAGAAGGTGACGGTGAGCCGGCCCGGGCCGGACGATCGCTACGGCGACGTGGTCGTGGACACCAACAGGTCCTTCGAGGTCTATCGCAGGTGGCTCGCGATGGCCCGGCCCGCGCCGGGGCCGGACGGCCTCCGCCGCCCGCTCTGGCTGCCGCGCGCGTTCAAGCCCGACGCCTCGGCCTACCGGATGGAGTGAGGCCGTTGACATCGACGCGAAGCGGGGCATCCTGGAAGCCATGAGCTCCCGCCTCACCCGGCGCGCCTGGCTCGGGGGCGTCGCGATGACCGCGGCCGGCGCGGTCGCGTGCCCGCGGCCGGGGCGGGCGCAGGGCCATCTCGCCAGCCTGGCGCCCGAGGAGGCGATCGGGGCCACGATGCAGCGGCTCTTCGCGGGCCGTCCGCTGAAGGATGGCGCCGCCCTCATCACGATCGAGATGCCGCTCATCGCCGAGGACGGCGCCGCGGTGCCGATCGCGGTGGAGGTGAAGTCGCCGATGACCCCGGAGAGCCACGTCAAGGCGATCTACATCCTCGCCGAGAAGAACCCGCGGCCGCTCAACGTGAGGGTCGGCCTGACCCCGGCGGCGGGCCAGGCCTACGTGGCGACCAACCTGCGTCTGGCCGACAGCGGCCCGGTGCGCGTGGTGGCCGAGCTGAGCGACGGCTCGCTCTGGATGGCTGGCCGCGACGTCCGGGTCACGGTGGCCGGGTGCGCGGCCTGAGCCGATGGCCGACATCGGGCGCGTGAAGCTGGCGGTGCCGGGCAGCCTCCGCCGGGGGAGCGTGGCGCGGGTGAGGCTGCTGGTGCTCCATCCCCAGGAGCGGGTGGAGCGGCAGGGTGGGCGGTGGGTGGACCGCAACTACCGCTTCGTCAACCGCATCGTGGTAACGTACCTCGGCCGCGAGATCGCCCTGATCGAGCCGTCCACCTCGATCAGCGAGAACCCGGCATTCACGATTCCGTTCCGGGCCACCGAGACCGGGCAGCTCCGGGTGACGTTCTTCGACACGCACGGCGGGAGATTCGAGGGCAGCGCGGAGGTCAAGGTCACGTGAGAGCCGCCCTGCTCGGCGCGCTGCTGGTGGGAGGGCTCGCGTGGGCCACTCCCGTCACCGCCGACGACATCGATCGCCACCTCCGCGAGCTCCGGCTCATCGCGCTGCCCGGGGAGCGGCCGCCCGCCTTCTCCCTGGCGAAGGTGGACGGCGGCCGGACGTCGCTCGCCGAGCACCGGGGCAAGGTGGTGCTGGTCTACTTCTGGGCCACGTGGTGCGGCTACTGCCGCAAGGAGCTGCCGTTCGCCATCGAGCGCGTGGTGCGCGAGCGCCAGGGGCAGCCCTTCACGGTGCTCGCGGTCAACATCGAGGAGCCGCGGGACCTCGTGGCCGCCTACGTGAAGGGCGCGGGGGTGACCTCGCCCGTGCTCCTCGACCGGGACGGCACCGTCGCACGGGAGTACCGTGTCCGGGGCACCCCGACCACCTTCGTGATCGGCCGCGACGGGCGGATGGTGGCGTGGGCCGCCGGCACCCGCGACTGGGACGGCAAGGCGGGGCGGGCCCTGCTCGACGCGCTGGTGGCCGCCGCGGCGAGGTAAGCCCGGGGCCGCCGCCGCGATGGCCGCCGATCTGGCCCTGGACAGCCTCGACAGCGACCTCCTCGTTCTCGGCGCGGGCGGGGCGGGCCTCTGCGCCGCGCTGCACGCCGCCGACCGCTCGCCCCACCTCACCGTGACGGTGGCGGTGAAGGGGCTGCTCGGGCGGGCCGGGTGTACCCGCATGGTACAGGGTGGCTACAACGCGGTCCTCGACGCGCCCGACTCGATCGCGTCGCACCTGCTCGACACGCTGCGGGGCGGGGCGTGGATCAACGACCAGGAGCTGGTGTGGACGCTCGTCAACGAGGCGCCGGCCCGCGTGCTCGAGCTCGAGGCGCGCTACGGCTGCTTCTTCGACCGCCATCCGGACGGGCGCATCCACCAGAAGCCCTTCGCGGGCCAGAGCCACGACCGCACCATCCACAAGGGCGACCTCACCGGGATCGAGATCATGAACCGCCTGACCGAGCAGGTCTGGCGGCGTCCCTCCATCCGGCCGCTCGAGGAGCACCGGGCGGTGGCGCTGCTCCGCGCGGACGGCGGCCACGTCGGCGGCGCCCTGCTGCTCGACGTCCGGCGCGGCACCTTCGTGGCGGTCCGCAGCCGGGCCATCCTCCTCGCGATGGGCGGCGGGCCCACCATGTACAAGATCATCGCCTGCTCGGCCGACAAATCCTCCGATGGCATCGCGCTCGGGCTGCGCGCGGGGGTGCGCCTGCGCGACATGGAGATGGTGCAGTTCCACCCGACCGGGCTCATCGTGCCCAACTCGCTCATGACCGGCGCCCTCCTCGAGGAGGGGCTGCGGGGGGCGGGAGGGCGCCTCCTCAACGGCCGTGGCGAGCGGTTCATGCAGCGCTACGACGCCGCGCGGCTCGAGCGCTCCACCCGCGATCTGGTGGCCCGCGCCTGCTTTACCGAGGTGCAGGAGGGGCGGGGCACTCCCAACGGCGGGGTCTGGATCGACGTCTCGCACCTGGGCGCCGACGTGGTGGAGAGGAGCTTCCGCGGCATGGTGCGGCGCTGCCGCGACTTCGGCCGCGACCTCGCGCGCGAGCCGGTCGAGGTGGGCCCGACCGCGCACTTCATGATGGGCGGGATCGTCATCGACCGCGCGTGCCGCACCGACGTGGAGGGCCTCTTCGCGGCCGGCGAGGACACCGGCGGCGTGCACGGGGCCAACCGGCTGGGCGGCAACGGGGTGGCCGAGTCCACCGTCTTCGGCGGCATCGCGGGCGACGTCATGGCGGACTGGGTGGTGGGCCGCTCGCTGCCCCAGCTCTCGCGCGCGCACGTGGACGCGGCGGCCGCCGCGGCCACCGCGCCGCTCGGCCGCAGCGAGGGGGGCGAGAGCCTCTACGCGCTGCAGACGCGGCTGCGCCAGCTCATGTGGGAGCACGTGGGGCTGATCCGCGCCGGCGAGGGCCTCCGGCTGGCCCTCACCGAGATCGAGGACATCACGGGCCGCCTCGAGCACGTGGCGGTGCGCGGCGGCGGCGCCTACAACCTGGCGTGGCAGGACTGGATGAACCTGCAGAACCAGGCCACCGTGGCGTGGCTCATCGCCCGCAGCGCGCTCGAGCGCACCGAGAGCCGCGGCTCGCACTACCGGCGCGACTTCCCGGAGACCACCGCCGAGGTGGTGGCGGTGCTGGCCGGCTCCGCGGACGGCGCCGGCCCCAAGGTCTGGACGGAGCCGGTCCGCCACACGCGCGTCAAGCCGGACGCGGCGCCGGTGACGAGCGCGGTGGACGTCGGCGACTGATGCCCCAGCGGCCCCGGCGGATCCTGCGGCGGCGGTGGGCCACCACCGAGGGCTGGCGCGGTACCCGGGCCGGCATGTGGGCCTGGCTCCTGCAGCGCGCCGCCGCGGTCGCCCTCGTGGTGGTGATCGGGCTGCACCTGCGCACCCCGTACTGGCACGCGGTGCAGGTGCTGCTCCTGGGCCTGGTGCTGCTCCACGGCCTGCTCGGCGTGCGGGCGATCCTGCTCGACTTCGGTCTACCGGTGCGCTGGCACCGGCGCCTGCTCGTCCTCGCGCTGGCGCTCGCCGCGCTCATCTTCGCGGCGGTCTGGGGGTGGCGATGGTCCTGAAGGTCTTCCGCTGGTCGCCCGGCTTCCGCGAGCGGATCCAGCGGTTCTGGGTGCCCGCCAAGGAGGGCATGACGGTGCTGGACGCGCTCATCGACGCCCAGCGCCGGCTGGATCCCACCCTGGCCTTCCGCTACGCGTGCCGGGTGGGCATGTGCGGCTCCTGCGGCGTGGTGATCAACGGGCGCGAGCGCTGGGCCTGCCGCACCCTGCTCAAGAGCCTCGACACCCGGATCGTCACGGTGCGACCGCTCTATCACTTCCCGCTCGTGCGCGACCTCGTGGTGGACCTGGCCCCGCTCGGCGAGCAGACCGCGCGGGTCGGGGGGGTGTTCACGCCCAAGGCGGAGGCGCCGGCCTTCGCCCCGATCGGGGCGGCCGCGCCCGAGCGCCGACGCATCGACCCCGCGATCGAGTGCATCGGCTGCGGCCTGTGCATGTCGGCGTGCACCATGGTGGCGCACGACCCGCGCTTCCCGGGCCCCGCCGCGCTGAACCGCCTCTTCACGGTGGACGCGGACAGCCGCGATGCGGGCGACCCCGCGCGGGAGGCGGTGCTCCTCTCCGAGGACACGCTGCTGCGCTGCCACGGCCAGGCCAACTGCACCGAGGTTTGCCCGATGGGCATCTCCCCGACCGAGTCGATCCTGGCCCTCCGGCGCCGCGCGGTGCGCGGACTCTTCGGCTGAGCCGGGCGGTGAGCGCGGACCCGGCCGCGCCGTGCCTCTTCTGCCGGATCGCGCGCGGGGAGGCCCCGGGCGCCTTCGTGCTGCAGACGAGGCAGGTGGTGGCCTTCCTCGATCACCGGCCGCTCTTCCCCGGCCACTGCCTGGTCGTCCCGCGCCCGCACGTGGCGACCCTGGCCGATCTGCCCGACCCGCTCACCGGGCCGCTCTGGGAGGCGGTGCGCGCCCTCGCGCGCGCGGTGGAGGCGGCGCTCGGGGCCGACGGCTCCTTCGTGGCGGTCAACAACCGGGTGAGCCAGAGCGTGCCGCACCTGCACGTGCACGTGGTCCCGCGGCGGCGCGGGGACGGACTGCGCGGCTTCTTCTGGCCCCGCGGCCACTACCGCGACGCCGCGGAGATGGAGGAGGTCCGGCGGCGGGTCGCCGCCGCGGTCGCCGGCCCGGCCTGACCGCCCGACCGCCCCGGTTCCCTTGACCTCCCCGGGGCGTCATGCTAGCGTAACTGCGGATTTTAAATGGTCGCCTCCTGCCTGACCGCGGGTAGGAGGCGATACGTATGTCTGCCGGTCGAGGAGGCCCACCATGTCGGTTGACCAGGTCAGGCGGCTCTACGAATCCATGCCCGGCAAGCTCGAGGAGGCGCGCCGCCGCTTCGGCCGGCCCCTCACCCTGGCCGAGAAGATCCTGGTCGCGCACGCCGACGACTTCGCCAAGCAGGAGTGGAGCCGGGGCCGGGCCCAGCTGCGGCTGCGGGTGGACCGGGTGGCCCTGCAGGACGCCACCGGCCAGATGGCCCTGCTGCAGTTCATGCAGGCGGGCAAGAAGCAGGTGGCGGTGGCGAGCACGGTGCACTGCGACCACCTGATCCGCGCGGAGAGCGGCGCCGCCGAGGACATGCAGCGCGCCATCAACGAGAACCGCGAGGTCTACGAGTTCCTTCACTCGGCCTCCCGGAAGTACGGCATCGGGTTCTGGAAGCCCGGCGCCGGCATCATCCACCAGGTGGTGCTCGAGAACTATGCCTTCCCCGGCGGCCTGATGATCGGGGCGGATTCGCATACCCCGAACGCGGGCGGCCTCGGCATGGTGGCCATCGGAGTCGGGGGCGCCGACTGCGGCGAGGCCATGGCGGGGCTCGCCTGGGAGGTGCTCGACCCCAAGCTGATCGGCGTGCACCTGACCGGCAAGCTCGCGGGCTGGAGCGCCCCCAAGGACGTCATCACCTATCTGTGCGGGCTGCTGACCGTCAAGGGCGGCACCAACAAGATCATCGAGTACTTCGGTCCGGGGGCCGAGTCGATCAGCGCCACCGGCAAGGGCACCATCTGCAACATGGGCGCGGAGCTGGGGGCGACCACGTCGGTCTTCCACTTCGACGACCGCATGGCCGCCTACCTGCGCGCCACCGACCGCGCCGACATCGCCCGCCTCGCCGAGCAGCACCGCCAGCACCTAGTGGCCGACCCCGAGGTCGTCCGCGACCCGCGGAAGTTCTACGACGAGGTCGTGGAGATCAACCTCTCCGAGCTGGAGCCGCACATCGTGGGGCCGCACTCGCCGGACCGGGCGCGGCCGATCTCGAAGCTGGCCGGCGAGGTGCAGAAGGAGGGCTGGCCGGCCCAGATCAAGCAGGCCCTGATCGGCTCCTGCACCAACTCCTCGTACGAGGACATGCGGCGGGCGGCCCACATCGCGATGCAGGCGCTCCGGGCCGGCCTCAAGGCCAAGACACCCTTCCTGGTCACCCCCGGCTCGGAGCGCATCTTCCAGACGATCAAGCGCGACGGCATCATGGACACCTTCCAGAAGATCGGGGGCACCGTGCTCGCCAACGCGTGCGGGCCCTGCATCGGGCAGTGGAAGCGCAGCGACGTGGGCCGGGAGGAGACCAACACCATCGTCTCCTCGTTCAACCGCAACTTCCCGGGCCGCAACGACGGCAGCGCCTCCACCCTGTCGTTCCTCACGAGCCCCGAGATCGTCACCGCGCTCGCCTTCGGGGGCACGCTGGAGTTCGACCCGATCCACGGCACGATCCCGGGGCCGGACGGCAAGCCGTTCCGCTTCACCGCGCCCGAGGGCGAGGAGCTGCCCGCCCAGGGCTTCGTGCGCGGCGAGGAGGGCTTCGAGGCGCCCGCCGCCGACGGCGATCGGGTGCAGGTGGTGATCCCGCCGGGCAGCGAGCGGCTGCAGCTGCTGCAGCCGTTCCCGCGCTGGGACGGCCGCGACTTCGCGGAGCTTCCCATCTTGGTGAAGACGAAGGGCAAGACCACCACCGACCACATCTCGCCCGCGGGCGCGTGGCTCCGGTTCCGCGGGCACCTGGACCGCATCAGCGACAACATGTTCCTGGGCGCGGTCAACGCCTTCACCGGCGAGGCGGGGAAGGGGGTCAACCCGGTCACCGGCGAGGCGGGCAAGACCTTCACCCAGAACGCGCGCGACCTCAAGGCGAAGGGCGTGGGCTGGATCGTGATCGGCGACGAGAACTACGGGGAGGGGTCGAGCCGCGAGCACGCCGCCATGTCCCCGCGCTACCTCGGGTGCAAGGTCGTCGTCGTCCGGAGCTTCGCGCGCATCCACGAGACGAACCTCAAGAAGCAGGGGATCCTGCCGCTGACCTTCGCCAAGCCGTCCGACTACGACCTCTTCGAGCAGGCCGACCGGGTCAGCGTGCGCGGGCTCGCCGCCCTCGCCCCCGGCAGGCCGGTCGAGGTGGTCATCCACAAGCCGGGGGGCAAGACGGTCGGCATCCAGTGCCACCACACCATGACCGACGAGCAGATCGGGTGGTTCAAGGCGGGCTCCGCCCTGAACGCCCTCACCTAACCGCGAGCGAGGAGAGAAGGGCCATGGCCGCTTCCAGAGTCAAGATTCCCACAGGCGAGAAGATCACGATCAGCCACGGCAAGCTGCAGGTGCCCGATCACCCGATCGTCGCCTTCATCGAGGGGGACGGCACCGGTCCCGACATCTGGGCCGCGTCGGTCCGCGTGCTCGACGCCGCGGTGGCGCAGGCCTACAAGGGCCGCCGGAAGATCGCGTGGGCGGAGGTCTACGCGGGGGAGAAGGCGCAGGCCACCTACGGCAAGGACTGCCCCCCGAACCTCCTGCCCCAGGAGACCCTCGACGTCATCCGCGAGTACCTGGTGGCGATCAAGGGTCCGCTGACCACCCCGATCGGCGAGGGCTTCCGCTCGCTCAACGTGACCCTCCGCCAGGAGCTGGACCTCTACGTGTGCCTGCGGCCGGTGCGCTGGTTCAAGGGCGTGCCGTCCCCGGTGAAGCATCCCGAGAAGATCGACATGGTGATCTTCCGCGAGAACACCGAGGACATCTACGCGGGCATCGAGTGGGAGCAGGGGACGCCGGAGGCGAAGAAGGTGGTCGCGTTCCTCCAGAAGGAGATGGGGGTCAAGAAGATCCGCTTCCCCGAGACCTCGTCCATCGGCATCAAGCCGGTGTCCAAGGAAGGCTCGGAGCGGCTGATCCGGGCCGCCATGCGCTACGCCATCGAGAACGGCCGCCGGAACGTGACCCTGGTGCACAAGGGCAACATCCAGAAGTACACGGAGGGCATGTTCATGAAGTGGGGCTACGCGCTGGCCAAGCGCGAGTTCTCCGACCGCCTGATCGGCTGGGACGAGTGCGGCGGCAAGCCGCCCGCGGGCAAGATGCTGGTCAAGGACGCCATCACCGACGCGTTCCTGCAGCAGATCCTGACCCGGCCCGACGAGTTCGACGTGATCCCGTGCTGCAACCTCACCGGCGACCTGATCTCGGACGCGCTGGCCGCGCAGGTGGGCGGCATCGGCATCGCCCCCGGAGCCAACATCAACTACGACACCGGGCACGCGCTCTTCGAGGCCACCCACGGTACCGCGCCCAAGTACACCGGGCAGGACAAGGTCAATCCCGGCTCGGTCATCCTCTCCGGCGAGATGATGCTGCGCTACATGGGCTGGAACGAGGCGGCCGACCGCATCGTCGCGGGCCTGGAGACGACGATCGGCCAGAAGGTCGTCACCTACGACTTCGCCCGCCTCATGGACGGGGCGAAGGAGGTGAAGTGCTCGGAGTTCGGCACCGCCATCATCAAGAACATGGAGAAGATGTGATGGGGGCGCGGCCCAAGATCTCGGTCATCGGCGCCGGCAACGTCGGCGCCTCGGTCGCCCAGTACGCGGTCGAGCGCGAGCTGGGCGACGTGGTCCTGGTGGACGTGGTCGAGGGCATCCCGCAGGGCAAGGCGCTCGACCTGGCCCAGGCCGGTCCCGTGCACGGCTACGACTCCCGGCTGGTCGGCAGCAACGGCTACGACGAGACCGCGGACTCGGACATCGTGGTCATCACCGCGGGCCTGGCCCGCAAGCCCGGCATGACCCGGGACGACCTCCTGTTCAAGAACGCGGAGATCGTGGGCTCGGTGGTGGAGCAGGTGGTGGCCCGCTCCCGGAACGCGATCCTGATCCTGGTGACCAACCCGCTCGACGCGATGGTCCAGCTCGCCTGGAAGAAGTCGGGTTTCCCGGCCGAGCGCGTCCTCGGCATGGCGGGCGTCCTCGACTCCGCGCGCTTCCGCACCTTCATCGCCCAGGAGCTGGCGGTCTCGGTGGAGAACGTGACCGCCTTCGTCCTGGGCGGCCACGGCGACACCATGGTGCCCCTGCCGCGCTACTCCACGGTGGCGGGCATCCCGATCACCGAGCTCCTGCCGCCCGACCGGCTCCAGGCCCTGGTCGCCCGCACCGCCAACGGCGGGGCCGAGATCGTGGCCTTCCTCAAGTCGGGCAGCGCCTACTACGCGCCCGCCGCCTCCACCGTGGAGATGGTCGAGGCCATCCTGAAGGACAAGAAGAAGATCCTGCCCTGCGCGGCCTACCTCGACGGCCAGTACGGGGTGAAGGGGCTCTACGTGGGGGTGCCGGTCAAGCTCGGCCGGCGGGGGGTGGAGCAGATCATCGAGATCAAGCTGCTGCCCGACGAGCAGGCCGCCTTCGCCAAGTCGGCGGGCGCGGTGCGCGAGCTGGTCGATAAACTGAAACTTTGACCGTGATGCGCGAGATCCACGTCTCGGCCGTCGTCGATGCGGTCAAGAAGCTCTGCATGGAGGCGAACTACTCTCTCGAGCCGGACGTGCTGCGGGCATTCGCGGGCGCGCTCGAGAAGGAGCGGTCGCCGGCGGGCCGGCAGGTGCTCCAGATCCTCCAGCAGAACGCGGAGCTGGCCCGCACCAGGAAGATCCCGTACTGCCAGGACACCGGCTTCGTGGTGTGCTTCGTCGAGCTCGGCCAGGAGGTGCACGTCACCGGCGGCGGTCTCTGCGACGCGATCAACGAGGGGGTCCGCCGGGGCTACCGGGAAGGCTACCTCCGGGCCTCGATCGTGCGCTCGCCCTTCGACC
>DATIFV010000253.1:0-7103 GCA_035455085.1 Candidatus Methylomirabilota bacterium | reverse complement strand
GCTGTGGGTCACCCCGGTGCCCGCGCTCATGCGCTGCACCTCGCCGGGCACGATGACCGACCGGTTGCCCATGCTGTCGGCGTGCTCGAGGGCGCCGTCCAGCACGTAGGTCACGATCTCCATGTCCTGGTGCGAATGGGCCCCGAACCCTCGGCCCGCGGCCACCCGGTCCTCGTTGATCACCCTCAGCGACCGGAAGCCCATGTGCGCGGGGTCGTGGTAGCCCGCGAACGAGAAGGTGTGCGAGGTGTCCAGCCAGCCGTGGTCGAAGTGCCCGCGCTGGGCGCCGGGGCGGACGGTGATCATCGTGCGGCTCCTTGCGGTTCGGGTGGCCTCACCCCGTCATGATACCCGGGGCGGCAAGCGGGGCGCGACGCGGGTATCATCGGGGCCATGGCGGACGGGACCGCGGCGGGCGGGGAGGAGCGGGTACGGCTGCGGGCGGTGCTCATCTCGCTGGGGGTGTCGGTGGTGCTGCTGGCCGCCAAGTACCAGGCCTACCTCCTCACCGGGTCCACCGCCATCCTCTCCGACGCGCTGGAGTCCATCGTCAACGTGGTGGCCGCGGTGTTCGGCCTGGGCGGGATCATCTTCGCGGGGCGCCCCGCCGACCGCAACCACCCCTACGGGCACGGCAAGGTCGAGTTCTTCAGCGCGGCCTTCGAGGGCGGCCTGATCGCCTTCGCGGCGGTCCTGATCGTCTACGAGGTCGTGCTCGCCCTGCTCCGCGGGGTGGAGGTCCGCGCCCTGGACGTGGGGGTGGCGATAGTGCTGGGCGCGGGGGTGGTGAACCTCCTGCTCGGCTGGTACCTGATCCGCACCGGGCGGAAGTACGACTCGCTCACCCTGGTCGCGGACGGGCGGCACGTCCTCGCCGACTTCTACACGAGCGCCGGGATCGTGGTCGGGCTGCTCCTGGTGCGGTTCACCGGGATCACGTGGCTGGACCCCCTGGTGGCCGGCGTGGTGGCGCTGAACCTCCTGTGGACCGGCTACCGTCTCGTCCGCCAGGCGGCGGGCGGGCTCCTGGACGAGGAGGACCCGGCCCTGCTGCATCGGCTGCTGGGCGTGCTGCAGCCCCACCTGGGCCAGGGCGTGATCCGGGTCCACCACCTGCGCGCGATCCGCGCGGGCCGCTTCCACCACGTGGACGCCCACCTGGTCGTGCCGGAGTTCTGGTCGGTGGAGCGCTCGCACGATCTGGCCGAGGACCTGGGCGAGCGCGTGGTGAAGGAGCTGGGGGTGGAGGGCGAGATGACGCTCCACACCGATCCGTGCCACCGCATCTACTGCCGGATGTGCGACCTCGACGCTTGCCCAATCCGGCAGGAACCCTTCTCCGGCCGGCCGGCGCTGACCCTGGACGAGGCGGTGCAGCCCGACATGCCCCGCACGAGGGCATGACCGACGAGCTGCTGGAGCGGGTGCGTGCCCGCGCGCGCGCCAATTTCTTCTGGCGCCACCTCGGGGTCGAGGTGGAGGCGGCCCGCGAAGGCTGGGTGCGGCTGCGGGTGCCGGTGCGCGACGAGCTGCGCAACGCGGTGGGCGCCCCGGTGCACGGCGGCGTCTACGCCGCGCTGACCGACATGGCGGTGGGGGGCGCCCTCGCCACCCTGCACGAGGCCTCCGCGGGCGGGGTCGGCCAGACCACGCTCGACATGAACGTGAGCTTCATCGGGTCGAGCGACGGCGACGTCTACGCGGAGGGGCGCATCCTGCGGCGAGGCCGTACCATCGCCTTCGGGGAGGCCACCATCAGCGACGCGGCGGGCAAGCTCCTGGCCGCCGGCCGGGCCACCTACATGATCCTCGCCCGGTAGGGGCGGTCAGGCGAGCAGGCGCGCCAGCACCGCCTCGAGCTGGCAGCGACGCCACCCGTAGGCGGTGAGCGCGGCCACACCGGGGGCCAGGTACTCGGCGTCCCATGGATCGCGCATCAGCACCACGCCGAGCCGGCGGGCGCCCGCCTGCACCGCCTCCAGCAGCGCCCGGTTCGAGGCGTAGAGGTGCGCGTCGTAGAGGAAGAGCACGGTGGCGTCCGCGTCCGCCGCCGCGGCGCGGGCCCGCTCGATCTCCTCCGGGGTCGGCTCCACGCCCACCACCAGCGGCTCCGGCTGCACGCCGTGCGGGGCCATCGTCTCGCGCAGGTAGCGAGCCTCGTCCTGCATCGCGGGCTCGATGGTGATGCGGTCGGCCAGCGCGGACAGCCGCGGGAAGACGGCCAGGACCCGGCCGTTGAGCGCGCGCCACCACCCGGTGTCCGGCGCGGCCACCGCGGTGACCGCGCGCGCGGCCATGGCTCGGGCGAGCGGCTCGCCGTCGGCCTCCGCCCGCGGTGCGCCGCCCACGGCGCGCTCGGGCCGCCGCGTGTCGAGCGCGTCGAGCCGGGCCATGCTCCGCTCGAGCGCGCGCACCGGCAGGGTCCGGTCCCGGTAGGCGGCGAGCACCGCCTCGTAGGCGGCGCGCTGGGCGGGGGCGGTGTGGCAGACCAGCAGGAGATCGTGGCCGGCGGCGGCGGTGCGCACCGCGGCCTCCCCGATCGGGCAGAGCGCGCCGATCGCGCCCATCTCGAGATCGTCCGAGACGATGACCCCGCGGTAGCCGATCTGCCCCCGCAGGTAGTCCTCCACGATCAGTCGGGAGAACGTGGCGGGCATGGCCGGGGCCGGATCGAGGTTCGGGTAGAGCGGGTGCGAGGTCATGATGCAGTCGCTGCCCGCCTCGATCGCGGCCAGGAAGGGCGGCAGATGGCGCGCGTGCATGTCGCCCCAGTCCGAGTCGATGACGGGCAGGCCCAGGTGCGCGTCCACCGGCGCGTGTCCCTTGCCCGGGAAGTGCTTGGCGCAGGCCGAGACCCCGGCGGCCTGCAGGCCCCGGATGCGCGCAGCCCCCAGACGCCCGACGAGCGCGGGGTCCTTGCCGTAGGACCGGATGCCGATGTTCGGGCTGTAGCGCTCGGTGAGCACGTCCAGGCACGGGCCGAAGCTCACGTCCACCCCGAGCCGGCGGAGCTCGCGCCCCTCGATCAGCCCCTGCCGCCCCACCATCGCCTCGTCCCCCGCGGTGCCCGCGGTGAGGTTGTCCGGGAAGATGGTGACGCCGCGGTTCAGCATGATGATGCGGCCGCCCTCGTGGTCCGTGGTGATGAGGAGCCGGCGCCCGAGGCCCTCCTCCAGCCGCGCGATGAAGCGCAGGAAGCGCTCGGGCGTCTCGAAGTTGCGCCGGTAGAGCATGAGCCCGCCCGCGTGGATGTCGCGCAGGTGGCGCAGGTCCTCGTCGGTGGCGTCGGGGCCGGGCAGGCCCACCACGAGCTGGCGGCCGACCATCGCCTCCAGGCTCACGCGCGCCTCCGGCGCCGGATCCGCGCGGTGACCGCGCCCGCCGCGACCAGGCCCACTCCGCAGATCGCCAGCACGAGCCGCTCGCCTCCCGCGTCCACGAGCGGGCCCATCACCGCGGTGCCGGCCGCCATGCCCGCGCTGAGGCTCGCCGGGAAGAGCGAGAAGGCCTTGCCGCGCGCGGCCTGGCTGATCTCGGTGCCGTAGACCTGGAGCGTGGTGTGCAGTCCCACGAAGCCCAGCCCGAGCAGCAGCATGGCCGCCGCGAAGGGCGGCCACGTCCGGGCCGGGACGATCAGGAGCAGCGACAGGCCCATCAGCAGCCCGCCCCAGCGGGCGAGGCGCGGCTCGGAGAGGCGCCGCCGGATCGGCGCCATCAGCGCGCCGCCGATCATGGTGCCGACGCCGAAGAGGGCGAGCAGCAGCCCGACCGCGAACTGGTCGAGCCGGTAACGGGAGGCCGCGTAGGCGCCGAGGTAGGTCACCGCGCCCCAGAGCAGGAAGCTCTCGGCGAAGACCCCGGCGTAGACGCGCCGGCCGAAGGGGTCCCGCAGGAAGTCGGCGAAGCCGGCCACCGGCTCCACCTCGCCCGACGCGCGCGGGGGCGCGCCCGGGGGCAGCCGCCAGAGCAGGGCGGTGGGCACCAGCGCGAGCACCGCGTAGCCGATCAGCATCGCCCGCCACGAGACGAAGTGCGCCACCGCGCCTCCGATCGCGGCCGAGAAGGCGAGCCCGGCCGAGGTCACCACCGAGAACCGGCCCACCACCACCTGGCGCCGGGCGTACTCGACGGTGTCGCCGATGTAGACGAGGGTGAGCGGGATGACCGAGCCCGCGAAGGCGCCCGCGAGGAGGCGCACCGCCACGAACTGCCAGGTGCTCGTGCAGACCGCGGAGAGCGCGGTGCACGCGCTCCAGCCGAGGGCGGCCAGCCGGACCACCGCCACCCGGCCGTGGCGGTCGGAGAGTGGGCCGTAGACGAGCTGTCCGGCGCCGTAGGCGACCGCGTAGCTGGTCATGGCCTGGCCGATGGCGCCCGGTGTCGCGTGCAGCGACTCGGTGATGGACGGCAGCACCGGGGCGATGATGCGCAGGTCCACCGAGACCGCGAAGGCCAGGAGGAAGAGGAGGGCGAGCGCATTCATCCGGCCCCGATCATCTATATAGCAGGTAAGGGCGGCGCGCCTGCGCGAAGGCGGCCAGGTCGCCCCGCCAGGAGGCCTCCATCCGCGAGAGCGGGACGCCGCGCTCGATGTCCCGGCGGATGCGGTCGGTGCCGCAGATCAGGTCGATGGGGCGCTTCTTCCACTCGAACTCGTAGGGCGGCCGCTTCCAGCGGAAGCCCCGGGGGGCCTGGCGCCGCGCCTCGATGATCAGGGCCAGGTAGGTCGCGTAGGACCGGAAGCGATCCCAGTCGGTCACGTGCACCTGCACGCCCTGGCAGACGCGCCGCGCCCACTTGTGGAACATGGGCTCGAAGGCGATGGGGCGGAAGCGCACCCCGGGCAGGTCCCGGCGCGCGAGGGCGGCGGCCAGCTGCGTCCCGTCGAGATAGGGCGCGCCGACCCACTCGAAGGGCCGGGTGGTGCCGCGCGCCTCGGAGAGGTTCGTGCCCTCGAGCAGGCAGCCGCCCGGGTAGACGCGCGCGGTGTCGGGGGTCGGCATGTTCGGCGAGGGCGCCACCCACGGCAGCTCGGTGTCCTCCCAGAGCATCTCCCGCCGCCAGCCCGCCATCGGCACCACGGTCAGGTCGCAGCCGAGCGCCTGCGTCTCGTTGTGGTAGGCGGCGAGCTCCGCGATGGTCATGCCGTGGCGGATCGGCAACGGGTAGAGGCCCACGAAGGAGGCGAAGCGCGGGTTGGCCCAGTTGCCCTCCAGGCGCGCGCCGCCGAGGGGGTTCGGCCGGTCCAGCACCACCACCGGCTTGCCCTCCCGGGCGCACACCCGCATGGCCAGCACGGTGGTCCATGCGTAGGTGTAGTAGCGCGCCCCCACGTCCTGCAGGTCCACCACCAGCACGTCGATGTCCCGCAGCATGGCGGGGGTCGGCTCGAGCCGCCTCCCGTAGAGGCTGTGCACGGGCAGCCGGCGCGCGCGGTCGTACCGGGTCGCGACGTGGACGTGGTCCTGCACGATGCCGGCGAGACCGTGCTCGGGCCCGAACAGCGCGGCGAGGCGCACGCCACGCAGCCGCCGGATCACGTCGGCCGCGTGGGTCAGGTCGCGCGCCACCGACGCGGGGTGGCAGAGCAGGCCGACGCGGCGGCCGGCGAGGAGCGAGGGTAGGCGCGAGGCGAGGACCTCGAGACCGGGGCGGACGCCCATCATGCGCGCGCGGGCAGCTCCACCACGCCGCCGCCCACCACCGAGAGCTCGCCGTCCTGGTTGCGCGCCTCCTGCTCGATCTCGACCAGGTGGCGGCCGCTCTCGACGCGCTTGCCGGTGACCCGGCCCTCGATGATCAGGTAGTCGCCCTCCGGGTTGTGCCGGCGGATCTTGCAGTGGGCGCGGCGCAGGAAGCCGTCGTCGCCCATCCAGTTCGTGAGGTGATGGGTGAGCCAGGAGCAGCGCTCCGGGCCGTAGTCGTAGGCGCCGGGCGCGCCCACCGCGGTCGCGAACTCGTGCTCCCAGTGCACGCGCTCGGGGCAGTCCGGGATGCCGAAGCGGTTCTTGATCCCGAGGCCCCCGTGGCGGGTGATCTGCTTCCAGGCGAGCTTGTTGGCCCGGATGTAGAGGCCGCCCCAGCCCTGGGCGTAGGCGATGAAGCCGGTCACGGTCATCGGCCCCTTGGCCATGCGGGGCAGCGTCTCGCCGACGGTCACGTCCTGCCAGTAGCGGGGAACGGCGCCGCGCACCTCCTCGCCCGCGTACAGGCGGTAGAGCTCGGCGAGATCCTCGTCGGAGTAGCGTCGCGGGGGCTTGCGCTTGACCGCCTCGTACTTGGTGCCCTGCTCGCGCGCGTGGTCGCGCTCGGTGCGGAAGCACCAGCTGTCGGCCTCGGCCACCATCTCCCCGCGCTGGTTGCGGAACCGCACATGGTAGATCTGCTGCACCGCGCGCCCCGCGAAGCGTGTCTCGTGCTCGATCAGATCCTTGAGCCAGGCCTCGGTCGCGATCTCGTCGTTGCGCCGCACCGGCTCGTGCCAGGTCCAGTCGGCGCCCGCCCACATCGCGTGCACCCCCGCGAGGCCGCCCACGTAGCCGGAGATGATGCGGCTGGTCGCGAACAGGAAGGTCGGTAGGGCGACGAGGCCGTGGTGGCGCGTGCGCGCCGCGTAGGCCGGGTCGCACCAGAGCGGGTTGTCGTCGCCGATGCCGTGGGCATAGTGGCGGATGTTGTCGCGGGTGGCCTCGTGGCACCAGGGCTCGAGGGTGTCCGTGATCGGGACGCCGATGCGCCGACGGAGATCGTCGAGGCCCTGCTGGGTGATCTTGGGGAACATCTGCGCGGTCTCGGCAGCCATGACTCTCTCCTAGGGCGCGGAGATGGAGGCCCCGGCCTCCCGCTCGCGGAGCACCTTGCGGTTCACCTTGCCGGCCGGGGTCTTGGGCAGCTCGGCCACGAACGCGACCTGGCGCGGGTACTCGTGCTGGGCCAGCCGGGTGCGCGTCCACTCCTGCAGCTCGCGGGCGAAGGCGGGGTCCGCGGGGCGGGGGCTCACGATGAAGGCCTTGACCACCAGGCCGCGGAGGGCATCCGGCACCCCGATGCGCCGGCGCAGATCGTCGAGGCCCGGCTGGGTGATCTTGGGGAACAGGTGCTCG
>DATIFV010000252.1:0-8563 GCA_035455085.1 Candidatus Methylomirabilota bacterium | reverse complement strand
AGCGCGGCGCGCGTGGTGGCCTCGAACTCGGCCCGGTCGGCGGGGCTGGTGCTCTCGGGCGCCGGGCGCCCGGTCGCCGCGCGCAGGTCCACCATGAGCTTGAGCGCGGCCATCTCCACCGCCTCCTCGATGCGGTCCCGGAGCTGGGCCTGGATGCGCTCGATGAGGCCACGCGGGTCTCCGTGCTGGTGGGGGAAGGCGCCGCGCGACGGCCACTCGCTCATGACGGGCCGAACATGCGCCTGAGGCCGACCGGCAGCGGCTCGGGCTCCAGGCCGAGCTCGGCGAAGAAGCGCGAGGGATCGGTGATGCTCTCCTCCTCCAGCATGATCAGCTGATCCCGCGAGAGGGGGTAGAGCGGCAGCCAGTCGAGGGCGCGGGTGAGCGCCCGCACCGGGGCCAGCGGCACGTGGAGCGTCCGCACGTGCGGCCGGCCCACCGCGCGGCCGATCTCGCCCAGCAGGTCCACGAAAGCGTAGGGGGCCGGTCCGGCCACCTCGTACGTCTGGCGCACGGTCGCGGGAGTGCGAAGGGCGCGCGCGAAGCCCTCCGCGACCTGCTCCACCGGGATCGGTTGGAGGCGATAGCGGCCGTCGCCCAGCACCGGCATCACGGGCAGGCGCCGGACCGCGGTGCCCAGCGTCGACACGAAGGCATCGCCGCGCCCGAAGATGATCGAGGGGCGCAGGATGGTCCACTCCAGATCGCTCGTGCGCACCGCCTCCTCCGCCTCCCACTTGGTCTGGTGATACCGGGCGCGGGCCCCGGGCCGGGTGCCGAGCGCGCTCATGTGCACGAGGCGCTTGACGCCGGCCGCGCGCGCGAGCTCCACCACGTTGCGGGTGGCCTGGCGGTGCAGCCGCTCGAAGGTGATGCCGCGGCCGGGCTGCTCGCGGATGATCCCGACGAGATGCACGATCGCCACGCAGCCTTCCACGCTCGGGACCAGGCGATCGGGATCCATGACGTCGCCCGGCACGCGGTCGATGGACTCGAAGCCCTTGAGATCCTGCTCCGAGCCCGGCCGCACCAGGCAGCGCACGAGAAAACCCCGCGCAAGAAGTGCGCGGACGACGGCCTTGCCCACGAAGCCGGTCCCACCGGTGACGAACACGCGCGGCGCCACGGGCGAATCCTAGCACGGGCCCGGGACGTGGTGATTCCCGCGCGGTGATCGCGGGCCTGCCCGTATCATAGAGCCATGCGGCTTGTCCTGGCCGTGCTCGGCGCGATGCTGCTGATGGTCTCCCTGCCTACGCCGATCCGCGCCCAGCCCGCCGCCTGGCAGCATGCCGTCGACGAGGCGGTGCGCGACGCGGTGGCGGCCTCCGAGGTGCCGGGCGCGGTCCTCATCGTCGGCCAGCGTGATCAGATCCTCCACCGGAAGGTGCTGGGCTGGCGGGCCACCGTCCCCAAGCCCGAGCTCATGACCGCGGACACCATCTTCGACATCGCCTCCCTCACCAAGGTGATCGCGACCACGCCCTCGGTCCTCCGGCTGTGGGAGATGGGCAAGGTGGATCTGAACGCGCCGCTCGGGAGGTATCTCAAGGAGTTCGACACCCCCGCCTTCCAGGACGTCACGGTGATCCGGCTGCTCACGCACTCGGCGGGGATGAACGACCTGCCCTCCCGCGAGGCGATGGCCAAGGGCTTCCCGGAGGCGGCGCGGCTGCAGGCGAAGGCGGGCCTCGCGGTGGCCCCGGGCACCACGTTCCTCTACAGCGACACCGGCTTCATCCTGCTCGGCGAGCTGGTCCGGCGCGTGAGCGGCGAGCGGCTCGACAACTTCGCCCGCAAGCAGTTCTACGCGCCCCTCGGCATGCGCGACACCGCCTTCGCGCCGCCCTCGGCCTGGCGCCGGCGCATCGCCCCCACCGAGGTGGTCAACAGCCACGGCCCGCTGCGCGGGGTGGTGCACGACGGTAACTCGCGGCTGCTGAACGGTGTCGCGGGGCACGCCGGCCTCTTCTCCACCGCCGCCGACCTGAGCCGGTTCTGCCGCATGCTGCTCGCGGGCGGCCAGCTCGGCGGCCGGCGCTACCTGAAGGAGGCCACGGTGCGGGCCATGTTCGGGCCCCACGCGATCGGCGAGACCACGCGGGGCCTCGGCTGGGACATCGCTTCCCCCTACTCGCGCACGCTCGGCGCCTACTTCCCGATGGGCTCGGTCGGCCACACCGGCTTCACCGGCACCGCGATCTGGATGGATCCGGCGACGGACGTCTACATGATCCTGCTCACGAACCGAGTGCATCCCTACGGCAAGGGCGACGTTGCGGAGCTGCGGCGGCGGGTGAGCGCCGCGATCGGCACGCGCTTCATGCCCCGCGAGGACCCGACCACGAGGATGGCCTCCGTCGGGACCGAGGGTAGCGCCGGCCCGGCGGCGGACGGGGTGCCGCTGCTCCCGGCGGGATCCACGCAGACCGGCCTCGACCGGCTGGTGGCCGAGGACTTCGCGCCGCTCGCCGGACGCTCGGTGGGGCTGATCACCAACCAGACCGGGATCGACGCACAGGGGCAGCGCGCGATCGACCTGCTGGCCGCGGCGCCCCAGGTCAAGCTGCGCGCCCTCTTCTCGCCCGAGCACGGGATCTCCGGACTGGTCGACGCCGGCGTGCCCAACAGCCGCGACGCGGCCACCGGGCTGCCGATCTGGAGCCTGTACGGGCCCGCGCGGCGGCCGTCGCCCGAGCAGCTCAACGGCATCGACACGCTGGTCTTCGACATCCAGGACGTCGGGGTGCGCTACTACACCTACCTCACCACGCTGGTGTACGCGCTGGAGGAGGGCGGGCGCCGGGGCATCCAGGTCGTGGTGCTGGACCGTCCGAACCCGATCACCGGCGCGGTGGTCGAGGGTCCGCTGATGGACCCCGACATGCGCTCCTTCACCGCGCCCCACACCATCCCGGTGCGCACCGGGATGACCATCGGCGAGTTCGCCCAGATGGTGGTGGCGGAGCGGAAGCTCCCGGTGAAGCTGACCGTGATACCGCTCGAGAACTGGCAGCGCTCGCAGTGGTTCGACGAGACGGGGCTGCCCTGGGTGAACCCTTCACCGAACATCCGCAACCAGACGCAGGCCCTGCTCTACGCGGGGGTCGGCCTGCTGGAGGCGACCAACCTCTCGGTGGGCCGCGGCACCGACATGCCCTTCGAGGTGATCGGGGCGCCCTGGATCACGGATCCCCAGGAGCTGGCCGACGCCATGAACGCCCGCGGGCTCGCCGGCGTGCAGTTCCATCCCATCCTCTTCACCCCGACCTCGAGCGTGCACGCGAACCGAGGCCTGGGCGGGGTGCGGCTGCAGGTGACCGACCGGGACGCGATCCGCCCGGTCACGGTGGGGCTGGCGCTGGGCCGCGAGCTCATGGAGCGCTACCCGGGGCAGTACCGGCCCGCCGCCATCCAGAACCTGCTGGTCAACCGGTTCACGATGTGGTCGCTGCTGAAGGGCGACCCGTTCGCCCGGCTCCTCGCGTGGGCCGACTACGCCCGCAGCGCCTTCCTGCAGCGCCGCGCGCCCTACCTGATCTACCGCTAGTTTCTTCGAAGGGGGCGATCGACCGGTTGCGCCGGCAAAGCCCGCGCTCGAACGGCGGTGACTCGGCTACGGGTGAGGGGGCGGGGCTACCGGCGCTCGATCACGCGGGCAGTGCGTACCGCTCCCAGCTTGTCGCGGCTGCCGCTCGCCAGCGTGATGGTGGCGGCGTCGCCGTCGCTCACGTAGCGCTCGCCCGGGTTGCGATCGAAGTAGGTGATCCAGTAGTCCAGGTCGCGATCCACCGCCTGGATGCGGGGCAGGCGGTAGGGGTCGAAGCTCTTGGCGTGGGGCGAGGGCGCGGCGCCGCCCGCCACCATCAGGATGGCGTCGTGCTTGTACGTCATGCCCTTGGCCTGCCCCGCCACCGCCCACGGCAGCTCCTTGGGGTAGCTCCCCATCGGGAGCGCGAGGGTGCGGAAGCGATAGCCCGGCACGTGGCGCTGCACCCACTCCTGCGCGCCCGCGAGCTGGTCGCGCACCACCGGCTCGGGGTACCGGCCCAGCTCCGCGTGCCACAGCGAATGGTTGCCGATCTCGTAGCCCTGGCTGGCCAGGTACTGCAGCTTGCGGGTGGCCAGCTCGGGCTGGTTGAAGAGGCGGTTGGGCGGATTGGCGCCCGGCAGCACGTAGAAGGTCGCGGTGCGGCCGAAGCCTGGGTGCTCGCGCGCGAAGGCCTCCAGGATGCCGAGGCCGCAGTCGGGGTCGATGATCCAGTCGTTGCCCTGCGGGAGGTAGCGGAACTGGCCCGGCGAGGAATCGTCGAAGGTCAGGATGACCGGGGTGGTGCCCGCGGGTAGCGCGATCCGGCCGTCCAGGTAGTCGTTGAGGGCCACCAGGCGGTAGCCGCGCTCCCAGAGGCGCTGCAGGTCGCGCCGGAAATTCTCGGGGGTGCGGGTCCAGCGGCCTTCCGGCCGGTCGATCTTGTGGTACTCGAGGATCATCACCCGGCCGAGCTCATTGGGCTCACGGGCGGGCGCCTGGGCGCCGGCCAGCACCGCGGTGCCCAGGAAGACGGCGACCAGGGCGAGCGACAGGCCGGCGCGCATGGGCGTCTTATTGCGCCGACCGGGAGACCGCGGTGGTCTTGGGGCGGAGCGCGGCGGCGGTGTAGTCGTTCTTCGGGTTCCACAGCATCCAGCCGACACCGCCGCCGTCCACGCTGCCGCGGATCTGGGCGCGGACCTCGCCGGGGCCGAAGATGCGCTTGTCGAAGGCGTAGTCCTTGAAGTCCTGCAGCCACGGCCGCACCTGCGCCCCGATGCTCTGCGAGCGCTGGCGGGTCAGCCGCACGCTCTCCTTGACGATCTCGTAGGGGTTCTGCACCGGGTTGCGCACGCCCGGGATGCCCAGGTGGTACCCGGAGGGGTAGACCATCGGGCAGATGTAGTCGAGGCTGACCGAGATCTCCTCGATCCGCTGGCCGATGTCGGTGTCGTTGGTGTTGAAGGCGGTGTAGCCGAAGATGTCGGCGGCCAGGTAGGCGCCGGTGGGCCCGATCTCGCGGCGGGCCTTGGCCAGGAAGGCGGCGATGGCGGGCAGCCGCGTGGCCGCCGAGTTGGGCTGAGAGTAGCGGGCGGCCGAGAGCTTGCCGTCGGTCGGGAAGCGTACGTAGTCGAACTGGATCTCGTCGAAGCCCTTCTGGGCCGCTTCCTTCGCGATCGCGATGATGTAGTCCCAGTTCTCCTCGCGGAACGGGTCGAGCCAGGCCAGGTTCTCGCGGTCGATCCAGGGCTTGCCGGTGCGCGTGTCGATCACGGCCAGGTCGGGCCGGGCGTTGGCGCGCACGTTGTCCTTGAAGGCCACGATGCGCGCGATGGTGTAGATGCCACGCGCCTTCCACGCCGCGAGCTGCTCGTCGAAGTCCTTGATGTTGACCGGGCCCATGGCGCCCGAATCGAGCGCGGCCGGCACCGCGGTGCGGTAGGGGATCAGGCCGCGATCGCCCTTGATGTCGATGACGACCGCGTTGAGCTCGGTACGCTCCACCAGGTCGAGGACGCGCTGCCGGATGCCCCGGTCGGCGACGCCGTAGTACGTGAGGTACGCCGCGTGCACCGCGTGGGGATCGAGCTTGACGGTGACGTCGCCGGCCTCGCCGGCGGTCAGCTTCTTGCGCTCGTAGCCCGGCCGCTTCACCCAGACCGCGGTGCCCGGCTCCACCGGCGGGGTGCCGAACCGGCCCTCGGCGTCGGTCACGATCTCGGTCGGGCCCGCCCACACGGACGCTCCGTGCAGCGGCGCCCCGGACGAAGCGTCCAGCACCCGGCCGATCATCGGGCGCGCCGGGCCGCGGCGTACCGTCGGCGCCGCCGGTGTAGCGGCGGCGGGAGGCTCGGGCGCCGCCGGCGGCGCGGTCACGGTCTGGGGCTCGGACATCTCGGGGGCCGGCGCCTCCGGTGAGGGATACTCGTGGCGGCTCGCGTCCCACGACAGGGCGGCGGCGAAGCGCGTCGTCGGGACCACCACCGAGGGGAACAGGATCGTGACCTCGAGGAGGGCCGCCAGCACCGTCAGGACGCAGAGCGAGGTCCAGGAGAGCGAGCGGGGCGGAGCGCTATGGTCCATTCGTCGGTCCCAGATTATTCAGGTAAGGGGTTCGAGTTGCCAAGCGTTATGTGAGTGTGCACGCCAGTTGTCAGCAACCCGCTTGCCACTTCCCCGCTCCGGCAAGTGACTGAAAACGCGATCCCCCGCCCTCCGGGCCCCGCCCGCCGGTGTCCGTGGGCTGACAAAGTCCGCCAGATGACAACGCGGATGGTCACAATTACCGAGGGCCTCGGTACAATGCGCCCCATGACCGATCCGCTCCGCTTCGCCTGCGAGACCGCCCGGCCCCGCGCCCTGAAGGTGGCCGGGCTCACCCTGAGCGCGCTGGAGTGGGGGGAGCCCGGCCGCCCCGCCCTCTGCTTCCTGCATGGAGGCTCCGCCCACGCCCACTGGTTCGACGGCGTCGTCGGGAGCTTCACCGATCGCTACCACGTGCTGTCGCTGGACCAGCGGGGCCACGGGGCCAGCGACTGGGCGCCCGAGCCCGCCTACGGTACCGAGGACTTCGCCGGCGATCTGGTCGAGGTCATGGAGGCCATGGGCTGGCCCCGCATGACGGTGATCGGCCACTCCATGGGCGGGCACAACGCGATGGGGTTCGCGGCCTGGCACCCGCAGCGGGTGGATCGTCTGGTGGTGGTGGACAGCCGTCCCGCCATCCCGGCCGAGCGCCTGCAGCACATGCATCGCCGGGGCGAGCGCGGGCCCATGCGCCACCAGACCCTCGACTCGGCGCTCCAGAGCTTCCGCCTGCTGCCGCGGGAAACGGTGGCCGATGCCCGGCTCCTGGAGCACCTGGCTCGGCAGGGGATCGTGGAGCGGGACGGCCGGTTCCTCTACCGCTTCGATCCCGCCTGTAACGGACGGCGCCGGCCCACCGACGGCTGGGCCCTGCTCGAGCGCATCACCGCCCCGACCCTGCTGGTGCGCGGCGAGCACTCGCCGGTCCTGCCGAGCGAGATGGCCGCGGACATGCTCGCGCGGCTGCCGCGGGCCCGCCTGGTGGAGATCCCCGGGACGTACCATCACCTGGTGCTGGACGCGCCGCTTGCATTCGCCGGGGTCCTCGATGCGTTCCTGAGCGAGACCACGCCCGCCTGAACGGACGGGGACGGAGACGGCCGGCTAGGAGATTCGCTCGAGGCGTACGGCACAGACCTTGTACTCGGGGATCCGGGCCGAGGGGTCGTAGGCGGCGTTGGTGAGGAAGTTCGCCGCCGAGTCGTTCAGCTTGACGAACGGCACGAACACCGCCCCCGGCCGCACCGCCTCGGTCACCCGCGCGTAGCCGGTCAGCACGCCCCGGCGGGAGACCACCCGCAGCGCGGCCCCGTCGCCGACTCCCAGCGCCCGCGCGTCGCCCGGGTTCACCGCGACCTCGAGGCGCGGGGCCAGCTCCAGCAGGCCCTGCACCCGCCGGGTCAGGGTGCCCCCGTGCCAGTGATAGAGGAGCCGGCCCGTGTTGAGCACGAACGGATACTCGGAATCCGGCAGCTCCGCGGCGGGGGCGGTCTGGGCCACCGCCACGAACCGGCCCTTGCCGCGTGGGAAGGCCTCGCCGTAAAGATAGCGCGTGCCCGGATGCTCGGGGTCGGGGCACGGCCACTGCAGCCCGCCGCGATCCAGCCGCGCGTACGACATCCCGCGCAGGGCCGGCCAGAGGCCCGCCATCTCGTCGAAGATCTCGGACGGATGCCGGTAGTCGAAGCCGGTCACCCGCAGCCCGAGCCGCCGGGCCGTGCGCTTGGCCAGCTCGCCGGCGATCCACCAGTCGGGGCGGGCCTGCCCGGGCGGGTCGATGGCCCGGCGGATGCGCTGGACGCGGCGCTCCGAGTTGGTGAAGGTGCCGTCCTTCTCGGCGAAGGCGGCGGCGGGCAGGAAGACGTGGGCGTGCTCGGCGGTCTCGTGCATGAAGAGGTCCTGCACCACCAGGAAGTTGAGCTGCCGGATGGCCTTCTCGGCGTGGTGCAGGTCGGGCTCGGACAGCAGCGGGTTCTCGCCGACCACGTACATGGCGCGCACCCGTCCGTCGAGACAGCCCTCGACCATGTCGGTGGCCACGAGCCCCGGCGCCTCCGGCGGCCGGGCGCCCCAGGTCCGCTCGAAGCGGTCGAGATCCTCCGGGCCGTACCCGGCGTAGCCCGGCAGGTTCGTCGGGATACAGCCGGCGTCGCCGCAGCCCTGCACGTTGTTCTGGCCGCGCAGGGGGGAGACCCCGGAGCCCGGGAAGCCCATCTGGCCGGCGACCAGCGACAGGTTCAGCAGCGCGTGGGCATTGGCGGTGCCGTTGATGTGCTGGGTGATCCCCATGCCCCAGATCAGGCACGAGCCCGAGAACGGCGGCCGCGCGTACCAGCGGGCCGCCCGGGCGATGTCCTCCCGCGGCACGCCGGTGAGGACCTCGGCGTGCTCGAGCGTGTAGGGCGCGAGCGAGCGGACCCACTCCTCGAAGCCCTCGGTGCGGCT
>DATIFV010000251.1:0-9204 GCA_035455085.1 Candidatus Methylomirabilota bacterium | reverse complement strand
GGGCTCCGGGGGGAAGCGGGTCACCACCGGGCGGGGGAGCCGGCCGGTCTGGAGGTCCTCTAGGACGGCGTCCCGGACGAAGTTGGAGGGCTTGGCCGGCTCGGTCATGGCCCGATCGTAGCACCTCGGCCTCTCCGGGGCCCAGGCCCCCGGAAGCGGGGCGGGCGGCCGGAGTACAATAGAGGCTCCATGTCTGAGCCGGTCCGCGTTCGCTTTCCTCCCAGCCCCACCGGGCATCTCCACGTGGGGGGGGCCCGCACCGCGCTCTTCAACTGGCTCTTCGCGCGCCACCACGCCGGGGTGTACGTGCTCCGGATCGAGGACACCGACCGCTCGCGGTCCACCGAGGAGTACACCCACGCACTGCTCGAGGCGCTGCGCTGGCTGGGGCTCGACTGGGACGAGGGCCCGCCCACCCCCGGCTACCGGCAGACCGAGCGGCTCGACGTCTATCGCGCGCACGCCGAGCGGCTGCTCGCGGAGGGCAAGGCCTACCGCTGCCGCTGCACCCCGGAGACGCTCGAGACGCTGCGCCGGGCCGCCGAGGCCCGCAAGGAGACCTTCCGCTATCCCGGCACGTGCCGGGAGGCCGGGGTTCCCGCCTCCGAGTCCCACGCGCTGCGCCTCGCGATCCCGCGCGAGGGCGAGACGGTGGTGGACGACGTGGTCCGCGGCCGGGTGGTGTTCGGCCACGCCGAGCTCGACGACTGGATCCTCGTGCGCACCGACGGCACCCCGACCTACAACTTCTGCGTGGTGGTCGATGACGTGACCATGAAGATCACCCACGTCATCCGCGGCAACGACCACCTGTCGAACACGCCGAAGCAGGTCCTGTGCTACCAGGCCCTCGGCTATCCGCTGCCGATCTTCGCCCACATCCCGATGATCCTGGCCGCCGACAAGACGCGCCTGTCCAAGCGGCACGGCGCCACCTCGGTGCTCGCTTTCCGCGACATGGGGATCCTGCCCGAGGCGATGCTGAACTACCTGGCGCGCCTCGGCTGGTCGCACGGGGACCAGGAGATCTTCTCCCGGGAGGACCTGATCCGGCACTTCGACCTCGCCCACGTGGGCGCGGCGGACGCGGTGTTCGACCTCGAGAAGTTCAAGTGGGTGAACCACCAGTGGATCAAGACGCTGCCCGCCGAGCGGCTGGCCCGCGAGCTGGCCCCGTTCCTGGACCGGGCGGGCCTGCCCGCGCCCGCGGATCCCGGGTGGTTGGCTCGCGTGGTCGAGACGCTCCGGGAGCGGGCGCGCACCCTGGTCGAGATGGCCGAGCAGGCCGCGTTCTTCCTGCGGCGGCCCGCGGCGTACGACCCGCAGGCCACCGCCAAGTTCTGGAAGGAGAGCGCGGCCGAGCGCTACGCCCTTCTGATCAAGCGTCTCGAGGCCCAGGAGGCGATGGATCCCCCGGCGCTCGAGGCGCTCTACCGCTTCCTGGCCGCGGATCTCGGCCTCAAGCTGGTGGACCTGGCCCAGCTCACCCGCATCGCGATCGCGGGCAAGGCGGCGAGCCCGCCGATCTTCGAGGTGATGAGTATCCTGGGCCGCGCCGAGGTCCTCGCGCGCCTGCGGACCGCCGCGGCCGCGGTGGGGGCTGGGCGATGAGGCGGCTCGTGCTCGCGCGGCACGGCCAGTCCGTGTCCAACGCGGTCCGGCGGTTCCAGGGCGCGCAGGACGTGGCGCTGTCTCCGCTCGGCGTCCGCCAGGCCGAGGCGCTCCGCCAGGCGGTCGGGCGCCGGCGGATCGCTCACGTCTACACGAGCCCGCTCGAGCGGGCTCGCCGCACCGCCGAGATCGCGGTGGCCGGCCTCGACCTGCCGCTGACGGTGGTGGCCGACCTGCGCGAGCTCTCCCTGGGCGAGTGGGAGGGCTGCACGGTGGAGGAGATCCGCACCCGTCCCGGCGACCCCTACGCCCAGTGGGTCCGCGACCCGGTGCAGTGCCGGCCGCCCGGCGGCGAGCCCCTCGCGCAGGTGCAGGCGCGCGCGCTCCAGGCGGTGGACCGGATCGCCTCGGCGCATCCCGACGGCGAGGCGATCCTGATCGTCTCGCACGGGGGCGTGATCAGCGCCCTGCTCGCCCACTGGCTCGGCCTGCCGCTGTCCTCGATCTGGCGGATCGCGGTCTCCAACTGCTCGCTCTCGGAGATCTCGCCGCCGCGCGTGGTCTCGGTGAACGAGACCGGGCACCTGCGCGACATCGACGTTGCGATCGCCGCCCCCCTCAGCCCCTGACATGACGCTGCTGGCGCTCTTCGGCGGCCTGGCCCTGCTGCTCTACGGCATGCAGCTCATCGGCGAGGGGCTGCAGCGGGTGGCGGGGGGCCACCTCCGGCACCTGCTCACCAGCATGACCCGGACCAGGCTGGCCGCGGTGGCCTCCGGCGCCCTGGTCACCGCGATCATCCAGTCGTCGTCCGCCACCACCCTCATGCTCATCGGCTTCGTCTCGGCGGGGCTGGTCACCTTCCGCCAGTCGCTGGGGGTCATCCTGGGGGCGGACATCGGCACCACGTTCACGGTGCAGCTGCTCGCGTTCAACGTCCAGGAGCTGTCGCTGCTCCTGGTCGGGGTCGGCTTCGCGATGGCCTTCTTCGCCCGCCGGGGCCTCGTGAAGAACCTGGGCCAGGTGATCCTGGGCTTCGGCTTCATCTTCCTCGGCATGAAGGTGATGAACGACGGGCTCGCCCCGCTCGCGGCCAACGAGCTGACCCGGCAGGTGCTGGTGTCGCTGGCCGACAACCAGTTCCTCGCCCTGCTGGTGGGCGCGGTGCTGAGCGCGAGCATGGCCTCCTCCGCCGCCACCATCGGCCTCATGCTCTCGCTCGGGCAGCAGGGCCTGCTGCCGCTCGCCGCCGCGATCCCGGTGGTGCTCGGCGCCAACATCGGCACCTGCGCCACCGCGTTGGCCGCGAGCCTGCGCTCGTCCTCCGACGCGCGGCGGGTGGCCGCGGCCCACATCGCGTTCAAGGTGCTCGGGGTGGCGCTCGTCTTCCCGTTCATCGGCCCGCTCACCGCGGTGATCGCCCAGACCGCGGCGGATCCGGCTCGTCAGATCGCCAACGCCCACACCTTCTTCAACGTGGCGATCAGTGCGCTCTTCCTGCCCTTCGCCCCCTGGGCGGCCCGGGCGATCAGCGCCCTGGTGCCGGAAGAGGAGCGGGGCGACAATCCCTACCGCACCCGCTACCTGGACGACCGCTTCCTGGACCAGCCGGCCCTCGCGATCGGACAGGCGACCCGGGAGGCCCTGCGTATGGGCGACGTGGCGCAGGGCATGCTGCGCGACGCCATGGTGGTGCTCCGCTCCGACAACCAGGAGCTGCTGGAGGACGTGGAGCGGCGCGACGACCAGCTCGACTACCTCGAGCGGGAGATCAAGATCTTCCTCTCGCGCCTGGGCCGGGAGACGATGGGCCCGGACCTGGCCCAGAAGGAGATCGCCCTCATCTCCTTCATCGGCAACCTCGAGAACATCGGCGACATCATCGACAAGAACCTGATGGAGCTCGCGCGCAAGAAGCTCTACCAGGGCCGCCGCTTCTCGGAGGCGGGAGAGGGCGAGCTGATCGAGTTTCACTCGCTGGTCTCCAAGAACCTCGAGCGGGCCATCGCGGGCTTCGCGGCCAACGACCGGAACCTCGCCCAGGAGGTGCTCGACCAGCGCCCGGTGGTCCGGCAGCGGGAGCGCGAGCTGCGCGACTCGCACCTGACGCGGCTGCGGCGCGGGCTGGCCGAGTCGCTCGAGACCTCGGAGATCCACCTCGACGTGCTGACGAACCTCAAGCGGATCTCCTCGCACATCACCGCGCTCGTGTACCCGATCCTCGAGGAGGAGGCCTGAGGTGGCCGGCCGGCTCCGCGTCCTGGTGGTCGCCTCCGAGGTGACCCCGTTCGCCAAGACCGGCGGGCTCGCCGACGTGGCGGGGGCCCTGCCGCGCGCGCTGGCCGCGCTGGGGCACGACGTGCGGATCCTGCTGCCGAAGTACCGGGGCGCGGAGACCCACGCCACCGAGACCCGGCTGGTGGTGCCGAGCATCCGGGTGCCGCTCGGGGACCGGACCGCCGAGGGCGCGCTGCTCGAGGGCCGCGCGGCCTCCGGAGTGCCGGTCTACCTGCTCGAGCACGAGCACTACTACAACCGCGACAGCCTCTACGGCACCGCCGACGGCGACTACTGGGACAACTGCGAGCGCTTCGTCTTCCTCTGCCGGGCCGCCCTGGAGGGCCTGGTCGCCCTGGACGCGGCGCGCCCCGGGGTCAGGTGGCAGCCGCAGGTCATCCACGCCAACGACTGGCAGACCGGCCTCCTGCCCGTGTATCTGCGCACCCTCTACCGCGACCATCCGCTGCTGGGCGGCCTCGCCTCCGTCTTCACCATCCACAACCTGGCCTACCAGGGGGTGTTCTGGCACTACGACATGCCGATGACCGGGCTCGGCTGGGATCTCTTCACGCCGGCCGGCATCGAGTTCTACGGCAAGCTGAACTTCCTGAAGGGCGGGCTCGTCTTCTCCGATCTGCTGACCACGGTGAGCCGCACCTATGCGCGGGAGATCCGCACCGCCGCCTTCGGATGCGGGCTCGAGGGCGTGCTGGAGGAGCGCAGCCACGACCTGCACGGGGTGGTCAACGGCATCGACTACGAGATGTGGAACCCGCAGAAGGATCCGGCCATCGCCCATCCCTACTCGGCCGGTGATCCGGAGCCCAAGGCGATCTGCCGGGAGACCCTGCGCCGCGAGCTCCGGCTCGAGGATGCCGCGGGCCCGGTCGTCGGCATCGTCACCCGGCTCGCCGAGCAGAAGGGGATGGAGCTGGTGCTGGAGGCGCTCCCCGGCATCCTCGCGGAGGGCGCCCAGCTCGTGGTGCTCGGCTCGGGCGACGCCCACCTCGAGGAGGCCTTCCGCGGCGCGGCGGCCGCGCACCCCGGACGGGTCGCGGTGCGCATCGGCTACGACGACGAGCTCGCCCGCCGGATCTACGCGGGGACCGACGCCTTCCTCATGCCGTCGCGCTACGAGCCCTGTGGGCTCGGCCAGCTCATCGCCCTGCGCTACGGCGGGGCGCCGATCGTGCGGCGCACCGGCGGGCTCGCCGACACCGTGACCGAGTTCGACCCGGCCCGCCGGACCGGCACCGGCTTCCTGTTCGACGCGTTCACCCCCGACGCCCTGCTCGCGGCGGTGCACCGGGCCGCGTCCACCTACCGGCAGCCATCGGGGTGGAAGGCGCTGGTGCGCAACGCCATGGCCGAGGACTTCTCGTGGGACTCCTCGGCGCGGGAATACGGTACTCTCTACCGCAAGGCGCTCAAGGCCCGCAGCACCCGCTGAGGCGTGGGGGACAGGTCGCAGCCCGCTAGGATACGGAGGCCCGGCATGAAGAAGATCGAGGCGGTGATCAAGCCGTTCAAGCTCGACGACGTCAAGGAGGCGCTCAACGAGCTCGGCGTCGTCGGCATGACCGTCACCGAGGTGCGCGGGTTCGGCCGGCAGAAGGGCCACACCGAGCTGTATCGCGGCTCGGAGTACACGATCGACTTCCTGCCCAAGGTCAAGGTCGAGGTCGTGGTTCCCGACCACCTGGTGGACAAGGTGGTCTCCGTCATCTGCCAGTCCGCCCGCACCGGCTCCATCGGCGACGGCAAGGTCTTCGTGCTGTCGATGGGGGAGGCCATTCGCATCCGCACCGGCGAGAAGGGCGAAGCCGCCATCTGACCGGGGGAGCCGGTTGTCCATTGTCGCGGGGAACGGTTGTCCGCGCCGGACGGGCCGTCCGCGGATGGGGGAGTGCCGGGGCCATTTCTGGGCCCCCGCAGATGAAGCGCCTGAAGAAGTAGACGGTTGTCCGCGGTGAGCGTGATGAACGTGCTGGCGGCCGCCCCCGACGACCGGCGTGCGCTGCGCGAGCTCAGGCGCCTGGGCTTCGAGGACCCGGCGGGGGCCCTGCGCAATCTGCACGCGCTGACCCCGACCCCTCGCGAGGCCGAGCTGCTCGCGCCCGCTCTGCCCCGGCTGCTCGCCGAGCTGGCCGCGGCCCCGGATCCGGACATGGCGCTCAACAACCTCGAGCGTCTCGCGGCCCAGAGCGAGCGCGCCACCTTCCTCCGGCTGCTCGGCGCGCACCCGGGCGCCATCCCGCTCCTCGCGCGCCTGGGCGGGACCAGCCAGTTCCTGGCCGACACCCTCCGCCGGTACCCGACGCTGCTGGCCTGGCTGCTCGAGCCGCGGACCATGCGCCAGTGGCTCGCCGATGAGCTGGCGGAGGATCTGGCCGGGAGCCTCAAGGCCTTCGAGCGGCCGGAGGCCCGGCTCAACGCGCTCCGCCGGTTCAAGTACCGCCAGCTCCTGCGCGTCGGCTGCCGTGACATCCTGGGGGACGCGGACCTGACCGTCACCACCGAGGAGCTCTCGCACATGGCCGACGTGTGCCTGGCCGCGGCCTGGGACTGGGCCCGGGAGCGCCTGGAGCGCCTCTACGGGGTGCCCCTCGGCGCCGACGGTCGGCCCACCGGTCTCGCGGTCATCGGCATGGGCAAGCTCGGCGGGGAAGAGCTGAACTACTCTTCGGACATCGACCCGATCTTCGTCTACGGAGAGGACGGCGAGACCGCGGGCGGCGAGGCGGGCCGGCTCGCCAACGGCGACTTCTTCGCCGAGGCGGTACGCTCGATCGTGGACGCGCTCGAGTCGGTCACCGAGGAGGGCCACGTCTTCCGCGTCGATCTGCGCCTGCGCCCCGAGGGGCGCTCGGGCGCGCTGATCCGGTCGGTGGAGGGCTACCGCGGCTACTTCGCGGACCGGGCCGAGCTGTGGGAGCGCCAGGCCCTGATCAAGGCGCGCGTGTGCGCGGGCGATCCCGCGGTGGCCGGGCGCTTCTTCGAGGCGGTGCGCGTCTTCGTCTACCGGCCCGGCCTCGATCCGGCCATCGTGCGCGCGGTGCGCGAGATGAAGAGCCAGATCGACCGCGCGGTCCGGGACAAGGGCGGGGAGCGCCGCAACGTCAAGCTGGGCCGCGGCGGCATCCGGGAGGTGGAGTTCCTCATCCAGGCGATGCAGCTCCTCTACGGGGGCGACGACCCGTGGCTGCGCGAGCGCAACAGCCTGCGCGCGATCTTCCGGCTCACCGAGCGCGGCTACCTGTCCCACTCCCTCGGGCGGGAGCTGGGCGATGCGCTCGTGCACCTGCGCACCGTGGAGCACCGGCTGCAGATCCTTCACGAGTTCCAGACCCACACGCTGCCCGAGGAGCCGCGCGCCCTCGGGCTCCTGGCCCGCCGCATGGGCATCGCGCAGCCGCCCGCGCCCGCGGCCCGGCGCTTCCTGGCCGAGCACCGGCGCGTGACCGCGCTGGTGCACCGGGCCTTCCGCGAGTTCTTCGCGGCGCCTCCCGCCGCGGCCGCGCCTGCGGTGCGCATCCCGAGCTACACCGCGCTCAAGGCGACCGGCTTCACCGATCCGGACCGGGCCCGCCAGAACCTCCGCCTGGTGCTGGAGGGCCGGCCCCTGATCCCGTACCCGGCGGCGGCGGGCCGGGCCATCGCCCGGCTCTTCCCGGTGCTGCTCGACGCCCTCTGGCAGAGCCCGGACCCCGACGAGGCCTTGAGCCAGTTCGAGCGCTTCGTCGGGGCGGCCGGCCCGCGCACCGCCTACCTCGAGCTGCTCGCGGAGCGGCCGGAGCTGCTCACGAACCTGGTGCGGCTCTGCGCGCGCGGCGAGCTGCTCACCGAGCTCCTGATCGCCCAGCCGGAGCTGCTCAACGGGCTCGCGAGCCCGGAGACCTTCGCGGCCCACAAGCGGGCCCGCGCCTTCCGCCGCGAGCTGGCGCCGGTGCTCGCCCTGCGTCTGACGCCGGCCGAGCGCAAGGACGCCCTGCGCCGGCTCAAGCAGGCGGAGGAGCTCGCCATCATCTGGCGGATGCTGCTCGGGGTGACCGACGCCGAGCGCTTCTCGCTCGAGATGACCGCGCTGGCCGAGGCCGCGCTCGCGGTCGCCTGGGCCCTGGCCCTGGAGGAGACGGCCGAGGCGACCGGGGTTCCGCGGGACGCCGCGGGCCGCCCGATCGTCGCCGCCATCATCGGCCTCGGCAAGTTCGGCGGCCGCGAGCTCACCACCGGCTCGGACCTGGATCTCTTCGTGGTCTACGGAGGGGCCGGGCTCACCGACGGTCCGGCTCCCGTCGAGGCCCACGTCTTCTACGATCGCGCGGTCGAGGCGCTCAGCGGCCTGCTGGGCGACATCACCGCGGCCGGCGTGGCCTTCGCGGTGGACCTGCGCCTGCGTCCCGGCTCCAAGGGCAGTGGCTTCGCGACGAGCCTCGACGCCGTCGAGCGGTACTACCGGGAGTGGGCGGATCCGTGGGAACGCCAGACCCTGACCCGCGCCCGCCTGGTGGGCGGGGACCCCGGCCTCGGGCGGGCGGTGCGCCGGTGCATCCGCGGGCTGCTCTACGGGCCCGAGGCCCCCCCGCCGGACCTGAAGGAGATGCGGGCCCTGCGCGAGCGCATGGAGCGGGAGCTGGGCCGGGAGACCCCCGGCCGCTTCCACGTGAAGTTCGGGCGCGGGGGGCTCGTGGACGTGGAGTTCATCACCCAGGCCCTGCAGATGCGTCACGGGGCCCGGCATCCCGGCGTGCGCCGCGCCAACACCCTGCGGGCGATCCGGGCGATCGCGGCGGCCGGGGTCCTGCCCGCCGCCGACTGCGACACCCTCGCCGAGCAGTACCGCTTCCTGCGCCGCGTCTCGCTCGGCCTCAGGCTCTTCGGTACGCGGCCGAGCGACACCCTGGAGGTTGCGGGGCCGAACCCGGCCCGGCTCGCCAAGACCCTCGAGTATCCCTCGCGGAAGGACTTCCTCGAGGACTACCGCCGCCGCACCGCGTGGGTCCGCGCCCTCTACGACCGCGTCGTGCCGAAGTGACGCGCCCGGCCCGGACTATGCGTGAGCGACCACGCGCGAGGCGGCCGGGTCCTGGCGTCGGACCGGCCCCCGACGGGCTCGCCTCCGTCACGCGCTCGCCGGATTCGCCGCTCTTCGAGCGGCGCACCGGCCTCGGGGTGCCCACTCCGGCGCCCCGTCGGGGGCCGGTCCGACGCCACCCGGCCGGCTTCAGCAGCGTCGCTCACGGATAGTCCGGGCTAGGCGGCGGGCTCGCGGGTGATGCGCGCGCCGAGCGAGCACAGGCGCTCGTCGATGCG
>DATIFV010000250.1:0-13212 GCA_035455085.1 Candidatus Methylomirabilota bacterium | reverse complement strand
CATGCCGAGCTGGCGCATGGCCGCCTCGAGCCGCTCGTCCTGCATGAACAGCGAGCGCATCATCTCGTCGAGCTGCGCGCGCTGCTCGTCCGACAGCGACTGCATGAGCGACTGCATGGCCGCCATGCGCCGGCCGATCTGGTCCAGCAGCTCGTCCAGGCTCTCCACGCCGGGGAAGTTCTGGCCCCACTTCTGCTTGAAGGCCTCGAAGTCCGGCTCGCGCCCCTCGGCCCGCTCCTGGAGCATGCGGTTGAGGTCGCGGAGCATCTCGCGCATCCGCTCGAAGTCCTGGGGCGTCATGTTGCCGAGCGCCTTCTGCATGTTCGAGAGGAACGGCTGCAGCATCTGCTGCTGCAGGCCCTTCATCAGCTCCCAGAACAGGCGGTGGGCGTCGGGGTCCATGAACTCGTAGCCCTGCAGCCCCTGGATCCGCCCGGCCGGGGACTCCGGCATCTCGTCGAGGGTCTTGCGGTGCTCGGCGGCCGCCTGCTCCATCGCCTGGCGGAAGGAGTCGGGGGCCTCCCCGCGCCGGGCGCGGTCCCGGGCGTCGGCCACGCGGCGCTCGATCCCCTCGCGCTCGGTCTGGAGGATCTTGTCGAGCTTCTGCTTGATGTCGTCCAGCACCGAGGAGAGATCGTAGCGATCGAGCTGCTGCTGCCGCTGGCGCCGCAGCCGGTTGAGCAGGTCCTGGAGCCCGGGCAGGTTGGCCCCGTCCGGGGTGCGGGCGCCCCGCTGGAAGAGGCGCCGCAGCGCGCTCCAGGGATCGCCGTCCGACAGCAGATCGTCGGACATCGCGTCCAGGAGCTGGTCGGCGTCGAGGTCGTCGATCCGCTGGGAGCCGTCCCAGCGCGAGTACCAGATCGGCGGCGACACTAGCTCGTCGCCCTCACGCCACCCGGTAGCGCGCCTGGCCGGCCTGCACGTCCTTGTTCAGCTTCTTGCTGAGGTGCAGGCCCTCCAGCACGAACTCGACGGCGGCGGCCACGCTGGCCGGGTCCTGCGCTCCGAGCTTGCGCACCGCGGCCTGCAGGGGGCGCACCTGGCCGAGGTGACGGAGGTAGAGCTCGGAGGGCATGGCGTCCGAGACCTCGACCTTGAGCCCGTCCTGGAACGCCCCCACCACCTCGTCCAGCTCGCCGGTGGAGAAGCTCTTGTTGAAGACGTTCAGGAGGGCACGCTGCATGATCTTGCCGAGCACCTTGTCCTCGCTGGTCTCGCCCAGGCTCTCCAGCTCGATCTTGCCGCCGGTGGAGGCGGCGATCGCGCCCAGATCGCTGACCCGCGGAGCGGCCACCCTCTCGCCGAGCCGGATCGCGCGCTTGAGGGCGCTCGAGAGGAGGTTCTCGTAGTTGCAGATCGTGACGCGCACCGACACCCCGGAGCGCTGGCTGATCTCCGGCGAGCGCCGGGCCAGCTGGGTCACCTCGGCCACGATCTGCTTCATGAACTCCGGGCTCTTCGTCTCGAGCCCCGCGTCCGCGTAGGCGGTGCGCTCCGCCTCCATGATCGCGATCTCGTCCTCGACCCGGCGGGGGTAGTGGGTGCGGATCTGGGAGCCGAAGCGGTCCTTCAGCGGGGTGATGATGCGCCCGCGGTTGGTGTAGTCCTCCGGGTTCGCGCTCGCCACCACGTAGAGATCCAGCGGCAGCCGCACCTTGTAGCCGCGGATCTGCACGTCGCGCTCCTCCATGATGTTGAGCAGGCCGACCTGGATGCGCTCGGCCAGGTCCGGCAGTTCGTTGAGCGCGAAGATGCCGCGGTTGGTGCGGGGCAGCAGGCCGTAGTGGATGGTGAGCTCGTCGGCGAGGTAGCGCCCCTCCGCCACCTTGATCGGATCCACCTCGCCGATGAGGTCGGCGATGGTGATGTCGGGGGTGGCGAGCTTCTCGCCGTAGCGGCGGTCGCGCGGGATCCAGGCGACGGGGGCGCGCTCGCCCTGCTCGCCGACCCGCTGGCGGCAGGCCGCGCAGATGGGAGCGAAGGGGTCGTCGCTGATCTCGCAGCCGGCGAGCGCGGGCATCTCCTCGTCGAGCAGGCCCACCAGCAGGCGCGCCATCCGGGTCTTGGCCTGCCCCCGCTCGCCCAGGAAGACGATGTCCTGTCCGCTCAGCACCGCGTTCTCGATCTGGGGCACGACGGTCTGGTCGTAGCCCACGATGCCCGAGAAGAGGCTCTCGCCGCGGCGCAGCCGCGCGATCAGGTTTTCGCGCAACTCCTGCTTGACGGTCCGGGACCGGTACCCGCTGTCGCGCAGCTCTCGAATCGTGCTCGGCTTCGCCATGAGCGCCCCCTTCGCTGTCGTGGGCTCACTATGCGGCGGGCAACCGCCGCTGTCAATCCGACGACGGCTTGACACGCTCCGACCCCCCGGTGAGGATGCGGAACATGCCGAGGCGTGCCGTCGCGGCCGGGTGGGGCCGCAGCCAGCTGATCGCGCTGCTGGTGCTGCTCCTTCCGGCGGCAGCCGGCATCGACGCCGACGATGGCGGGCTGGCCGTCGCCGATCTCGCCTACATCGACCAGGACGGGGTCGAGCCCGCGGCCGACGCGCTGGCCGACTCCGGCGACCGCCTGCCCGCCCCGCCGGTCCTCTCCGCGGCGGTCCCGGCCGCCGCGCCGACTCCCGTCGTCTCCGTCCAGGCCTGCTTTCCCCCGCCCGACCGGGCGCCTCCTCGCGTCTGACCGGTTCTCGCGCACCGTTTCCGACGCATTCCCACTCACGCGAGGAGACCAAGGACATGAAGACCCTGCTGCTGACGATCGCCGCCCTGGGGCTCGCGGTTGCGCCCGCGCTCGCCAACGAGTGCCCGCTGCTCCACAAGCAGGTCATGGACGCCGCCGACTCCCGTCTGGACGACGCCGCCTACAAGGCCAAGATGCTGGCCGGCGAGGGCGACGCGCTGCACAAGGCGGGCAAGCACGCCGAATCCGTCGCCAAGTACGAGGAAGCCGCCAAGGCGATGGGGATCACCCTCACCCACAAGCACTAAGCCTCACGCCGAGGGCCCTGGATGTCCCCTCTCCCCCGCGAGGGGGAGAGGGAGGGTGAGTGGGCGTTCGCCGCTCAGGAGCCCGGACGCGGCGGGAGCAGGTAGCCGATCAGCAGCACGTTCAGGTGCAGGAGCAGCAGCTTGTTCCACGCCACCGCGGCCCGGAGCGCGGCCTCCGGATCGCCGAGCTCCTCGCGGAGGATCCCGGCGAGGGCGGTCTGGGTGAGGCTCATCGCGGCCACCATGAACTGCGGGGGAATCTTGCCCCCGGGCCCGTAGTCCCGGTGGCTGTGGGCGAGCCCGACCGAGAGCAGGTAGTACGCGAAGTCGTGGGTGAGCGCGGCCTGGGCGGTCTCGCGCAGCCACCGGGCCAGGCTGTGCCGGCGGCGGTCGATCCGGGCCCGATCCGGCGTGCCGTCGGAACCGAGGAAGAAGCGCGCGGTCGCCGGGAAGCGCAGGAAGTGCTCGTAGAGCGCGCGGGTCAGCGCCTCCTCGTGCTTGAGGATCGCGGGGGCGCTCGCCCGGACCGCCGCCGCGTCCGCGTCGTCCAGGCCGACAAACTCGGCCAGCTCGCGGACGTAGCGCTCCAGGTCCGCTCCCGGGGGCAGCCGCTCCTCGTCGCTGGCGGTCATGGGCTCTTCTCCCGTCCGCGTGCGATAATACCGTGCATGAGGGCCACCGTGGCGACCATGCTGCTGGCGGGCGCGCTCGCGGCCTGCTCGTCGTCCTCGCCCGGCCTGCCCTACCGGCCCGCGGTGCAACCGGCGGGCGCCACCGTCTCGGCCGCCTACACCATCGTGAGCGACCGCCTTCGCGTGGAGATCGACGGGAGCGGCCGCCGCCTCGAGCGTGCCCAGATCGTGCGACCCGACGGCGGCGTCCTGGAGGCGCAGACCATCGAGTACACCCCGGGCCGGAGCAGCGGGGGCAGCCCGGTCAGCATCGGCTTCGGCGTCGGCAGCTTCGGCCACGTGGGCGGGGGCGTGAGCACCGGGGTCGGCGTCTCCACCGGCACCACGGTGGGCGGCGGGGGCGGCGGCGAGGTCGGGAGCAGCATCGCCTCGTTCCCGCTGGCGCAGGCAGGGCCGCGCCCCTGGCGCGTGCGGGTCAAGCTGGTGGGGGTGGAGCCGGCCGAGATCCTGGTCGGCGAGCCCGAGGGCGCCCCGGCGCCGCGCTGATCGCGTCGGAAAGGGCGGGTCGCCGCTCCTCGAGCTCCTCGAGGGTGCGCGGCCAGTCCTGGTGGAGCAGCCGCGAGAGTGCGCGATCGGCCAGGAGCCGGCCCCCGGTCTGGCAGCGCGCGCAGTAGTTGGTCTCGTTCTCCGCGTGCACGATGCGCTGCACCGGCGCTCCGCAGTCCGGGCAGGGCTCGCGGTAACGCCCGTGCACCGCCATCCCGGGGCGGAACGCGGTGACGCCCTCCGGGAAGCCGCCCCCGGCCTGGGCCCGCAGCCGGTCGATCCAGTCGGCCAGGGTCGCCTTCGCGGCCTCGAAGAGCCGCGCGATCTCCTCCTCCGAGAGCCCCCGCGTCATCCGCACCGGCGACAGGCGCGCGCGGTGCACGATCTCGTCGGCGTAGGCGTTGCCGATGCCGCTCAGGATGCGCGGATCCGTCAAGGTGCGCTTGAGCGTGTGGGGCTCGCGGGTGATCGCGGCGCGGAACGCGGCGAGATCGGCCGCGAGGAGCTCGAGGCCTCCCGGGTCGTGCGCGGCCAGCCCCGCCTCGCCGCGCACCAGGTGGAGGGCGGCCCGGCGCTTGGAGCCCGCCTCGGTGAGGGTGACGGTGCCGGTGGAGAAGTCGAGGGCGGCCAGCCCGATCTTGCCCGGCAGCCGGGCGCCGGCCTCCTTCCAGTGCAGCCGTCCCGCGATCATCAGGTGGATCACGACGAAGAGATCCCCCTCGAGCGCGATCACGATCCGCTTGCCCAGCCGCCGGAGACCGGTCACCACGCGGCCGGCCGCCTCCACGGGCGGCGGATCCACCGAGCGCAGCACGAAGGGGCTGGCGAGCCGCATGCCCAGGAGGCGCGCGCCTCGGATGCGGGCGTCGAGCGCTTCCACGTAGACGGTCACGTCGGGCAGCTCGGGCATGGCCGGGTCGGGCCAGTGTAGGGACCGGGCACGCGGCCGCGCAAGCGCCGGCCTGTGGTAGGGTGCGGGGCATGCCGGCCACGCCCCCGATCGCCCGGAAGGTCCCCTGGACCGACGTCGTCCACGGCGACGTGCGGCAGGACGACTACCACTGGATGCGGCAGAAGGACGATCCCGAGGTCGACGCCTACCTGCGCGCGGAGAATGCCTACACCGACGCGGTGATGAAGCCGACCGTGGCCCTGCAGGAGTCGCTCTACGCCGAGATGCTGGCGCGCATCAAGGAGGACGACCAGACGGTGCCCTACCGGCGGCGCGGCTACTTCTACTACTCGCGCACCGAGAAGGGCAAGCAGTACCCGATCCTCTGCCGCAAGGCGGGCAGCCTGGAGGCGCCCGAGCAGGTGATGCTCGATCTCAACCGGCTCGCGGAGGGGCACCCCTTCTTTGCCCTGGGGGCGGCCGCGGTGAGCGACGACGGCCGGCGTCTCGCCTACACCACCGACGTCACCGGGTTCCGCGAGTACACGCTCCGGGTGAAGGATCTCGAGACCGGCGAGCTGCTGCCGGAGCGCGTCGAGAAGGTGAGCTCGGTGGCGTGGGCCGCGGACGACCGGACGCTCTTCTACGTCACCGAGGACGAGGCCAAGCGGCCGTACCGCCTCTACCGGCAGCGCCTCGGAGCGGCGGGGGCGGACCTGCTCCAGGAGGAGAGGGACGCGCTCTTCCGGCTCCACGTGGGGCGCTCCCGCAGCCAGGCCTACCTCTTCATGATCTCGGGCAGCTTCACCAGCACCGAGGCGCGCTGGTGTCCCGCGTCGGAGCCGGAGGGCGCCTGGCGGATGATCCGGCCCCGCGAGAAGGACCACGAGTACCAGGTGGACCACGGCCGTGGACCCGACGGCGACGTGCTCTACATCCGCACCAACGGCGGCGGCCTCCGCAACTTCCGGCTCGTCACCGCGCCGATGGACGATCCGCGCCCGGAGCGCTGGCGGGAGCTGATCGCCCACCGCGAGGACGTGATGCTGGAGGATCTCGACGTCTTCGCGGACCACTACGTCGTCCACGAGCGGGAGGAGGGCCTGATCCGGCTCCGCGTCGTCGACGTCTACTCCGGCGCGCACCACCACGTGGAGTTCCCGGAGCCCACCTACGAGCTCGAGGCGGACGCCAACGCGGAGTTCGAGACCGGGGCCTATCGCCTGCGCTACCAGTCGCTGGTCACCCCGGCCTCCGTCTTCGACTACGAGATCGCCGGCCGCCGCTTGCTGCTGCTGAAGCGGGCCCCGGTGCTCGGCGGCTACGACCCGACGCGGTATCGGTCCGAGCGCATCCACGCCACCGCGTCCGACGGCACCCGCATCCCCATCTCGCTCGTCCGGCGCGCGGACGCCCGCCAGGACGGTACCCGCCCCATGCTGCTGGCCGGCTACGGGGCGTACGGCGCCCCGTACCCGGTGAACTTCTCCTCCAACCGGCTGAGCCTGCTCGACCGCGGCGTGGGCGTGGCCATCGCCCACATCCGGGGCGGGGGCGAGCTGGGCAAGCGCTGGCACGACGCGGGCCACATGATGAGCAAACGCAACACCTTCACCGACTTCGTCGCGGCCGCCGACCACCTGGTGGCGGCCGGCTACACCGCGCGCGACCGGCTGGTCATCGAGGGGGGCAGCGCGGGCGGCCTGCTCATCGGGGCCGTCCTGAACATGCGGCCCGACTGCGCGGCCGCCGCGGTGCTGCGGGTGCCCTTCGTGGACGTGATCAACTCCATGCTCGACGAGTCGCTGCCGCTCACGGTGGGCGAGTTCGAGGAGTGGGGCAACCCGAAGGTCCGCGAGCAGTACGAGTACATGAAGGGCTACTGTCCCTACACCAACCTCGACGCGCGCGCCTATCCCGCGCTGCTGGTGAAGACGTCGCGGCACGACAGCCAGGTGATGTACTGGGAGCCCGCGAAGTACGTGGCGCGTCTGCGCGCCCTCGGCACCGCCGCCGTCCCACCCGTGTTCAAGGTCAACCTGGACGCGGGCCACGGCGGCGCCTCCGGCCGCTACGACTACCTGCGCGAGATCGCCTTCGACTACGCCTTCATCCTCACCCGCCTCGCCCCCTACCTGTCTCCGTCTCCCCCCGCGGGGGGCGCCGCCGCTCCCTCTCCGCCGTCGGGGGCATCCCTTTCCCCCTCTCCCCCATCGGGGGAGAGGGCAGGGTGAGGGGGCCACTCCGCGCGCGTCAGCGGGGTAGCGGTGACGCTGCCGCCCCGCGCCTCCTGACCGTGCTACCATTCCCGCGGCTCCCAGATCACCCTGCTCCGGAGGCCCCATGAACGCCACCGACCTCGCCTACACGCCCGCCACCGAGCTCGTCCCGCGCATCCGGTCGAAGGCGCTGTCGCCGGTCGAGCTGATCCGGGCGGTGCTCGCGCGCATCGAGCAGGCGAACCCGAAGGTCAATGCCTTCTGCACCGTGACCGCGGAGGCGGCGCTGGCCGCCGCGCGCGCCGCGGAGGAGGCGGTGATGAAGGGCGGGCGGCTCGGGCCGCTGCACGGCATCCCGGTCTCGATCAAGGACCTGGCCCTGGTGGAAGGGCTGCCGTGCCGCTTCGGCTCCCACGTCTTCGCGACGCGCGTCGGCGAGGTGGACGCGCCGTTCGTGCGCCGCCTCAAGGGGGCGGGGGCGATCCTCACCGGCAAGACCACCTCGCCGGAGTTCGGCTGGAAGGCGCTCGGCGACAGCCCGCTCACCGGCATCACCCGCAACCCCTGGAACCTCGGCACGACCTCGGGCGGCTCCAGCGCGGGCGCGGGCGCGGCCGCCGCGGCGGGCCTCGGACCGCTGCACCAGGGCTCCGACGGCGCCGGCTCGGTGCGGGTGCCCTCGGCCTTCTGCGGCATCTACGGGCTCAAGCCCACCTTCGGCCGCGTGCCGATGTGGCCGGTGTCCAACACCGACAGCGCCTCGCACGTGGGGCCGATGACGCGCACGGTGGCCGATGCCGCGCTGATGCTCGCGGTGATGGCCGGCCCCGACGACTGGGACCGGCAGTCCCTCGACGCCCCGCCCGCCGACTACGTGGGCCGCCTCCACGACGGCGTCAAGGGCCTGCGGGTCGGCTGGAGCCTCGACCTGGGGTGCCTGCAGGTCGATGCCGAGGTGGGCCGGGTGGCGCGCAGCGCGGCGCTCGCGTTCCAGGAGCTGGGCTGCGCGGTCGAGGAGGTCAAGGTGAGCTGGCCCGACACGCGCGAGATGATCCACCTGCTGTGGAACGCGCACTACGCCGGCAACTACGGCCAGTTCCTCGACGCCTTCCGCGAGCGCATGGACCCGGGGCTGGTCGCGGCCATCGAGGACGGCCGCCGCTACAGCGCCGAGGCCTACGTGGCCATGCGCGGGCGCAAGCACGGCTACTGCGACGCGGTGCGGGCGCTCTTCGACACCTACGATCTGCTGCTGACCCCGACGGTGTCGGTGGCCGCCTTCGAGGTCGGACGGCTCAACCCGGCGGGCTTCCCGCAGCACGCCTGGGACTGGTTCCCGTGGGCCGGCTTCAGCTATCCGTTCAACTTCACCGGTCAGCCCGCCGCGACGGTGCCGGCGGGCTTCACCGCCGCCGGCATGCCGGTGGGGCTGCAGATCGTCGGCCGCCGCCTGGCCGATCTCCAGGTGCTCCAGGCCTCGGCCGCCTTCGAGCAGGCGCGGCCCTGGACCGGCCGGCGACCCGCGGTCTGAGCGGAGCGCGCCGGTGTGGATCATGGTCTCCGGGCCGTATCGCTCCGGCGCGGCGACCGCGGAGGCGCGGGCCAGGAACCTGGCCGAGCTGAACCGCGCCGCGCTGGCCCTCTTCCGCGCCGGCCACGTGCCGGTGATCGGGGTGAACCTGGCGCTGCCGCTGATCGAGGCCGCGGGGGAGGCGGCGTACGACGAGATCATGATGCCGCTGTCGCTCCGCCTCGCCGAGCGCTGCGACGCCTGCCTGCGCATCGGCGGGCCGTCGCGGGGCGCCGACGAGGAGGCCGAGCGCTTCCGGGCCCGCGGCCGCCCGGTCTACGCGGAGCTCGCGGAGGTGCCGGCGGCGGAGCGGGACGTCGAATGACATCCCCGCGCGCCTACGACGTGGTGACGTTCGACTGCTACGGCACCCTGATCGACTGGGAAGGCGGCATCGCGGACGCCTTCGCGCGGGCGGCCGCGGAGAGCGGGAGCCGGCTCGACCCGCACGCGGTCCTCGCGGCCTACGAGCGGATCGAGCCGGTGGTGGAGGCCGAGCGCTACCGGTGCTATCGCGAGGTGCTCACCGAGAGCGCGGTCCGGGTGGCCCGGGAGCTCGGCTGGGCGCTGCCGGAGGCGCGCGCGGGCTTCCTGGCCGAGAGCCTGCCGCGGTGGATCCCGTTCCCGGACACCAACCCGGCGCTCGAGCGCCTCTTCAAGGCCGGCTACCAGCTCGGCATCCTGTCCAACGTGGACGACGATCTGCTCGCGGCCACGCGCCGACACTTCACGGTGCCCTTCGACCTGATCGTCACCGCCCAGCAGGTCGGCTCCTACAAGCCGGCCGACGGCCACTTCGTGACCGCGCGGCAGCGCGTCGGCGGCCGGCGCTGGCTGCACGCGGCCCGCAGCCACTTCCACGACGTGACGCCGTGCCGGCGCCTCGGGGTGCCGGTGGCCTGGATCAACCGCGGGGGCGAGCCCGGTCGCGAGCTCCGGCCGGATCGCGAGCTGGCCACCCTCGCCGCGCTGGCCGACTGGCTCACCTAGCCGCCACCCCCGGAGGGCACGCATGGCACTCGAGCAGACGCTGACCGACACGCTCACCCGGGCCATCAAGGCCAAGGACACCCGGACCGCGGACGTGGTGCGCATGCTCAAGACCAAGATCCAGGAGCGGCGCACCGCCAAGGGCTTCTCCGGCGAGGTGGACGATGCGCTCGTGCTCGACGTGATCGGGGCCTACCGCAAGCTCCTGCAGAAGGCCCTGGCCGAGTACGAGAAGGTGGGAGAGCGCGGGGCCGCCCAGGCCGCCCAGCTCCGCTTCGAGATCGAGTTCTGCGAGCGCTACCTGCCCCGGACCATGGACGAGGCGGCGGCGCGCGCCCTCGTCCGGGAGCGCATCGCCGCGCTCGGGATCAGCGATCCCAAGCAGGCCGGCCGCCTGGTCGGCGACATCATGAAGACCCACAAGGGCCAGGTGGAGGCGGCCGACCTCAAGCGCATCGCCGAGGAGCTGCTGAGGGGCTGATCTACCGGAAGCGGGCGCGGGGATCGTAGCGCAGGGCGTCCTCGATCCGCATGCGGTGGCGCGGCGCCATCGGGGGCAGGGCGTCGGGCGGGAAGTAGCGGATTTCCAGCGACTCGTCGTCGTTGACGCGGGCCTCGCCCGCGACCGGCCGGCACGCGAAGGTGATGCTCAGGATCGCCGCCTCGTCCCCGTTCGGGTAGCGCACGCGGAAGTCCGGTCCGCCGTAGACCCCGACGATGCGCTCCGGGACCACCTCGAGCGCGGTCTCCTCGCGGATCTCCCGCACCAGGGTCTCCGCGGGCTCCTCGCCCGGCTCCATCGCGCCCCCGGGCAGGCCCCACTGCCCGTCGTCGCTCCGCCGCTGCAGGAGCACGCGGCCTGCCGCGTCGATGATGACCGCGGCGACTCCCGGCTGCAGCAGGACGTCGTGGCCGATCTTGGCGCGGAGATCGCGCATGTAGGGCGAGATGGGCATGGCGGGAGCTCCGGGCGGCCGCGGGGCGCTACTTGCGGCGGCCCGCGTACCGCTTGTCGACGTAGTCGTCGAGGATCTTCAGGAAGTCGGCGACGATGGTGTCGCCCTTGAGCGTGAGCTTGAGCGCGCCGTCCACGAAGACGGGCGCCTTGGGCTCCTCGAAGGTGCCGGGCAGCGAGATGCCGATGTCGGCGTGCTTGGACTCGCCGGGGCCGTTGACCACGCAGCCCATCACCGCGACCTTCAGCTCCTCCACCCCCGCGTAACGGTCCTTCCACGCCGGCATCCGGTCGCGCAGGTACGCCTGGATCTGCTCGGCCATCTCTTGGAAGAAGGTCGACGTGGTGCGCCCGCAGCCGGGGCACGCGGTCACCAGGGGCAGGAAGCTGCGCAGGCCGAGGGACTGGAGGATGAGCTGCGCGACCTGCACCTCCTCGGTGCGGTCGCCGTTGGGCTTGGGGGTGAGCGAGACCCGGATGGTGTCCCCGATGCCCTCCTGCAGCAGGATCGCCAGCCCGGCGGTGCTGGCCACGATGCCCTTGGCCGCCATGCCCGCCTCGGTGAGGCCCAGGTGCAGCGGGTAGTCGGAACGCGGCGCGAGCTTGCGGTAGACGTCCACCAGGTCCTGCACCCCCGAGACCTTGGCCGACAGGATGATGCGGTCGTGCCCGAGGCCGGTCTGCTCGGCCAGCTCGGCGGACCGGATCGCGCTCTCCACCATCGCGTTCATGGTGACGTCGCGGGCGTCGAGCGGCTCGGCGCTCCGGGCGTTGGCGTCCATCATCTCGGTGAGGAGGTTCTGGTCGAGGCTGCCCCAGTTCACCCCGATCCGCACCGGCTTCCCGTTGTCGATCGCGACCTGGACGATCGCGCGGAAGTTCTCGTCGTGGTGCTTGCCGCCCACGTTGCCGGGATTGATGCGGTACTTGGCGAGCGCCCTCGCGCAGTCGGGGTACTTGGTCAGGAGCACGTGGCCGTTGTAGTGGAAGTCCCCGATCACCGGGACGGTCACCTGCTCGACGATCTCGGGGACGGCGCGGGCCGCCGCCTCGGTGTTCACGGTCACGCGCACCAGCTCGCTGCCTGCGGCGTGCAGGGCGTTGACCTGGGCCACCGTGGCCGCCACGTCGGCGGTGTCGGTGTTGGTCATGGACTGCACGACGATCGGCCGCCGGCCGCCCACCTTGACCCCGCCCACGTCCACGCAGACCGTCTTGCGGCGCTCTGGGATGCTCATGGCGATGGGCCTCATCATAGCACCGTCACCCCCGGAGTATGATGTCGGGCATGTCGGTCGACGAGGCCGTCCTCGCTGGGACCACCGCGCTGTTCGACGCGCCGACCGAGGCGCTGGAGGCGATCGCCCGGGAGCTCACCCGGCAGATGGCGAGGGGGCTGGTGGGCGAGCCGAGCTCGCTCCGGATGCTCGAGACCTTCACCCGCCAGCCGACCGGACGCGAGCGCGGGCGGGTCGTGGTGGTGGACTGGGGCGGCAGCAAGGCGCGGGCGGGGGTGGTGGAGCTGGGCGGCGCGGGAGCGGTCCGCGTGGAGGCCGAGGAGACCCACACCTTCTCCGAGCGCGAGAAGGAAGGCGCGCCGGAGGCGGTCTTCGATCTGATCGCAGGCGCGATCGGGCGCGTGGTCCGGGCCCGGCACATCGACCAGGCGCCGCTCGGGTTCGTCTACTCCTACCCGGCCCGCCTCGAGCGCATCGACCGCGCGGTGGCGCTGGCCACGACCAAGGGATGGCGGCTGCGCGGCCTCGTGGGCCAGGATGTGGTCGGGCTGCTCGGCGCCGCGCTCGACCGCGCGGGCCTCGCCGGGGTGACCGTGACTGCGGTGGCCAACGACACGGTGGCCGCCCTGATGCTGCAGAGCTACCGGGTGCGCGGGCGCGACCCGGAGGCGCATCCGGCGGACATCGGCCTGATCCTGGGCACCGGGACCAACCAGGCCGCGGATCTGGGGCCGGCGGGCATCCGGAACCTGGAGTCGGGCAACTTCGACGGGGTGGCCCCGGTGCAGACGCGATACGACATCGCGCTCGACCGCGCGCTGGACCCGGGGGCGCAGCGCTTCGAGAAGATGGTCTCCGGCCACTACCTGGGCGAGATCCTGCGCCGGGCGCTCGAGACGGTGCCGGGCTGGGCGGCCCCCGCGCTCGCCCGCCCGTTCGCGCTCGACGGCGTGCATCTCTCGCGGATCGCCGCGGACGGCACGGGCGCCCTCGACGACGTGGACGCGCTGCTGCGCGCCCTCGGGATCGAGAGCTCGCGCCGGGAGCGCGAGGCGGTGCGCGCGCTCGGCGCCGCGATCGCGCGCCGCGCGGCCCGCCTGGTCGCGGCGGCCCTGCTCGGGACCCTGCGCTTCCTCGACCCGCGCCTCGACGGGCGGCGTACCATCGCGGTGGACGGCAG
>DATIFV010000249.1:0-6595 GCA_035455085.1 Candidatus Methylomirabilota bacterium | reverse complement strand
TGAGCCGGTTCGTCAGCCTGGTCACCGCGCACCACGAGCTGCACCGCCGCCCCGATCTGCTCGCGCGGCTCTACCGGCCGTTTCACTGGGACCGCCAGGGCGAGCACGCTCCGGACGCGCCGCGGGTGAGCCGCCAGCCGGTCTACGAGTACGAGGGTGGGGTCCTGGTCGCGCGCTACTACGAGGACTACGTCGTCAACGGAGCTCGGCTCGCCGGGGTCGAGCTGGACCGGGAGGGCCGGCAGGCGCTGGAGGCCCTGCGGGAGATCGTGGACGACCCCGCGAGCTGGGTCGAGTTCCGCATCGAGAAGGGCCAGCTCCAGTACCTGAACAACCGCCAGTTCGCGCACAGCCGCACCGCCTTCACGGATGTGGGGCCGGGCTCGGGGCGCCACATGCTCCGGCTCTGGAACCGCGACGAGGGTTCCTGGCACCTCGAGGGCACTCCCGCCGCCTGAGCTCCGGCCCCTCCTGGGCGGGCTTGTCGGCACGCTGTTCGGGACCGGCGGCCCCTTCTACGTCTACCTGAACCTGCGCGGCCTGTTCAGCTGCCCGGTCCTGGCCCTGCTCCTCGAGCGCCAGAGCGCCCTCAGGCGGCCCGATCGCGGGCGGGCCGGAGCAGGGGCAGGGCCAGCCCGGCCGCGAGCAGGCCCTGCGCCAGGGCGGCGAGCGCCATGCCCTGATAGCCGCCGCTGCCGATCGCCGCCGCGCCGACCGCCGAGCCGATCACGAGCCCGCTCTGGTTGGTGAGCGCGATGAGGCCGAACAGGGCGCCGCGCTGGCGGGGCGCCAGCTCCGAGCCGTATGCCAGGAAGCTCGGCCGGCTCGCCGCGTTGTCGAGCGTGAGCAGGGTGGCGAGCGCCACCGCGGGGCCGAACGGCAGGCCGCCCGCGAAGAGGGCGACGCCGAGGCCGGCGCCGATGACCTGGGCGACGACGAAGATGCCGGGCCGGTGGAAGCGGTCGCCCAGCCAGCCGCCGAGCATGTTGCCGGCGATCGCGCCGAGCGCGGCCAGCACCAGCACCGGCGCCACCGCCACCGCGCTCAGGTGGAAGCTCTGCATGACGAAGGCCGGCAGGTAGATCGCTACCATCCCGAAGAGCGAGCGTTCCATGAGGTTGGCGCCGAGGAGGGGCAGCAGCCGCGGCACGCCCCAGACCGCCCGGTAGGTGGCGAGGACGCTGGTCCCGGAGGCCACCGGCGGGATGCGCGGGAACCAGCGCCAGATGCAGCCGGCGAGCCCCAGCATCACCACGCCGATGGCCGCGAACGCCCAGCGCCAGCCGAGCGTGCCCCCGATCGCGCCCATGAGGGGCACGCCGCCGATGGCCGCGAAGCTGAAGCCCATGTTGAACCAGCCCATGGCGTGGGCACGCCGCTCGGCCGGGAAGAGATCGCCCACCGACGCCATCAGGCTGCTCGGGGCCAGCGAGCCGAGCAGGCCGGCCAGGAAGCGCACCACCGCGAGCGCCGCGAAGCCGGGGGCCAGCGCGGCTCCGACGCTCAGCGCGGCCACGCTCCCGAAGGCGATCACGATCATCGGCTTGCGCCCGAGCCGGTCGGAGAGCAGGCCCGCGAAGGGCGAGAAGAGGGCCTGCGGCACCCCGGCCACCGCGGCCAGCAGCCCCGCCTGGCCGAGCGAGATCTCCAGGTCGCCCGCGATGTCCACGAGCAGCGGCCCGATCATCGTCACCGACGTGACGATCCCGGTCACCCCGACCGTGATCAGCGCCAGGGCGGGGTCAGGTCTTGAATTCATACATTGTCGTAATTCAAGACCTGACCCCCGCCGAGGATCCAGCCCTCGCGCTCGCGGCAGAGGCGCTCCTCCGCGTCGCTGAGGTCCGCCGGGCGCGCCAGGGACCGGCCGAGGGCGTCCGGCGCGCCGAGGGCCCAGTCGCGGACCGCCGCCACCTGGCGGGCGTCCTTGATCGGGTACGGCTGACGGTGGTGATCCAGCAGGCTCGGCCACGCCTCCGCGACCACGATCGCGTCCACGCCGATCGCGCGGTCCCACCCGGTCTCGAACGGCCAGAGGCGCGCCCGGCCGGCCAGGCCGGGCGCGGTGAGCAGCCGGTGCACCGCGGGCAGGCCGAGCAGCGTCTGCGAGCCCACCGCCCCGCGCGTGAAGAGCTTCCACGGGCTCTGGATGCGCCGCGCCGCGAGCCGGCGCTCGACGAGCCGGCCGTCCCGGATGCGCGAGGGGAACGGGCGCGGCCGCGTCGCGCTCAGGTGCGGGTAGGCGTGCCCGGTGGGGTGGCCCCAGAACGGCCCGTCGAAGTCGCCCCCGAGCGCGGCCTGGATCTCGCGGTTCAGGCGCCCGGCCGCCTCGAAGCGGTTGTTGGATCCGTCGGGCTCGTCGCGGACGAGCGCGGCCAGGCGGGCGCAGAGCGCGCGCCCCGCCGGCAGCCCGGCCTCGGCCGGGTAGCCAAACGCGAAGTCGAACCCGACCAGCGAGGGCCCGGGCTCGGCGAGCAGCAGCTCGCGGATGAAGGCCTCGGCCTCGGGCCGGGTGGGGAAGTAGCGCGGTGCCGGGCGCTCCGGGCCGGCCGGGCCGGAGGCGTGGCCCCAGGCGACCCAGCAGCGGTCGCGCGCGGGCCGGGCCGGGCCCCGGTCGGAGGCCGCGGACCAGTCCGCGAAGACGACCAGCCGGAAGGTCAGGGGGTGAGGACGATCTTGCCGAACTGCTTGCCCTCCGCGAGGCGGCGCTGCGCCTCGACACCCTCACGCAGCGGCATCACGGTGTCCACGATGGCCCGCAGCCGCCCCGCGAAGAGCTGGCCCATGACCGTGTGGAACTCGGCGTCGTTCGACATGGTGGAGCCGATGATGGCGATCTGCTTCCAGAAGACCTGGCGGATGTCGGTCTCGGCGATGGGGCCCGAGGTGGCCCCGCAGGTGACGATGCGCCCGCCCTTGGCCACCACGCGGATCGAGCCCTTCCAGGTGGCGGCGCCCACGTTCTCCAGCACCACGTCCATCCCGCGCCGGCCGGTCTTCCGCCCGATCACCCGCACCCAGTCCTCCCTCGCGTGATTGATGCACTCGTCGGCGCCCAGGGCCCGAGCCCGCTCGAGCTTGTCGTCGCTCCCGGACGTCACCCACACCCGCGCCCCGCAGAGCTTGCCGATCTGCACCGCCGCGGAGGAGACGCCCCCGCCCACCCCGAGCACGAGCAGATCTTCTCCCGCGCTCAGCCGCGCCTGGGTGACCAGCATGCGCCAGGCGGTCATGTTCACGAGGACGAAGGCCGCCGCGTCCTCGTAGCGGACCGCGTCGGGCAGCGTGATCACGTGGCCTCCGTCGACCGTCACGTACTCGGCGAGGCCGCCCGGGGTGTGCTCGCCCAGGATGCCGTAGCGCACGCACAGGCTGTGCTCGCCCCGCCGGCAGAACTCGCATCGGCCGCAGGAGAGGTTGGGGTTCACCGCGACGCGGTCGCCGACCGCGACGTCTGAGACCGCGGCCCCCACCTGGACCACGTCGCCCGCGATGTCGCAGCCCGTCCAGAACGGCATGGGGAGGGTGAGCCCGGGCAGCCCCTCGCGCACGAAGAGATCGAGGTGGTTCAGCGCCGCCGCGCGCACCCGGACCAGGACGTCGCCCACGCCGAGCGTCGGGTCCGCCACGTCCTGGTACCGGAGCTTGTCGAGCCCGCCGTGCTCGTGGAAGGCCAGCGCCTTCACGCGGCGCCGAGCCCCGCCTTCGGCGCGTTCACCAGCACCGCCATGTTGCCGTACGGGTGCCTGTTGTCGAGCATGAGCTGGTGGCACTCGGGCAGCTCGTCGAAGGCGTAGGTCTCGGACAGGCAGGGGTCCACCTTGCCCGCGTCCACCAGCCGGGTCACCGCCAGCGCCTGCTCGTCGTTGGAGAGGTGGCTGCCCTGGAAGCGCTTCTGGCGCATCCAGTGGTAGCGCAGGTCGAGGGTGACGTTGTAGCCGGTGGTGCCGGCGCAGATCACGATCATGCCCCCGGTGCCGCAGACGAACTCCGAGGTGGGCAGGGTCGCCTCGCCCGGGTGCTCGAAGATGATGCGGGGACTGGTGCGCTCGCCCAGCGCGTCCCAGATCGCCTTGCCGAAGGCCCGCGCGCCCTTGGCCCAGGCGCCGTACGCACGAGCGTCCTTGGTGTCGGGCATCGGCCCCCAGTGGTCGAACTGAGAGCGGTTGATCACCCCGACCGCCCCGTGGTCCAGGCAGAACTTCTTCTTGGCGTCGTCGGAGACCACCGCGACCGCGCGCCCGCCCTGGGCGCGCACGATCTCCAGCGCGAGGCTGCCGAGGCCGCCGGTCGCGCCCCAGACCAGCACCACGTCGCCCTTCTCGACGGTGTGGGGCGGCCAGCCCATCAGCATGCGGTAGGCGGTGGAGGCGCAGAGCAGGAAGCAGCCCGCCGCCTCCCACGTGAGGCGCTTGGGCTTGGGGATGCACTGATGGGCCTGGGCGCGGGCGAACTGGCAGTAGCTGCCGTAGTTGGTCTGATAGCCCCAGATGCGCGTGGACTCGGCCAGCATCGGGTCCTTGCCGGAGAGCACCCACGGATCGTCGGGCCGCCACCAGCCGCTGTGAACGATGACCTCGTCGCCGACCTTGACGTTCTTCACCTCCCTGCCGGTGGCCCACACGATGCCCGAGCAGTCGCTGCCGCCCGCGTGGAAGTCCTCGGGCTCGCCCAGCTTCTGGCGCTCCGCGATGACGTCGAGCGGCTGGCCGAGCGCGGCCCACACGTTGTTGTAGTTGATGCCCGAGGCCATCACGTAGATCAGCACCTCGTCGGGGCCGATGGTGGGGGTGGGCAGCACCTCGCGCTTCCACGCCTCGCGCGGCCGGCCGAAGCGGCTCTGCCGCACCGCGAACGCGTGCATCCGCTTCGGGACTTCCCCGAGCGGCGGCTTGTCACCAAGGTCGTAGAGATCCGCCATGAGATCCTCCGGAGAGAGCTATCTGCCCTTGAAGTTGGCCCGCTTGCGCTCGGCCGCCGCCCTCAGCCCGACCTGGCGGTCCTCGGAGAGCAGCGGGCCCGAGGCCTGCGCGGTCTCCCAGTCGAGCCAGGCGCTCATCTCGCCGTAGTAGGTGCCGTTGATCGCCCGCTTCGCGGCCTGCACCGCCAGCGGGGCGTTCGCCGCGATCTCCGCGGCCAGCTCGGCCACCCGCGCGGGCAGCTCGCCCGCGGGGAACACTGCCTGCACCAGCCCGATGCGGAGCGCCTCCGCGGCGTCGAAGCGCCGCGCGGAGTAGATCAGCTCCTTGGCCTTCCCGATACCCACGGTGCGGGGCAGCCGCTGGGTGCCGCCCATGTCGGGCACCAGGCCGAGCTGCACCTCCGGGATCGAGAACAGCGTGCCCTCGGCGGCCAGGCGCACGTCGCAGCAGAGCGCCAGCTCCAGGCCCGCCCCCATGCAGGCGCGCTGGATCGCGCCGATCACCGGCACCCGGAGGGCCTCCACCGCGGAGAACGAGGCCTGGTGGCCGGCGAGGTGCCGGCGGATGTGGGCGAGCCCCTGGCCCGGCGACATGTCGTCCAGCGTCGTGCTCAGCGTCGAGCCGGCCTTCACGTCGAGGCCGGCGCAGAAGCAGCCCCCCGCGCCCGTCAGGATGGCCACGCGCACCTCGGGCGCCGCGTCGACCGCGCGGCACGCCTCACCGATGCCGTGCCACATCTCGTTGTCGAGGGCGTTGAGCCGCTCCGGCTTGTTCAGAGTGATGGTGGCGACCTCGCCCTTGATCTCGACCTGCACCTTGTCGGTCATGTCCGCTCCCTCCACCCTCTCCCCTCAGGGGAGAGGGCAGGGTGAGGGGTTATCCGTTGAACGCCCGCACCATCGCGGGCAGGCGGGGGTCGTCCAGGTTCGGCTGGTACGGCTGGTAGAGGCCGGTGCGGTCCAGCAGGCCCCGGTAGCGCTCCAGGATCTTCGCGTGCAGGTCGTCGTAGGTGGCGATCACCGCGTAGGTGTCGAGCATCTCGTCGGTGATCAGGTCGGCCATGCCCTTCCAGTCGCCCTCGACCGACTTGCGGTGGAGCTGGCTCGTCAGGCCCTGCCAGCCGTGGGCGGCGAGCACCGGCTCGTAGGTGCGCGTGGAGGCGTAGAAGGCGATCTGCTGCTTGACGGTCTGGGCCTGCGCGGCACGCTCCTTCTCGCTGTCGCCCACCACCACGAAGGTGGCCGTCGCGTAGGTGAAGTCCTGGCGAGAGCGTCCGGACCGCTTCAGCCCCTCCTCGACCGCCGGGTGGACGATCTCGCGAAGGTACTTCGGCGAGTTGAACGGGTGCACGTGCATGCCGTCGCACAGCTCGCCCGCGATCCGGCACATGAGCGGGTTGACCGCCGCGATGTAGATGGGGATCTTCGGATGGTCGATCGGTCCCGGATTGAAGAACGGTGTCATCACGTCGAAGGCGTAGAACTGGCCCTTGAAGTTGAGCTTGGCGCCGTTCTGCCAGCAGTCCCAGATGGCGCGGATGGCGCGGATGGCCTCGGCCATCTTGGGTCCGGGCGACTCGAACTTCACCGAGAAGCGCCGCTCGTTGTGGGCCTTGACCTGGGTGCCCAGACCGAGCGCGAAGCGGCCGGCCGAGGCTTTCTGCAGGTCCCACG
>DATIFV010000248.1:0-8711 GCA_035455085.1 Candidatus Methylomirabilota bacterium | reverse complement strand
CCCTGGGCGCCCAGGTCGAGATCGAGACCCTGCCGGGCTACCTGCCCCTCTGGAACCACATGGGCATGGCCGAGCGGTTCAAGGCCAACGCGGCCGCCCGGCTCGGCGCCGACCAGGTGACCGAGTCCGGCCACCGCAGCGGGTCCACCGACATGGGCGACATCTCCCACGTGATGCCGACCCTTCACCCGTACATGGGAGGGGCCACCGGGAGCGGACACGGCGCCGACTACGCGATCGCGGACCCCCGGCTCGCCTACGTGGAGCCGGCGAAGCAGCTCGCGCTGATGGCGGTCGACCTCCTCTGGGACGACGCGGCGGCCGCACGCGACATCCTCCGGACCTGGAAGCCGCGCATGACCAAGGAGGAATACCTGGCCTTCCAGCGCGGCATCGCCCGCACCGAGCTCTACGACGGTGCCAAGGACCTCTAACCTCATGCCGACGAAGTTGCAGGCTGCCCTTTCAGCAGCCTGCTAGCCATGTACGGCAAGCCCCCCGTCGAGCTTCCGCGCCGCATCGTCTGCCTGACCGCCGAGCTGGTGGAGATCTGCTACGCCCTCGGCGCGGGCGAGCGGGTGGTGGGGGTGCCCGGCACCGCGCGGCGGCCCGCCGAGGCGGCGGCCAAGGCCCGCGTCGGCGGCTTCACCACGTTCCGGGTCGACCGGATCCTCGACCTGAAGCCGGATCTGGTCCTGGCCTTCTCCGACCTGCAGGCGGACATCACCGCCGACCTGGTCCGGGCCGGGCTTCCGGTCTTCTGCACCAACCAGCGCTCGCTGGACGAGGTGCTGCAGACCATCCTCATGGTGGGCGGCCTCCTCGGGGCCGAGGAGGCCGCACGCGCCCTCGTGCTCGACATGCGCGACGAGATCACCCAGGTGAGGGAGTTCTCGCGGACGTGGCCCGACCGGCCGCGCGTGTACTTCGAGGAGTGGCCCGACCCGCTCATCGCGGGGATCCGGTGGGTGTCCGAGCTGATCGAGCTGGCGGGCGGTCGCGACATCTTCCCCGAGCTGCGGGACCGGCGGAGCGCGCGCGAGCGGGTGGTGGAGCCGGCCGAGGTCGTCCGGCGCGATCCCCAGCTCATCGTGGTCTCCTGGTGCGGCAAGCCCGCCGACCTCGCCGCGATCGCGGCCCGCCCCGGCTGGGACCGTGTCAGCGCGGTGCGCGGCGGCCGCCTCCGCGAGATCGACGGGGCCGACATCCTGAGCCCGGGGCCGTCGCTGCTGATCGGGTTGAGGCGCCTGCACGAGCTGGTGCACGAGACCCTCGACGCGCGAGAGTGATCTCGACCGCCGCCTTGGTCGTGTCCCGGCAAGACGTGGACATATCTGGGATAATCGAGAAGGACCGCCACGAGCAGCAGCAGCGCACTAAACATGGCGGCCCATCCGAGGGCCGATGCTAGGATGAAACGCCCTTGAGACTCGCGAGGAGACGGAAATGCTAGCGCGCCCGGAGCGCTTCTTTGCGGACCGATTCGGCCTGAGCGCGGGGACGATGGAGCGGCTGCTCGGCTCCACCCTCGCCGGGCGCGTCGACCACGCCGACCTCTACCTCGAGTACCGCATCAGCGAGGAGCTGGTGCTGGAGGAGGGGGCGGTGAAGAAGGCGGCGCGCCACGTGAGCCAGGGGGCCGGCGTGCGGGCCCAGTCCGGCGAGCGCACCGGCTACGCCCACACCGACGATCTGGCCCTGCCCAATCTCGAGGAGGCCGCGCGCCAGGCCCGCGCCATCGCGGACCGCGCCTCGACCTCGGCGGTGGTGGCGGTGGGCGTCGAGGGCCCCCCGCACGACCTCTACAGCCTCGCCGAGCCGCCCATCGCGGCCGATCTGGACCGGAAGATCAAGCTGCTCGGCCGGATGGACGCGGAGGCCCGGAGCCGCGATCCGCGGGTCCGGCAGGTGATCGCCACCCTCGGCAGCGAGGACGTGGTGGTCATGATCGCGACCCCGTCGGGCTGGACCGTCGGCGACGTGCGCCCCCTCACGCGGCTCAACATCACGGTGATCGTGGAGGACGGCGCCAGGCGGGAGATCGGCAGCTACGGCGGCGGCGGGCGGGTGGCCCTCGACTTCTTCCTCGAGGACGACCGCTGGAAGCGCTTCACCGGCGAGGCGGTGCGGCAGGCCCTCGTCAAGCTCGACGCGGTGGAGGCCCCCGCGGGGGAGATGACGGTGGTGCTCGGACCGGGCTGGCCGGGCATCCTGCTGCACGAGGCGGTGGGCCACGGCCTCGAGGGCGACTTCAACCGCAAGAAGACCTCCGCGTTCTCCGGCCGGCTCGGACAGACGGTGGCCTCGGAGCTGGTCACGGTGGTGGACGACGGCACCATCCAGAACCGGCGGGGCTCGCTCAACGTCGACGACGAGGGCGTCCCCACCCGGCGGAACGTCCTCATCGAGAAGGGCGTCCTGCGCGGCTATCTGCAAGATCGGCTCAACGCCCGGCTCATGGGCATGGAGCTGACCGGCAACGGCCGGCGCGAGTCCTACGCCCATCCGCCGATGCCGCGCATGACCAACACCTTCATGCTGGCCGGGCAGGACGAGCCGGCCGACATCATCCGCGGCGTCGACCGGGGCCTCTACGCGGTGAACTTCGGCGGCGGGCAGGTCGACATCACCAACGGCCGGTTCGTGTTCTCGGCGAGCGAGGCCTACCTGATCGAGGACGGGCGGGTGACCCGGCCGGTGAAGGGGGCGACCCTGATCGGCAACGGACCGGAGGCGCTCACCCGGGTGAGCCGCGTCGGCCACGACCTCAAGCTCGACGAGGGGGTGGGCACCTGCGGCAAGGACGGCCAGTCCGTCCCGGTGGGCGTGGGGCTGCCGACGATCCGCATCGACCGGATGACGGTCGGCGGGACCCAGGTCTGAGGGGCGGATGCGGGAGCTGCTCGCCGGGCTGCTGGAGCAGGCGACGCGCCGGGGCGCGACCTCCGCCGACGCCTTCGTGGTGGAGGACCAGTCGTTCTCGGCCCAGGTGCGCCTCGGCCAGGTGGACACGGTCAAGCACGCCCGCGAGCAGCACATGGCCCTGCGGGTCTTCGTGGGCAAGTCGGTGGCGGCCGCCTCGACCTCCGACCTCTCGCGCGAGTCGGTGGCGCGGCTGGTCGACGAGGCGGTCTCGCTCGCGCGGGTCACGAGCCCCGACGAGCTGGGCGGGCTGCCCGAGGCCGCCGAGCTCGCGCGCCAGGTACCGGACCTGGACCTGCACGATCCGCACGGGCACGACCTCTCCGCGGAGGAGAAGATCGACCTCGCCCGGCGCGCGGAGGCGGCCGCGCTCGAGGCGGACACCCGCATCACCAACTCCGAGGGCGGCGAGTGGGGCGACCGCCGCGCGCGCTACGCCTACGCCACCAGCCACGGCTTCGCGGGCGAGTACCGGACCTCCTCGTTCAGCCTCGCGGTGGCTCCGGTGGCGAGCGCGAACGGCGAGATGCAGCGCGACGCCTGGTACCACACCAGCCGCAAGCGCGCGCGGCTCGACGCCCCCGAGGACATCGGCCGCACCGCGGCGCGGCGCGCGCTGCGCCGGCTCGGGGCACGGCGGGTGAAGACCGCGGAGGTGCCGGTGGTCTTCGACCCCGAGATGGCGGCCACCCTGGTCCGCCACATCGCGGGGGCCGCCTCCGGACCCGCCCTCTACCGGCGCGCATCCTTCCTGGTGGGCAAGCTGGGCGAGCGCATCGCGGCTCCCTCGGTGACCATCGTGGACGACGGCACCCTGCCGGGCGCCCTCGGGTCGCGCCCCTTCGACGGCGAGGGGCTGCCGGTGCGCCGCGCCGTGCTCGTGGAGCGGGGCGTGCTCCGCTCCTACCTGCTCGACACCTACAGCGGCCGCAAGCTCGGCCTGCCCTCCACCCACCACGCGGCCCGCGACGGCAGCGGGGTGAGCGTGTCCACCACCAACCTGCATCTCGCGGCGGGCGACCGGGACCCGGCCGACCTGATCCGCAGCGTGAAGAGCGGCCTCTACGTCACCGAGCTGATCGGCTTCGGGGTCAACGGGGTCACCGGGGACTACTCGCGCGGGGCGGTTGGGCTCTGGATCGACAATGGGGAGCTGGCGTACCCGGTGGAGGAGATCACCATCGCCGGCAACCTGCTCGACATGCTCTCCGCGGTGGAGGGGGTAGGAAACGATCTGGTGTTCCGGGACCGCACCGCCGCCCCGACCGTGCTCATCGGCCGGATGACGGTGGCCGGCGCCTGAGGAGACGCCCCCCGGCATGATCATCGACAGCCACTGTCATCTGCACGACCCGGCCTTCACCGATGTCCGCTCCGCGGTCATCCGCGCCACCGAGCACGGCGTGTGGGGCGTGGTCGCGGTGGGGTGCGATCCGGCCACCAACGAGCGCACGCTCGAGGCCGCCGCCCTGAACCCGAAGGCGGTGTGGCCCGCGCTGGGCCTGCACCCGGAGTGGACGCTCACCCGCGAGGACCTGGAGGCGGTCGCGGAGCAGATCCGCGCCAGCCATCCGCGGTTGGTCGCGGTCGGCGAGGTGGGGCTGCCCTGGTACGGGCTCGGGGCCGCCGCGGATGCCGACCGGCTGCGCCGGGAGGCCCGCGATCGCCTCGATCGGCTGGTGGGCCTCGCGGCCGACCTCGACCTCCCGGTGATCCTGCACGCCCCCCACGGGGCGGCCGCGGACGCGCTCGCGGTGCTCAAGCGGCGCGGTGTGGAGCGGGCGGTGTTCCACTGGCACAAGGCCCCGCCGGAGGTCACGCGCGAGATCGTCGACGCGGGCTACTTCGTCTCGGTCACGCCCGACCTGGTGTACCGCGAGCGGGACCGCGAGATGGTCGAGCACGTCCCCATCGAGTCGCTGCTGGTCGAGAGCGACGCCCCCTGGCAGTACCAGGGCGAGTTCGAGAACGTCACCTCCGGACCCTGGCTGGTGGCGCGGGTCGCGGAGGAGGTGGCCAAGATCAAGCGGCTGCCCGTCGACGAGGCGGTGTGCCAGCTCACCGCCAACACCTGCCGCGTTTTCGATATCCTCTGGGCGTGAGCACCCTTCGCTTCACGGTGACCGTCGGCGCCGCCGACGTGGTCGGCGTGCTGCACCTGCCCGACGGGCGTCCCGCTCCCTGCGTGATCGCCTGCCACGGCATGGGCGCCTCCAAGGACAGCGACAAGTACCTGCTCCTCGGGCGCGAGCTACCCGCGGCGGGGCTCGCCCTGGCCCGCTTCGACTTCCGCGGCAGCGGCGAGTCCGGCGGCCTGCACCGCGACGCCACCATCGAGACGCGGGTGGCGGACCTGGAGGCGGTGCTCGATCACCTCGCCAAGCGGCGGGAGCTCAGCGGGGGGTTCGGGCTGCTCGGCAGCAGCCTCGGCGGCTTCGTGGCCCTCTGGGCGGCCAGCCGCGTCGCGCCCGGCACCCTGCCGGTGGTCACGTGGAACGCCCCCGCCTCCCTGCGTGAGCTGCCCGGCGCCGATCCCGACGAGGCGGGCCGGGCTCTGGTCGCCGAGGTCCTGCGCGGCGGGTGGGACGTCGCGCCCGCCGGCGTCCGGGGCGTCCTGGTCGTGCAGGCGGACCGAGACGAGGTGGTACCACCCGCGCACGGCCGGGCCCTCTACGAGCGCGCAGGGGAGCCGCGGCGCCTGCACACCATCGCCGGCGCCGACCACCGGCTCTCGGCGATGGAGCACCGTCGCGAGGCCCTCGAGGCGAGCCTCGGCTGGCTGCTCGCCCACTTCCGGGATCGCGCGGTCGGGCGGCGGCGATGATCGACGCGGCCCGGCTCAAGGACGAGTTCCTCGACCTGGTGTCGATCGCGAGTCCCTCCAAGCGGGAGGGCCGGATCGCCCGGCGGCTCGAGGCAATCCTCAAGGGCATGGGCGCGAGCGTCGAGGTGGACGGGGCCGGAGAGAAGATCGGCGGCGACACGGGCAACCTGCTCGCCCGCTTCCCGGGCAACACCCCGGGCGCGCCGCCCTTCCTCCTCTCGGGCCACATGGACACCGTGGGCCCCGCCGAGGTGATCCATCCGGTGGTCGAGGGCGACGTGGTGCGCACCGACGGCACCAGCGTGCTGGGCGGGGACGACAAGGCGGGGGTGGTGGCCATCCTGGAGGCGATCCGCGTGCTCCGCGAGCGGCGGATCCCCCACGGCGATCTCGAGGTGGTGCTGACCATCTGCGAGGAGTACGGGCTGCTCGGCGCCAAGCACTTCGACACCGGCCGGCTCCGCGCGAGGCGGGGCCTCGTGCTGGACGTGGACGGCGTCTGCGAGCTGATCACCCGGGCGCCCGCGGCCAACCGCCTGACGTTCACCGTCCAGGGCCTGGCCGCCCACGCGGGGATCTGTCCGGAGCAGGGGATCAGCGCGATCCGCATCGCGGCGGAGGCGATCGCCGCGATGCGGCTCGGCCGCCTCGACGCGGAGACCACCGCGAACCTCGGCATCATCCAGGGCGGCCTCGCCGGCAACATCGTGCCCGACTCGGTGACGGTGCGGGGCGAGACGCGCAGCCTGAGCCCCGAGAAGCTCGCGGCCCAGACCGAGCACATGCAGCGCTGCTTCGAGGAGGCGGCCGCCCGGTACCGGGTCCGCGTGGGCGAGCGGCAGCACGAGGCCCGGGTGGAGGCCCACGTCGACCCACAGTACGGCCGTCTGGACATCCGCGACGACGCGGCCATCGTCGGCCTGGTGCGCTCGGCCGCGGGCGCGCTGGGCCGCGCGTGCCCCACCCGCGGGACCGGCGGCGGCTCGGACGCCAACGTCTTCGTGGAGCGCGGCCTCGAGGTCGCCAATCTCGCCTGCGGCATGCGGGAGATCCACACCGTGAACGAATGGGTGGACGTGCGGGATCTCGTGTTCACCGCCGGGCTCGTGCTCGAAACCGTCCGCGCCAACGCAACAACGGTCTAGACCGCGCGCTCGCCTTCCGGCTGGCGTAGGATAGCCGGGCGTACCGAACCGGGACCTCCGACGTTGACCGAGCAGATCGCCGAGCTGAGCGTCGAGCACGCCGCCCCCGCCGGGCGGGCCCGGCCCCGCTCCGTGCTCTTCGTCCACGGCATGTGGGGCGGGGCCTGGTACCTGCGCAACTACCTCTACGCCGCGGCCCAGGCCGGCTGGGACGCCTGGGCCGTGGATCTGCGCGGCCACGGCGGCAGCCCCGTCCCGGGCGGGCTCGGCCGCGTGGGCCTGCTCGACTACGTCACCGACGTGCGCCGCTGCCTCGACCGGCTCGGGGAGACGGTGCTCGTCGGTCACTCGATGGGCGGGCTGATCGCGCAGAAGGTCGCCGAGGGCGGCGGGATCGCGGCCGCGATCCTGATCACGAGCGCGCCGCCGCGCGGGCTCTCGGCGCTGCGCTGGCCGGTGCTCTCGCGCATGGCCCGCTATGCACCGGCCATGCTGGCCGATCGCCCGTTCGGCGTGAGCCGCCGGCACGCCGACGCCCTGTTCCTGAACGGCCTGACCCGCGAGCAGCGGGACTGGGCCTTCCCGCGCTTCGGCCTGGAGTCGGGCCGCGTGGCCCGGGAGCTGGCCCTCGGCGGCCTCGCGGTCGACGCCGCGGCGGTCCGCTGCCCGACGCTGGTGCTGGGCGCCGAGCACGATCGGATCACTCCCGCCGCGCTCCAGCGCCGGATCGCCGCGCGCTACCGGGCGGACTACCGGGAGGCGGCCGGGCGCGCCCACATGCTCATGCTCGAGGACGGGTGGGAGGGGCCGTGCAACGAGATCCTCAGCTGGATGGAGCAGGCGATCCGTGAGCGCTAGCCCCGATCTCGGCGTGCCGGCGGCCGAGCGGCCGACGATCCTGGTGGTCGAGGACGATCCCCGCATCCGGGACCTCCTCTCCGGGCTCCTCGGCGCCCTCGGCTACCGCCTGCTCGTCGCCACCTCCGCCGAGCAGGCGCTCGACGTGCTGAACGTGGTGAGCCCGGACCTGATCCTGACCGACGTGCACCTCGGGGCCATGAGCGGGATCGAGCTCTGCGCCCGGCTCAAGGCCGATCCGCGCTACGAACTGATGCCGGTGGTCATCCTGACCGCGGTCGGCGACCTGCAGGCGCGGGTGGCCGGGCTCGCCGCGGGTGCGGACGACTTCTTCACCAAGCCGGTCGAGTTCGTCGAGCTCAGGACCCGCCTGGCCGCGCTCCTGCGGGTCAAGCAGCTCCTCGGCCAGCTCGAGCGGGCCGAGGCGGTGATCACCACCCTCGCCCTGACCATCGAGGCGCGCGACCCCTACACCCTGGGCCACTGCGATCGCCTGTCACGCTACGCGGTGGCGATGGGCGAGGCGCTCGGGCTCGATGCGGAGATGGTGCGCGCGCTGCGGCTCGGCGGCTACCTGCACGATCTGGGCAAGATCGCGGTGCCCGACGGGATCCTGCTCAAGCCCGGCCCGCTCGACCCGCTCGAGATGGAGCGCATCCGCGCCCATCCGGGCGCCGGCTCCGATCTGGTGCTGGGCCTGCGCAGCCTGGAGCTGGTCCGACCCATCATGCGCCATCACCACGAGAGGTGGGACGGCTCGGGATACCCCGACGGGCTCAAGGGTGAGGCGATCCCCCTGGGCGCCCGCATCATCTCCGTGGTGGACGTCTTCGATGCGCTGCACACCGACCGCCCCTACAAGGCAGCCCTGACGCGCTCGGATGCGGTGGCCACCTTGCTCCGCGAGACCCACGCCGGCTACTGGGACCCGCGCATCGTCGACATCTTCCTCGACCTCCTCC
>DATIFV010000247.1:0-6114 GCA_035455085.1 Candidatus Methylomirabilota bacterium | reverse complement strand
GCCGTCGACGGGGGTCCGGCATCTCCTGGTCGGCGGAGAGCCGGTCATTCGTGACGGAGCGTTGGTGCTCCATGCTCGGCCGGGCCGACCATTGCGGAGGTCTTGAAGCAACCGCGTGATGTTCACGGACGTCGCAGGGGGCTGTGTCTTCGGTTACGCGCGTTTCGGATGCAAGCGGAGCTGGCGCGGGCGGATCAGGTGAGAGAGGGATGGATCGCCGCGCCTTCATCGGTGCGTTGACGGCCGGCCTCCAACCCCGCCTAGGGGCCGCCGTATGGTAGGCTACGGGGCGCCCGGGAGGGCCAAGGCCATGAAGATCACGATCCTCGACGACTACCAGGACACGATCAGCACGCTCGACTGCTTCAAGAAGGTGGCCGGGCACGACGTCACGATCTGGAAGGATCACACCAAGGACGTGGGCGTCCTGGCCGAGCGGCTGCGGGACACGGAGGCGCTGTGCCTGCTGCGCGAGCGCACGCCGATCCGGGGCCCCTTGCTCGACAAGCTCGACCGGCTCCGGCTGATCAGCCAGGTCGGGGTCTTCCCGCACATCGACGCCCCCGCCTGCACCCGCCGCGGCGTGATCATCTCCTCGAGCCAGATGCCGGGCCGGCCGTCCTACGCGACCGCGGAGCTGACCTGGGGCCTGATCATCGCGGCGGCGCGGCGGATCCCCCAGGAGATGATCGCGATGCGCGCGGGCCGCTGGCAGGCCTACCCGATCGGGACGGGGCTACGCGGCAAGACGCTCGGCATCCTGGGCTACGGCAAGATCGGCGCGGTGGTGGCCGGGTACGGCCGGGCCTTCGGCATGAACGTGCTCGCGTGGGGGCGCGAGAGCACGCTCGAGAAGGCCCGGGCCGACGGCCACGCAGTGGCTCCGAGCCGCGAGGCGTTCTTCGCGGAGTCGGATGTGGTCTCGATCCACGTGCGGCTCATCGACGCGACCCGCGGGATGGTGACCGCCGAGGACCTCGCGCGCATGAAGCCGTCCGCGGTGTTCGTCAACACGAGCCGCGCCGGCCTCGTGGCCCCGGGCGCGCTCGAGGCCGCCCTCGCCAAGGGGCGGCCCGGCATGGCCGCGGTGGACGTCTACGAGGAGGAGCCGGTGCTGGGCGCCAAGCACCCGCTGCTCGCCATGGACAACGCGATCTGCGTCCCCCACCTCGGCTACGTGGAGCGCGCCGGCCTCGAGCAGATGTTCGGCACCATCTTCGATCAGGTCCTCGCCTACGGGGCGGGCAAGCCGATCAACGTGATGAACCCGGAGGTGCTGGCGGCGGCCCGCTCATGAGCATCCGCGATCAGGCGTACATCGTCGGGGTCTTCGAGCATCCCACCCGCAAGGCGGACCATATCTCGCTCGCCCAGCTCCACGCGGAGGTGGCGCGGGGCGCCCTCGCCGACGCCGGCCTCACCAAGGACGACGTGGACGGCTACTTCTGCGCGGGCGACGCGCCCGGCCTGGGCGGGCTCTCCATGGCCGACTACATGGGTCTGCGCCTGCGGCACATCGACACCACCGAGACCGGCGGATCGTCCTACGTGGTGCACGTGGCCCACGCCGCCGAGGCGATCGCGGCGGGCCGCTGCGACGTGGCCCTGATCACCCTGGCCGGGCGGCCGCGGGCGGAGGGCATGGCCACCGGGACCGCGCCTCGCAACTACGGCGCGGCCGCGCCCGACGTGGCCTTCGAGGCGCCCTTCTCGCCGACGGTGGTCAACCAGTACGCGATGGCCGCGATGCGCCACATGCACGAGTTCGGCACCACCGGCGAGCAGCTGGCGTGGATCAAGGTGGCCGCCTCGCATCACGCCCAGCACAACCCGCACGCCATGCTGCGCGAGGTGGTCACGGTCGCGGACGTGGTCGGCTCGCCGATGATCTCGGACCCGCTCCATCGCCTCGACTGCTGCGTGATCAGCGACGGCGGCGGGGCGGTGGTGGTGGCGCGGCCGGAGATCGCCCGGCGCCTCAAGCGGCCCCTGGTCGCGGTGCGCGGGGCGGGCGAGGCGGTGAAGCACCAGATGGGCGGGCAGGTGGATCTCACGTACACCGGCGCGCGCTGGTCGGGGCCGGCCGCCTTCGAGAGCGCGGGGGTGACGCCCGCCGATATCAAGTACGTGTCCATCTACGACAGCTTCACGATCACGGTGCTGATCACGCTCGAGGACCTGGGCTTTTGCCCGAAGGGGCAGGGCGGGCGCTTCGTCTCCGACGGCAACCTGATCTCGGGAGCGGGCCGCCTGCCGTTCAACACCGACGGCGGTGGGCTCTGCAACAACCACCCGGCCAACCGGGGCGGCATGACCAAGGTGATCGAGGCGGTGCGCCAGCTCCGCGGCGAGGCCCATCCCAAGGTGCAGGTGAAGGGCTGCGACCTGGCCCTGGCCCACGGCACCGGCGGCTCGCTCGGCACCCGGCACGCGAGCGCCACCCTGGTCCTGGAGGCGAGGTAGCGCCATGGCGGAGACCGCACGGAAGATCCCGGCGCCGAACCTGACGCCCGAGACCGCCCCTTTCTGGGAGGCCGCGGCCAAGGGGCGCCTGCTGGTGAGGACCTGCACCGCCTGCGGGCGTGGCCACCACTACCCGCGGCCGATCTGCCCCCTCTGCGGCAGCGACCGCACCGAGTGGCGCGAAGCCTCAGGGCGCGGGGTCGTCTACTCGTACAGCGTGATGCGACGGGCGACGCCGCCCTACGTCATCGCCTACGTGACCCTCGACGAAGGCGTGACGATGATGACCAACCTGGTGGACTGCGACTTCGACGCGCTCCGCATCGGCCAGCCGGTGCGGGTGGTGTGGACGCCCACCGACGGCGGCCCGCCGGTGCCCATGTTCACGCCCGCATAGCACCGGCTAGCCCGGAGTGAGGCCTCAGAGCCGCGCCATCACCCGGTCCGCGAAGTCCTCGATCACGCGGTACTGTCGGTTCAACGGCGGGTAGAGCATGATCTGGCTCAACCCCTGCCGCTCGAGCTCCTTCACCCGCTCCACCACGCGCTCCGGCACGCCGGTGAGACACGTGGCCTCGATGAGCTCCGGCGTGAGGAAGCGCGCCTCCTCCGGGTCCACGAAGCTGTAGTGGCTGCCGTGCAGCCGCTGGTGCCGAGCCGCGGGCGGCGCCTCGTCGAGCCAGTCGAGATAGGCCTTCCAGACCGGTCGCGCGTAGGCGGGCGGCTCCGCGCCGGTCTCCAGATGCTGCGCGACCAGGTAGTGGAGGCCGGAGATCACGGCCGCGCCGCACTCGGCGATGATTCGCGTGGAGTTCATGGGCTCGCCCGGATGGAGCAGCGCCACGTTCACCATGGCCGCGGTGTGGAAGCTCGCCGGCAGCGCGCGGCCGGCCCGCTCGGCGCCCCGCCGCGCGTTGCCGAGCATCTCGGGCACGGTCCCGCCGCGCGGCAGACCCGAGATGAGCCCGTCGCCCAGCTCGCCGGCCAGGACCTGCGCCTTGGGACCGAACCCGGCGAGGTAGACCGGGATCGGATGGTCGAGGTCGATGAAGCGATGCTCGCGCATCTGAAAGCGAATGGGATGGGTCTCCCCGTTGAGGGTGTAGTCGACCTCCTCGCCCCGGAGCAGCGCGCAGACGGTCTGCACGTACTCGCGGAACGGGCCCAGGCGCATCGGCCTCTGGCCGAGCGTCCGCATCGCGGTGTGCCCGGTGCCGAGGCCGATGAAGCACCGGCCCGGGGCCAGGCGGTTGATGGTAGCGATGCCGTTGGCCGCGACCGGGGCCAGGCGCAGCCCGGGGACGTTGACGCCGGTGCCGAGGCGCATCCGGCGCGTCTGCTGGGCGGCCAGGGCCAGCACCGCCCAGCAGTTCGACCGGATCATCTGGCTGTCGGTCACCCAGCAGTGCGAGTAGCCGAGGTTCTCGGCGTGGGTGATGTAGCCGATCTCGTCGACCTTCGCGGTGACGATCCCGAAATCCATGGGCTCGGGAGCGGCCCGACTACCTGTCGAGCCACACCTCCTGCATGCGGCCGTAGTTGTAGAGCGCGTTGTGGGGCACCAGGTTCTTCACGTACGGCCACCGCGCGAAGTACTCCTTGCGCCAGCCCAGCATGGGCCGGGCCACGTCGGCCTCGAGCTTGCGCTGGATGTCCGCGACCAGCTTGTAGCGCTTGGCACGGTCCAGCTCCTGCGACTGCTGATCGATCAGCCGGTCCATCTGCTCGCTGCAGTAATCGGTGTAGTTGCGCGGCGAGCCGCAGCGGTAGTTCTCGAAGAGGTAGGCGTCCGGATCGTCGAAGCCGCCCGCGGTGAGGTTCGCGCCGATCTGGTAGTCGCGCCGCGACAGGGCGGGGAACCAGGCCGCGGTGTCGATCTGCTTGACCGTCGCCTCCACCCCGATCAGGCGAAGCTGATCGACCACGAACGACGCCAGGTCCACGTAGATGGGGAGGGTACGGGTCACCAGCTCGAACCGGAGGGGCTTGCCGGGGCCGTAGCCGGCCGCGGCGAGGATCCGCCTGGCCTCGGCCTTGTCCACCGCGGGATCCCGGTAGCCGGGCAGGGTGCGCAGATCGGAGTCGGGCAGGCCCCAGAAGCCGAGCGGCTTGGGCATGAGGGCCGCGCCGGTGACCGCCCCGTTCTGGCGGACCCCGCGGACGTAGGCGTTGCGGTCCAGCGCGAGATTGACCGCCCGCCGCACCGCCAGATCGTCGAAGGGCGCCCGCTTGTGGTTCAGGATCACGTTGTCGCTGCCGTTCTGCCCGACCTCGGTGATCACGAGCGAGGGGGCCTGGGCCTTCGCGGTATCGGCCATGGCCTTCGTCATCTCGAGCGGCAGGAACGCGTCGATGCGCCCGGCCTGCAGCGCGGCCAGCCGGGTGCCCCGCTCCCGGATGATGGTGTAGCGGATGCCGTCGAGATAGGGCCGGTCGGGCACGAAGTAGTCCCGGTTGCGCTCCAGCTCGATGAGCTGGCCGCGGAGGTACTCCTTCTGGCGGAAGGGCCCGGTGCCGACGCAGCGCTGGCGCAGGTCGGCGAGCGGCACGTGGGCCGGGTAGACCGGCGAGTAGCCCGAGGCCAGCATCATGAGCAGCGAGGGCTGCGGCCGCTTGAGCCGGAACACCACCGTGTGCGCCTCGGGGGTCTCGATCGCCTCCACGCTGGTGTACCAGTCCTTCCGCGGGCTGGTGCGCAGCTTCGCGGCGGCCTCCGGCGCCTCGCGGACCACGTCGAAGGTGTACTTGACGTCGGCGGCGGTGAAGGGCCGCCCGTCGTGCCACTTCACGTTCTTGCGGAGGAAGAAGACGAGGCTCCGGAAGTTGTCCTGCCACGACCAGCGCTCGGCCAGCTCGGGAATGACCGTCTCCGCGGTGTCGAGCGGCTTGAGCGGGTCGAAGATGACCAGGTTCGAGTAACACGGCGACATCGGCCACACGCTGGAGATGGTGGCGGACTCGTGGACGAGGAGGCCCGGCGGATCCTCGGTCAGGACCGAGTTGAGGATCCCTCCGTGCTTGGGCTTGGCGGGCTGACCGCTCGCGGATGCGGCGAGGAGGGTCGCCACGCCGAGCATCACGAGCGGGGCGATCAGGGCGGGCCGGGCGCGTCGGGTCATGGAGGTCTCCGTGGAGGCGGGACGGTCAGTGCATCACCAGGCCGCCGGTGACGTTGATGGCCTGGCCGGTCATGTAGGACGACTTGCCGGAGGCGAGGAAGCCGACCACGTTGGCCACGTCCTCCGGCTTCTCGATGCGGCCCAGCGGGATCTGCTCCACGCGCTGCCTCAGGTACTCGCCGGGGGGCAGGCCCAGGAGCCCCTCGCCTGCCTCGCGGTCCACCTGGAAGATCATGTCGGTCTCCACGATCCCCGGGCACACGCAGTTGACGCGGATGCCGTCGGCGGCGTGGGCCAGGGCGAGGCTCCGGGTCATGCTGATCACCGCCGCCTTGGTGATCCCGTAGACCAGCGAGGTCTTGAGCCCCATCTTGCCCGCCATCGACGCGAGGCTGATGATGTTGCCGCGCTTCGCCTTCACCATGTGGCGCAGCGCCGCCTGGCTCGCGAAGAAGACGCCCTTGGCGTTGACCGCGAGCAGCCGGTCCCAGTCCGCCTCGGTGACGTCCGCGGTGTGCATCGACTTGTGGAT
>DATIFV010000246.1:0-27991 GCA_035455085.1 Candidatus Methylomirabilota bacterium | reverse complement strand
CCCGCCGAGCCGGCGGCCCCGCCGCCGGGCGGCCGCGTCGAGTTCGGGATCACCGGCGAGAGCGACTGAGCGCTTTGCTATACTACGCCCGCTGTTCGTCGCCCTCAGGAGGTGTGCCGTGGCCCACTATGTCATGCTGAGCTCACTGAGCGAGTCGGGACGCAAGGTCCTGCACGCGCGGCCCGGATGGATCCGCAAGGTCAACCGCGAGCTGTCGCGGCGAGGCGCGCGGGTGATCGCCCAGTACGCGGTGCTCGGGCCGTACGACTTCGTGACGATCCTCGAGGCGCCCGACAACGAGACGGTCTCGTCCATCTCGATCGAGATGGGCGCGCGCGGCTCGGTGCAGATGATGACGATGCCCGCGATCCCGCTCGACACATTCATCAATCGCCTCCAGCGCGGCCGGTCCGCGCCGGGGCGGAAAGGCAGGCGTCGCCGGCCGTGAAAGTTCTCGCGCTCCATCCCGAGAAGTGCACCGGTTGCCTCCGGTGCGAGCTGGCCTGCTCCTACGTGCAGACCGGCCTCTTCCAGCCGTCCAAGTCGGTCATCCGCGTCGCCCCCTTCGAGGGCTACACCTCCTACGCCCCCTACACGTGCACCCAGTGCGAGGAGGGCTGGTGCATGACGTCGTGTCCGGTCGGGGCCATCCAGATCAACGGGGCGGGGGCCAAGGACGTCCTGGACGACACCTGCGTGGGGTGCAAGCTCTGTACGATCGCGTGCCCCTACGGCACCATGTTCTACGACGGCGACACGCAGAAAGCCTACAAGTGCAACCTCTGCGACGGGGCCCCCGCGTGCGCCGCGGCCTGCCCGACCGAGGCCATCACCTTCGAGGACGTGGAGACCGCCGACTGGATCGGCGACTTCGCGGCCGAGCGCTCCGCCCGGGTGCTCGCGATGGAGGCCCGGTGATGCCCGCGCGCCATCTGATCGTCGGGGGTGGGACCGCCGGCCTCAACGCGATCCGGACGATTCGGGAAGAGGAGCGGCGGTCCGGGGCCGCCGAGTCGGAGATCACCCTGGTCTCGGCGGAGCGGCCGTATTCCCGGATGGTCCTGCCGTACTACCTCTGGGGCACCATCTCCGAGAGCCGCGTCTACACCGCGCCGCCCGCGTCGCTCACCGCCTGGAAGGTGAAGGCCCTCCTCGGGCGGAAGGCCAAGACGCTCGACACGGGAGCCCGGACGCTCACCCTCGACGACGACGCCAAGGTCGAGTTCGACGACTGCCTGATCGCCACCGGCTCCCGGGCCGCCAAGGCCCCGATCCCCGGGGCCGACGGGCCCGGCATCCACTGCTTCTGGACTCTCGACGAGGCCAAGGCGGTGGTGGCCGGCATGACCCCGGGCAGCCGGGTGGTCATGGTCGGGGCCGGCTTCATCGCGTTCACGATCCTCAACGCGATCCTGGCCCGGGGGGCCAAGCTCACGATCGTGGAGGTGGCCCCCCGCATCCTGCCGCGCATGGTGGACGACGCCTGCGCGGGCATCGTGCAGGAGTGGCTGGTCGACCACGGCGTCGCGGTGCGGACCGGGGCCACCGTGACCAAGATCGAGCAGGTGGGCGGCAGGCGGAAGCTCTCCTTCAAGAAGGGCGATCCGCTCACCGCGGACCTGGTGATCATGGCGACCGGCATCCGGACGAACCTCGAGTGGCTCCAGGGATCGGGCATCGAGATGGCCGCCGACGGCGGCCCCGGCGGGATCGTCGTCGACGACCACCTGCGCTCGAGCGTGAAGAGCGTCTTCGCGGCCGGCGACGTGGCGCGTGGGCGGAACCTGATCACCGGCGCCGCCGAGGTCCACGCCATCGAGCCCACCGCGCAGGAGCACGGGCGGGTGGTGGGAGCCAACATGGCGGGCCGCGACGTGGCCTACCGCGGCAGCCTGCTCATGAACATCGTCGAGGTCGCGCACCTGGACGTGGCCTCGTTCGGCCAGTGGGAGGATCCGAAGGCCGAGGTCTATACCGCGCTGCGCCCGGGCCGCTCGGAGTACCGCAAGCTGCTCTTCCACGGCGGCCGCCTCACCGGGGCCGTGATCTGCGGCCCCGCCGCGGCGGTGTGGACCACCAACGACGTGGGGCTCCTCAAGGGGCTCGTCTACGCCGGGACGGATCTCTCGGCCTGGAAGGCCCATCTGAAGGCGAACCCGTTCGACGTCAAGCCGGCATTCATGGCCACGCGCACGACCGGGCGCCTGCTCCCCGAGACCGTGCTCGGACGGCCGTCCCAATCACCCCAGCTTCCTCAAACGGTGGCCCTATGAGCCCGACCGCGACCGCGACCCGCGCCGCCGCCAAGCCGGCGGCGGCGCCGACCTTCGCCTATGCCGGCAAGCTCCTCCGGGTGAACCTCTCCACCGGCAAGACGTGGACCGAAGCCTGGAGCGAGAATGACCGGCGCGAGTACCTGGGCGGCATCGGCCTCGGCGCCAGGATCCTCTACGAGGAGGTCGGCCCGAAGGTCCAGTGGGACCATCCCGACAACCGGCTGGTCCTCGCCACCGGGCCGCTCGCGGGCCTGCCGGTGTGGGGGACGGGTGGCCTCACCGTGATCACGCGCGGTGCGCTCACCGGAGGCGCGACCTCCACCCAGGCCAACGGCTTCTTCGGGGCGGCGCTCAAGTACTCGGGCTACGACGCCATCGTGATCCAGGGGCAGGCCAAGAAGCTCTGCTACCTCTACATCAACGACGACGTGGTCGAGGTGCGCGACGCCGCGCACCTGCGCGGCAAGGACACCTGGGAGACGCAACAGGCGCTCGAGGCCGAGCACAACGTCTCCGGGCACCGGCTCTCGGTCTACGCGATCGGGCCCGCCGGCGAGAACCTGGTGCGCTTCGCGGCGATCCACGGCGACTACGGGCACGTGGCCTCCAAGAACGGCTGCGGCGCGGTGATGGGCAAGAAGAAGCTCAAGGCGGTGTGCATCGTGCGCGGTACCAAGGCGCTGGCCGCCCACGACACCCGCGGGCTGATCCAGGCCGCCGACGACATCGCCCACGACCTCAAGACCGACCCCTCGACCTCCACCCTCTACAACTACGGCACCCTCCCCGGGGTGGTGAACCTCTCGAAGCTCGGCGTGCTGCCGATCAAGAACTACACGACCAACCTCACCGGCGACGTGAACATGAAGGACTGGGAGGCCCCCTCCCTGCGCGGGGGCTTCGACCACCGCGGGCACCAGTGCAATGCGTGCGGGATGCGCCACTGCCACATCCAGATCATCCCGAAGGGGCGCTACGAGGGCGAGCGGGTGGACGAGCCCGAGTACGAGGGCTGGTCGGGAGCGGGCTGGACCATCGGCCTGACCGACAAGTACTCGGTCTCCTGGCTGAACACGCGCATCGACCGCGCCTGCGTCGACGTCAACGAGTTCGGCTGGGTCTGCGGCTGGGTCATGGAGTGCATGGAGAAGGGCTACCTCACCGAGAAGCAGGTGGGCTTCCGCCTCACCTGGGGCGACGTCGAGGGGGCCTGGAAGCTCCTCCAGATGATCAGCCACCGGCAGGGCTTCGGCGACCTCCTGGCCGAGGGCGTCAAGCGCGCCTCCGAGAAGATCGGGGGCAAGGCCGCCGAGTGCGCGGTGTACACCATGAAGGGTGCCTCGCCCCGCGGCCACGACCACCGGGGCCGCTGGGAGGAGATGCTGGACACCTGTACCTCGTCCAACGGGACCATGGAGAGCGCCAACCCGACCTTCCAGACCGAGGTCGGCGCGCCCGGCCGCATCAATCCCTTCGACGGCGAGCAGGTGGCGAAGCTCGTGGGCATGATCCGCGGCCGGCGGCACTTCGAGGACTCCCTCGGCGGCTGCTCGTTCACCTTCCGCACCAAGATGGCGAACCTCGCCCGGGCTCTCTCCGCCGCCACCGGCTGGGACTACCGCCTGGAGGACGCGGTGCGCTTCGGGAACCGGACCGCGGCCATCTTGAGAGCCTTCAACCTGCGGTGCGGGATCGGCGTCGAGGTCGAGTACCCCTCGGCGCGTTACGGCTCGCAGCCGGTGGACGGCCCCGCCAAGGAGCACGACGTCAGGAAGCAGTGGGACCGCATGCTCGAGGTCTGGTACGACACCGTCGGCTACGACCGCAAGACCGGCAAGCCGAAGCGGGAGACGCTCCGCGCGCTCGGCCTGGGTTGGCTGGAGAAGGACCTGTACAAGAAGTAATCGTCGGAGAGCCGCAGTTGCCTGGCGAGGCGCAGCCGAAGGCGAGCCGAGCGCATATAGAGGTCACGACGTGGGTCACCAAGCACGTCGGGGGCGACGGCACCGGCAGCCGGGTCTTCGACGAGGAGATCCGGCGCGGTGACACGCCGCGCACCGTCCTCCGCCGCTTCACCGCCCGCTTCCCGGAGCTCGACGCCGCCCTCTGGAGCGCGGACCACTCCGAGCTCGGCTCCCACATCGAGGTGCTGGTCAACGACGCGGTCCTCGGTGTCGCCTACGATCTGGACACGCCCCTGATCGGCGGCGAACGCATCACCCTGCTCGGGCAGTTCATGGGCGGGTAGCCGGTGCCCGGAAAGCGCGAGGCCCGAGCGCGCGCTCGGCCGCGGCAGATCCTCCAGGTCGCCGTGATCATCGGCGCGCTCGCGGTCCGCTCCCCGCCGCGGCGCAACCGGCCGCGAAGATCCCGAGGGTCGGGGTTCTCCAGGTGGGTGGGACGGCATCCAGCGCCCAGCTGGTCGAGGCGTTCAAGCTGGGGATGCGGGAGCGCGGGTACGTGGAGGGGCGGAGCGTCGTGTTCGAGCACCGCTTCGGTGAGAACAAGCGCGAGCGTCTGCTCGAGGCCGCGGCCGAGCTGGTGCGACTGAAAGTGGATGTCATCGTGACATCGACCGATCAGGGGATCGCGGCGGTCAAGCAACAGACGCAGACGATCCCGATCGTGATGGCCAACAGCGGTGACCCGGTCGGGACCGGGTTCGTCGCGAGCCTGGCACGGCCCGGCGGAAACATCACCGGCAACAGCGCCATGTCCCCCGAGCTCAGCGGCAAGCGGTTGGAGCTGCTGAGGGAGATCGTCCCCGGGCTCTCTCGGGTTGCGATTCTCTGGAATCCCGACATCCGGGGCGCCGTGCTCGACTACAAGGAGACGGAGAACGCGGCCCGCGCCCTGCATCTGCACCTGCAGTCCGTCGAGGTGGGCCGCGCCGACGAGCTCGATCGCGCCTTTGCTGCGATGACCGCAGAGCGCGCGGAGGCATTGATCGTGCCCGGGGTGAATCCGGTCGTGTTTGCGAACCGGAGCGACGTCGTGAGGCTCGCACAGAGGAATCGGCTGCCGGCCATGTATGGCGTCCGGGACCTGGTGGATGCCGGCGGCCTCATCGCCTACGGGCCGAACCCCGCCGATCAGTGGCGGCGGGCTGCCACCTACGTGGACAAGATCCTGAAGGGGGCCCGGCCCGTGATCTGCCCGTCGAGCAGCCCGGCAAGTTCGAGCTCGCGATCAACCCGAAGACGGCGAAGGCGCTCGGGGTGACGATCCCGCCGGCGCTGCTGCGGCGAGCGGATCATGTCATCCAGTGAACGGCCTTGATGGACCGGCGCACCTGGCTGGCCGCAGCCGTCGGGCTCATTGCGGCACCGCGGGTCGGGGACGCGCAGGCGCCGGCGAAGGTGTTCCGGATCGGCCTGCTCGGGGGTTCCACTCCGACCAGCCCGGAGGCCGGGCACATCTGGGCGGCGTTCTTCCAGGAGATGCGCGACCTCGGGTACGTCGAGGGCCAGAACGTCGTCTTCGTGGGCCGGTACTACGGAGACCGGATCGAGCAGCTTCCCGCCTTCGCGGCCGAGCTGGTTCGCCTCCAGGTCGACGTGATCGTCGCCGCCGCGACCCCCGCACCCGAGACGGCCAGGGGCGCCACCTCGACGATCCCGATCGTCGTGGCGAACCATACCGATCCGGTCGGCAGCGGCCTGGCGCAGAGCCTTGCCAGGCCTGGGGGAAACGTCACCGGGCTGTCCCTCGTGGCGCTGGAGCTGCGGCTCAAGCAGCTCCAGCTGCTCAAGGAGATCCTGCCCGGGCTCAGCCGCGTGGCGTTCCTGCGGCATCCGACCATCCCGCTCGACTGGAGAGAGCTCGAGAGCGCGGCGCGATCGCTGATGATCCGGGTCCAGATGGTGGACGCGCGGGGCCCGAACGACTTCGCGGGCGCCTTCGCGGCGGCGGCGAGAGAGCGGGCCGGCGCCATGATCGTGCTCGGCGGCTCCACGTTCTTCGCCAATCGATGGCGCCTCGCGGAGCTGGCGGGCAGGAGCCGCCTGCCGACGGTGTACCTGCTGAGGGAGCACGTGGAGGCGGGCGGGCTCATGGCGTACGGGGTCGACCTGCGCGACAGCTTTCGCCGGGCCGCCGGGTACGTGGACAAGATCCTGAAGGGGGCCAGGCCCGGCGATCTCCCGATCGAGCGGCCGACGAAGTTCGAGCTGGCCATCAACCTGAGGGCCGCGAAGGCCCTCGGGCTCGCGATCCCCCCGGCGGTGCTCGCGCGCGCGGATCACCTCGTCGAGTGACGAGGGTGCGGAGGCGTCCTAGGCCTCGCGGAGCACCGCCTCCAGCAGGGCGAGCATGCGGTCGATCTCGTCCCGGGTGACGTTGAGGGCCGGCATGAACCGGAGAGTGTCCGGGCGCGGCGCGTTGATCAGCAGGCCGCGCTCCATCGCCCGGTGGGCGACCACCGCCGCGTCCTTGCCCCGGAGCTCGAGCGCGAGGAGGAGGCCCCGGCCACGGACCTCACCGTGGCCGAGGGCGGCGGAGAGCCGGCGCAGGCGCCCGGCCAGGTAGTCGCCGCCTGCGGTCACCGCGGCCAGGAACTCGCGGCGGCGCACGGTCTCGACCACCGCGGAGCCGATGGCGGCCATCAGCGGCGAGCCGTTGAAGGTGCCGCCCTGGTCGCCGTGCTCGAAGCAGCACGCGTGCTCGGCGGCCACCAGCGCGGCCAGGGGAACGCCGCCGCCGAGCCCCTTGCCCAGGGTCAGGATGTCGGGCTCGATCCCGGCGTGCTCGAAGGCGAAGAGACGCCCGGTCCGGCCGATCCCGGTCTGGATCTCGTCGAGGATCAGCAGGAGCCCCTCGTCCCGGGTGAGGGCGCGCAGACCGCGCAGGAAGTCGTCGCCCGCCGGGTAGACGCCGGCCTCGCCCTGGATGGGCTCCAGCATGACCCCGACGGTCTGCGGCGTGATCGCGCGCTTCACCGCGTCCAGGTCGCCCAGCGGCACCTTGGTGAAGCCCGACACCTTCGGCTCGAAGAGCGTCTCCCAGGCCGGCTTGCCGGAGGCGGCCATGGTGGCGAGCGTGCGCCCGTGAAAGCCGTGCTCCATCGTGATGATGTGGTAGGCGCCGCCCCGCCGGCGCGCGCCCCACTTGCGCGCGAGCTTGATCGCTCCCTCGTTGGCCTCCGCCCCGCTGTTGCAGAAGAAGACCTCGGCGAGGCCGGAGGTCTCGGCGAGCAGGCGCGCCAGCCGGGCCATCTCCGCGTTGTAGTAGGCCGGGCTGCAGTTGATCAGGCGGCGGGCCTGGAAGGCGATCGTCTCCGCGATCACGTCCGGCGAGTGCCCCAGGCAGTTCACCGCCCAGCCCTGCACGAAGTCGAGATAGCAGTTGCCGGCCTCGTCCTGCAGCCAGGAGCCGCGCCCCTCCACCATGACCGCGGAGGGCCGGTCCGCCACCTTCATCACCGCGCTCAGATCGGTGCTCATGCCGTCGTCTCCTGGGGCTCGCCGGGCGCGGCCAGCGGGTAGGGGCGCTCGGCGCGCCGCTCCATGAGCCGGTCCGGGTAGCGCGCTTCGCGGAAGCCGTGCTGGCGGTACAGCCCGTGGGCGTCCCGCGTGAACAGGGTCCAGAGGCGCAGGTTCTGAAGCTCGGGGTGACTCGTGATGCACTCCATGATCTGCTTGCCGACTCCCCGGCCGCGGTGGCTCGCCAGCACGAAGACGTCGGCCACGTAGGCGAAGGTGGCCCGGTCGGTGATGACGCGGGCGAAGCCCACCTGCCGGTCGCCGTCGAAGGCGCCGAAGCAGAGCGAGTGACGGATCGACCGCTCCATGACCTCGCGCGGGATCCCCCTGGCCCAGTAGGAGCCGGAGAGGAAGGCGTGGATGGTGTCCAGGTCGAGACGGGCCGGATCCGTCGTGACCAGGATGTCGCCGTGCCGCTGCTGGTGGACCATGAGACGCTCGCTCCTTCCTCGATCAGGCGCGGGGGCGCAGCCGCCGCTCGATCCGGCGGGCGGCCGCCAGCCCGGTGGCGGCCACGAACACGGTGTCATCGCCCGCGATGGTGCCGACCACCTCGGGCAGCTCGGCCTCGTCCACGGCGCGGGCGAAGGGGTGGGCTCCCGCGGGCGGGGTGCGCACCACCACCAGCGAGGCGGCCGCCCGCACCGAGAGGACGAACTCGCCCACCGCCCGGTCGAGGGCGGCCACCCGCGCCTCCGCGGGCACGAACGCCCCCGCGGGGTGGGCCACGTAGCCGGTGGGGGTCTTGGCGAGGCCGAGGGCCTTGAGGTCGCGGGAGAGCGTGGGCTGCGCGACCCGGATGCCCCGCTGCCGCAGCCGGCGCTGCAGCTCCTCCTGCGAGCGGACACCGCCCCGCCCGACGAGGGCGAGGATCTCGCGGCGGCGCCGGCCCGCCCCTCCTCCTTCGGTGGCATAAATATTCTGCATAGAGAATATAAATACATCAGGTCCGGCCGGCCCGTCAAGCGGTTCCCCGGAGCGGGCGTTGCGTCGCCGGCGGGGGCTGCGGTAGCGTGGCCGGACGATGGCGAGACGGGCGCGGAGGTGGGGCGTGCCGGCCGCGGTGCTGGTGCTGGGCGCCATCGCCTGGCTCTACGCGGCCTCCACGCCCCGGTACGCGCTCCACCGGCTGGGCGCGGCCATGCAGCGCCACGACGTGGCGACCGCCGAGCGCTACTTCGACGTGGAGCGGATCGCCGACAGCGCCACCGAGGTCATCGTGGCCGACTATTTCGCCCGTCAACCCGCGCCCACCACCACCGCCGAGGCCTTCGGCCGGCAGATCGCCGAGAACTTGGCCCGGCGGCGGGTGCGGCCGCAGGTGGTGACCCGCGTGCGCGGCGAGATCCGGCGCAGCGTGGAACGAGCCGGCGTGCACGCCACCGCGCTCGTCCTGCCCGTCGGCGCGGTCGCGGTTCTCCGGGCCTTCGCGCTCGCGCCGGACGGGCCCGACGTCTGGGTCACCTACCAGGATCCCGCCCAGGGCCCGGTCCGGTTCCGGATGAGCCGGCGGTCCGGGCAGGGGTGGCAGATCAGCGAGTTCGACCCAGAGTGGATCCGCCGGCGGGCGCAGGAGGAGCGGGCGCGCCCGCGCTAGGCGGGTTGGCGGTCAGCCCGCCGACCACGTTGCGCAGCAGGCGGAGCCCGACGTCTCCCTCGAGCGACATGATCGACTCGGGGTGGAACTGCACCGCGGCCAGCGGCAGGTGTCCGTGCTCCACCGCCATGACGACCCCGTCCTCGCTCTCCGCGGTGACCTCGAGCGCGGCGGGCAGCTTCTCGCGGATCGCGAAGAGGGAGTGGTAGCGTCCCGCGGTGAACTCCTCCGGCAGGCCCGCGAAGAGGCGGCCGCCCCGGACCCGCACGCGCGACGGCTTGCCGTGCATGGGGTAGTCGAGCACGCCCAGCTCGCCGCCCAGGTGCTCGACCATCCCCTGCAGGCCGAGGCAGACTCCGAAGGTCGGGATCCCGCGTGCGAGCAGGGCGCGAAGCGTCCCCGACAGGTCGAAGTCCTGGGGCGTGCCCGGGCCGGGCGAGAGGACCACCAGGTCCGGGCGGAGGTCGTCGAGGACGCTCTCCGGGAAGCCGGCCCGAAGCGTGGTCACCTCCGCGCCGGTCTGTCGCAGATAGTTCGCGAGGGTGTGCACGAACGAGTCCTGGTGGTCCACCAGGAGCACGCGCCGGCCCAGGCCTGGCCGCGGGGCGTCCACCCGGGCCGCGGCCTCCGCGCCGCGGGGGCGCCTCAGGGCGTCGAGGAAGGCGGAGGCCTTGAGGCGGGTCTCCTCCTCCTCGGCGTCCGGGTCGGAGTCGTAGAGCAGGGTGGCCCCGACCCGCACCTCGGCCGTGCCGTCCTTGACCCGGATGGTGCGCAGGGTGAGGCCGGTGTTGAGGTTGCCGTCGAAGCCGAGCAGCCCGACCGCGCCGCCGTACCAGGCACGGGACGACCGCTCGTGGTCCTCGATGAACTGCATCGCCCAGGTCTTGGGCGCCCCGGTCACGGTCACCGCCCAGGCGTGAGCGAGGAAGGCGTCCAGCGCGTCGAACTCCGGCCGTAGCCGGCCCTCGACGTGATCGACGGTGTGGATCAGCCGGGCGTACATCTCGATCTGGCGGCGGCCGATCACCCGCACGCTGCCCGGGACGCAGATCCGCGACTTGTCGTTGCGATCGACGTCGGTGCACATGGTCAGCTCCGACTCGTCCTTGGCCGAGGTGAGCAGGGCCAGGATCTGAGCCGCGTCGCCGATCGGATCGCGCCCGCGGGCGATGGTCCCCGAGATCGGGCACGTCTCGACCCGGTCGCCGTCCACACGCACGTACATCTCGGGCGAGGCGCCCACCAGGTACTCCGCGTCTCCCAGGTTCATGAGGAAGCCGTAGGGCGAGGGATTGCGCTCGCGCAGCCGCAGGAACAGCTCCGAAGGCGGCGAGGGGCACGGCTCGAAGAAGGTCTGGCCGGGGACCACCTCGAAGAGGTCGCCCCGCTTGAAGGCCTCGCGGGCCACCCGGACGACCGCCGCGTAGGCGCCCGGCTCGTGGTCGCCCGCGCGCGCCACCGCGGCGGCACCGGCGAACGGCCGGCGCGCCTCGGTGCCGCGGGGCAGGCCGGCGGTGGCGCGCCCGTCCACCGTGAACTCGTAGCGCCGCCGCTGGGCGATCTCGCGGCGGTGATCGACCACGATCAGCTCGTCGGGCAGGTACAGGACGAGATCGCGCTGATCGGCCGGGCGGGGGAGGCGGAGGCGTATCGGCTCGAACTGGAAGGCCAGGTCGTAGCCGAAGGCGCCGTAGAGGCCCAGGTGCGGCTCCTCTGCGTGGCGGAAGAGGTCGATCAGCGCCCGGAGGACCGAGAACACCGAGGGCTGCCGGCTCCGCGCCTCCTCGGCGAAGCGGGCCGCCGGCGCGCGGACCGTCACCTCCAGGGTCCGCCCGCCGCCCTCGAGCGCCTCGACCGCGTCGAGGGGGGCCAGCGCCCGCGCGATCGCGGGCAGCAGGACCTCGCCGCGGGGGTTGAGGGCCTCCACCTGCAGGCGGCGCCCGCGGGCCACGAGGGCCAGCGGGGGGTCGACGAACCCCATGTCCCACCGGGTGTAGCGCCCGGGGTACTCGTAGCTCGAGGCCAGCAGCGCGCCGCGACGGGCGTCGAGCGCCGCGATCACCGGCTCGATGGCCCCGGCGACCGGAAGCGACTCGATGCTCCGGTGGACGCGGACGCCCCCGGCGGTGAGGTAGGTGTCGCTGATCATGACCGCTCCTCTCTGGGAGGAGCCGGCTCCCGTGCGGGGCGATGACACGCAGAAGCCGCCCCGGCCTTGGGGGCGGCTCCGGTCTCGCTCTCGGTGACTCGCGGCTGGCGGTGGGCGGGCCTGCCCCTCAGGGGCTGGGCCACCACCACGACCATGCCGTCGAGTGCCTCGAAATCACGGCCGTGAGCGTCGCAGGAACGGCTCCGGCTGTCAAGTCCCTGGGAATGGCTTGACTCGCCGCGCGAGGCTGTGTTACTCCATCGGGCGGGCCGCCGTCGCTCCTCCCAATCCGGTCCCCACGAGGCTACCATGGCGCAAGTCGTTGGATTCATTGGGCTTGGTATCATGGGCCGTCCCATGGCCAAGAACTTGCTGAAGGCCGGCTATCCACTGGTTGTCCACAGCCGGAGCCAGGGGCCCGTGCAGGAGCTGGTCGGGGCGGGGGCCAAGGCGGCCACGAGCCCACGAGAGGTCGCGGCCCAGTCCGACGTGCTGATCACCATGCTGCCGAACTCCCCGGACGTCGAGCTGGTCGCGCTCGGCAAGGACGGCCTGATCGAAGGGGTCAAGCGCGGGCAGCTCTACGCCGACATGTCCACGATCTCGCCGCTGGTGTCGCAGAAGGTGGGCAAGGCCCTAGCCCCCCGGGGCGTCCGCGTCCTCGACGCGCCGGTCTCGGGCGGCGAGAAGGGCGCCGTCGACGCGGCGCTGTCCATCATGGTGGGCGGGGAGAAGGCCGACTTCGAGGCGGCGCTGCCGGTGTTCCAGGCCCTCGGCAAGACCATCACGCACCTGGGGCCGCTGGGCGCGGGCGGGTTCACCAAGCTCGCCAACCAGATCATCGTGGCGGTGAACCTCACCGCGCTCGGCGAGGCGCTGACCCTCGCGCGCAAGGCGGGCCTGGACCGCGCGCTCACCCTGAAGGCGCTCGGCGGGGGGCTGGCCGGGTCGAAGTGCCTCGAGCAGAAGACGCCGAACTACGTGGCCGGGACCTACAACCCCGGATTCAAGATCGATCTGCACTTCAAGGACCTGGGCCTGATCATGGAATCCTCGCGGGCCCTCGGCGTCCCGCTGCCGTGCACCGCGGTGGTGCAGGAGCTGTTCAACGCCATGCGCGTCAAGGGCAAGGGCGGGCTCGACCACTCGGGCGTGATCACCCTGCTCGAGGAGCTCGCCGGCGTGCCGGAGAGGTCATGAGGGCGACCGTCGATCGCCCGGGTCTCGACTCGCAGGGCCGCTCTCCCCTCATCAAGATCCGCCGGGTCCGCAAGGGCGATCTCTCCAAGGTTCGCGACGTCATCGAGCAGGCCTTCGGCGACTTCTTCGAGCGCCAGGTCGGCACGCGGCCGCGGCAGGTCTTCGGCGGAGCCCAGTACGTGCACCACCGCTGGCTGATGGAGCCGTGGGGCTGCTTCGTGGCCGAGGAAGGCGACGGCAAGATCGTGGGCGCGGCGGTGGCGGTGATGTGGGGCACCGTCGGGGTGATCGGGCCGGTGGCGGTCCTGACCCACTATCAGAACCAGGACATCGGCCAGCAGCTGCTCGCCGCGTGCCAGGAGTTCTTCGACGAGAACAAGGCGACCCTGCAGGGGGTGGCGACCTACCCCTACAGCCCCAAGCACCTGATCTTCTACCAGAAGTTCGGCTACAAGCCGAAGGGGCTGGTGGTGGTGACCAGCAAGGCGCTCGATCGGCGCGAGCTCGGGGGCCCGAAGGCGGCGGCCAAGGCCGGCCTCTCGGTGCGCCGCTACTCGACCCTGGAAGAGGCGCGCAAGAAGCAGGTGATGCAGAAGATCCGGCGCATCACCAACCACTTCTGGCGCGGTCTCGACGTGAGCAAGGAGATCGAGATCGTCGACGGCCTCACCCTCGGGGACACCCTGCTGCTCGAGAAGGGGCGCGAGGTGATCGGCTTCGCGGTCTGCCACCTGCCGCCCAACAGCGAGGCGCCCCACGGCAGCGCGTACGTGAAGCTGCTGGCCATCGACCGGGCGCAGCGCAAGCCCGAGCACCTGCACGCCCTGCTCGCCGAGACCGAGGAGCTCGCGGCCGCCGCCCAGCTCCAGCGCGTCGTCGTCCCCGCCTACACCTACTACTGGACGGCGTACCAGACCCTGCTCGAGCGCGGCTACCACGTGGACTTCACCATGGTGCGGATGAAGCGGGGCAAGCAGGAGGACTACGAAGACGCCAGCGATCTGGTGCTGGACTACTGGCGCTGATCGGCGTGGCTTCGATGCTCCGCCCGGCGGCAACGCCGGTCCTGCTCCTCGCCCTGGTCCTCGCGCTCGGCCCGGCCCGCCCGGCCGCGGCCCACGCGATCGTGCTCGAGTCCTCGCCGGTCCACGACGCGGTCCTCTCCGAGGCCCCCTCGCAGGTCACCCTCCGCTTCAATAGCCGGATCGAGAAGCGCTTCACGCGGGTGACGCTGGGCGCGGCCGACCGGGCCCCGGTGCCGGTGGCGCTGCCGGCCGGTGACGACGGGGGCACCCCGGACCGGCTCACCATCCCCCTGGGACCGCTCGCCCCGGGCGTCTACGTGCTGCGCTACCGCGTGCTCGCGGTGGACGGGCACGTCACCGAGGGCGCGTTGCGCTTCACGGTCAACCCCGCCCGGTAGGGCATGACGCAGCTGGCCGGGTTTCTCGACGTCCTGCTGCGCGGCTTCGGGACGGTCGGCCTGGCCGCGGCGATCGGTGGGCTGGCCTACGTGCTGCTCGTGCTCAGGCCGTCCGCGGAGGCGGCGGGGCTGGCCGCGGCCGCGCGCGGCCGCGCGCTCGGCCTGATCGGCGCGGGCGCGCTCGTGGCGGCGGCCGCCCAGGCCCTGCTGCTGCTCGTCGTGCATCCGTGGGCCCTCGCGGACGCCTCCGGCCGCTGGCCGCTCCGCGAGTTCCTCGCCACCGAGTTCGGGATGGCCGGCCTCGGCCGCGTCGCGCTCGCCCTGGCCCTGGCGGCGGCCGCGCGATGGCTCCGCCGCGCCGGCGATGCGCGGCCGGCCTGGGCGGCGGCGGTGGGCCTCGGCGTCCTCCTGATGGCCAACGCGGCGTGGCTCGCCCACGCGGTGAGCCGCCTGCACGATCGGGCGCCCCTCATGCTCGGCACCGTGCTGCACCAGCTCGGGGCGGTGGTCTGGGTCGGCGGCCTGCTCCACCTGGTCGGCTTCGCCCTCCTCTGGCGGCGTGCGGGCGGCCCCGTCGCCGAGCCGCTCGGGGTTCGCGTGCTCGCGCGCTTCTCGGCGGTGGCCGTCGCGTCGCTGGTCCTCGTGCTGCTGCCCGGGATCTATCTCTCCTGGAGCTACGTCGGCGGCTGGAGCGGGCTGATCGGCACCGGCTACGGGGTGATGGTGCTGACCAAGATCGCGCTCCTGGGGTGCGCGCTCGTGCTCGGCGGCCTGAACTTCCTGATCCTCCGGCGCGGCGCCGCGGGCGGGGCGGCGATCGCGGCGCGCGTGCCCGTCTTCGTCGAGGCCGAGGTGGGGCTCGGCCTCACCCTCCTGCTGGCCGCCGCCTCGCTCACCTCGCTGCCCCCGGCGGTGGACGTGGTGACCGACCGCGCGACTCCCGCGGAGGTGGCGGCCCGCTTCCGGCCCGCGATGCCGCGCCTGACCTCGCCGCCCGTCGCCGAGCTGCTCGCCGCGGCGGCCCCGATCGACGACACGCTGGCCCGGCGCCAGCCCGAGGAGTACGCCTGGTCCGAGTACAACCACCACGCGGCCGGCTTCTTCGTGTTCGCGATGGGGCTGCTCGCCCTGCTGGAGCAGACCGGTCGCGCGCGGTGGGCACGGCACTGGCCGCTCGGCTTCCTGGGCCTGGCCGCATTCCTCTTCGTGCGCAACGACCCGCGGGCCTGGCCCCTCGGGCCGGCCGGCTTCTGGGAGAGCATGGTGCTGCCCGACGTGCTGCAGCACCGGCTCGTGGTGCTGCTGGTGGTCGCCCTCGCCCTCTTCGAGTGGATGGTGCGCTCGGGGCGCCTGACGCGGCCGGGAGGGCGTCTGATCTTCCCGCTGCTCTGCGCGGGAGGCGGAGCGCTGCTCCTTACGCACTCGCACGCCATGTTCAACCTGAAGGCGGAGTTCCTCACCGAGGTCTCCCACGCGCCGATGGGCATGCTCGGGGTGATCATGGCCTGGGGCCGCTGGCTCGAGGTGCGGCTGCCCGCCGCCGACCGCCGGATCCCCGGCTGGGTCTGGGCCGCGTGCATGACCGCGATCGGGCTCATCCTGCTCGTGTACCGGGAGACGTGATGACCGGGGCCGGGGCGATCCGGGGCTTCGCCACCGCCGAGGGCACCGCGGCCTACCGGGCGCGGCTCGGCGCGCGCGCGGTCGACGGGCACTTCCGGTCCTGGCGGGGGCTCACCCTGTCCTCGCTCGGCATCGGCACCTACCTGGGCGCGGAGGACGAGGCGACGGACCGGGCCTACCAGACCGCGGTGCGGCGCGCGCTCGAGCTGGGGTGGAACGTGGTGGACTCCGCGATCAACTATCGCCACCAGCGGAGCGAGCGCAGCGTGGGCGAGGCCCTGCGGACCCTGGTGACCGGCGGGACGGTCGCGCGCGAGGAAGTGCTGCTCGCGACCAAGGGGGGCTTCCTGCCGCACACCGCCGAGAGCTACGTGCGGGCGGGCATCGTCGAGGCCGGGGACGTCGTCGGCGACGGCCACTGCATCGCGCCGCGCTTCCTCGCCGACCAGCTCGACCGCAGCCGGGCCAATCTCGGCGTCGAGGCCGTCGACGTCTACTTCGTGCACAACCCGGAGACCCAGCTCGAGACGGTGGACCGGCCGACCTTCCTCGCGCGGATGCGCGCGGCCTTCGAGTACCTGGAAGGCGCGGCGCGTGACGGCAAGATCCGCTGGTACGGCGCCGCGACGTGGGCGGGCTTCCGCCAGCCCCCGACCGCCCGCGACCATCTGTCCCTGCCGGAGCTGGTGGGGCTCGCGCGGGAGGTGGCGGGCGACGGGCATCACTTCGGCGCGATCCAGCTGCCCTACAACCTCGCGATGACCGAGGCCATCACGCTGGCCAACCAGCGCGTCGGCCGGGCCTCCCTGCCGGCGATCCAGGCGGCGGAGCGGCTCGGCCTCTACGTCATGACCTCGGCGCCCATCCTGCAGGGCAAGCTGGCCCGGAACCTGCCGGCCGCGCTGGTGCAGGTGCTCGACGGGCTCCGGACCGACGCGCAGCGTGCGCTGCAGTTCGCGCGATCCACGCCCGGAGTCGGGACCGCCCTCTGCGGGATGCGGAGCCTAGCCCACGTGGAGGAGAACGCCGGGCTGGTGGCGGTAGCGCCCAGCGCGAAGCTCTTCGCGCGGGTCTGAGCCGAAATACTTGAAAATCGGCAGCCCGTCGGATAGCGTGATCGACATGGCCACGCCATGGTGACCAGCGTCCATCACGTCGGCATCGCGGTGAAGAGTCTCGCGCAGGCCTACAGGTTCTGGCGGGATACGCTCGGCCTGTCGCTCACGCGCGAGGCCACCGTCAAGGAGCAGGGGGTGCGCGCCGCGCTCCTCGCGGCGGGCGACAGCGAGGTCGAGCTGCTCGAGCCGCTCGGCCCCGAGACGCCGGTCGGGCGGTTCCTCGCCAAGCGCGGCGAGGGGCTCCATCACCTCTGCTTCAAGACCCCGGACGTGGCCGGCGACCTGAGCGTGCTCGCCTCCAAGGGTGTGCCCTTGCTCGACACCGCCCCGCGCGGCGGCCTCGCCGGCCGGATCGCGTTCCTGCATCCCCGGGCCTGCCACGGCGTGCTCATCGAGCTGGCCACGCCCGAGTCGGCCGAGCCGCACCGGGAGTCACCGGTGCGCTTCAAGCGCGTCGTGATCGGCTCGCCCATCCCCAGCGATACCGCCAAGACCTACCAGGACCTGTTCGGGCTGCCCGAGGTCGAGGTCAACGGCGGCCCGCGCACCATGCTCGGCTGGGCCGGCGGCAGCACGCTCCTGATGGTGCCGGCCAGCGAGGTCGGCGGCATGGAAGGGCTCGTCGCCCTGTCCATGGTGGCCCCGGACCTGCCGTCGCTGGTCAAGCGTCTCGAGCGGGCCCAGACGGCCGTGCTGCTCGGGGCGGGCGAGCTCACCGTCGAGCCCCGATCCTCGCACGGGGTGCACCTGCACATCTCCCGGTACCACTTCCCCTGATCGACGGCCTGGTGAACAGCGCGGGCTGGACCCGGCTGGCCTCGTCCCGCATCCGGGTCGCCGCGCTCGGCCCCACGAGCCCGCCTGACGTAGCATGAGCCCCCGGCGGCCGTTCCGGGGCCTCGGCTCGGCGCGCAAGACCCGCCGGACCCTCGAGCGCGGCGGGACCGGACCGGCCGCCGAGCTGAACCAGACACTCGGGGCCTGGCCCCGGGTCAAGATCACGCCGATGTTCGGGCGGTGGGGCTACTTCGTGGGGGCCCGCCTCTTCGCCTGCTTCCCCCTCCGTGCCAAGGACCGCGACCTCTGGATCCGGCTCGGGGCGGAGGATCACCGGCGCGCGCTCGCGGCCGGCTGCGCGCCCCACCGGCGCATGGCCGCCACCGGCTGGGTCGAATGCCGCGTGGAGGGGCCGCGCGACGTCGGGCGCGCGATCCGCTGGCTGCGGCGGGCGTACGAGTCGGCGCGGCAGGCGGTCGAGCGCGAAGAGCGCGCAGGCTGCTGAAAAGCCTGCGGCATTCGCTCAGCAGCCTGCCGAGTCTGTCTCGGCGGAGCGGGCGGGGGCGTCGATCGCGTCGAACGGCACCAGCGGGACGAGCAGCCAGGCCGCGGCGGTGCAGACCGCCGAGATCAGGACGAGCGGAGTGTAGCCCACGCGGTCGTAGAGGTTGGCGCCGATCCACTCTCCGCTGCGCATGCCCAGGTTCGAGACCGACATCAGCAGTGCGAAGAAGGTCGCCTCGGCCCGGCGCGGGCACGCCTTCGCGGCCAGGTCCAGGAACGCGACCTGGGTGGTCATGCCCACCGCGCCGAAGATCAGCGTGACCGCGACCGCCGAGACCGGGCCCCGGTACAGCAGGTACGCGAGGGTGCCGACCGCGCTCGCGCCGATCAGGCCCACGACGAGGCGCCGGAGCGAGATCCGGCGCGAGAGCGGGGCGTAGGCGAGCGCCCCCAGGATCCCCGCCGCCGCGCCGAGCGAGCCGAGCGCGCCGATGAAGGGCTGCGAGAAGCCGAGCACGTCGGTCTGGTAGAAGAAGAACGCGGGGCCGAACGAGGGCGCGAAGAAGAAGAAGAAGATGAACCCCGCGACCAGCCAGAGGTCGCGGCGCCCGAACGCGAGCCGCAGGGCCTGTCCGGTCTCCGCGAGGCCTTCCAGGTCCAGGCGGCTGCGCGGCTCCCGCACCATGACCGCGGCCATCACCAGGGAGACGATCGGAAAGGACGCCACCAGCGCGAAGGCACCCGCGAGGGCCCGGTTCTCGGCCAGGTAGCCGCCGGCCACTCCGGCCAGGATCGAGGCGGCGCTCAGGGCGGCCCACTGCACGGACTGGAACGCCCCGGTCAGCCCGAGGGGCTGGCCCCGCTCGACCATGAGGGCGTCGGTGAGCACGTCGGTGAAGCCGACAGCGAGCCACAGCAGGGTGATCATCGCGACGAGGAGCGCGTACGGGGCCTGCGGGGTGAGGCTCACCGCGAAGGCGCTCGCCGAGGCGAGGCCGGCCGTGATCAGGAAGTAGCTGCGCCGACGCGTGCCGAAGAGCGGGACGAAGTCCGAGAGCAGTCCGTAGAGCGGCTTGATGAACCACGGGGTGGTGATGATCCAGTTGAACGTGGCGAGCTGGCCCGCGGAGAGCCCGCGCTCCTTGAGCACGATCGCGAGCACCTGGTCGGGCAGATAGACCATGCCCTGCGCGAAGTAGACGATCGCGAACAGGACTCCGAGCCGCCGGGCGTCGCGGCTCTGCACGAAGCGCATGGCCGGATCATACCCGGTCCCTGTGCTAATCTAACCTCTCGATGCCAGTCACGCTGCCGTCCGTCTGTCCGCACGACTGCCCGTCGCAGTGCGCGCTCCAGGTGACGGTGGACGGAGGGCGCATCACCGATGTCGTCGGCGACCCGCGCCATCCCTTCACCCGGGGCGTCGTCTGCGGCAAGGTGCACGACTATACCGAGCGCGTGTACGCGCCCTCCCGGGTCCTGAGGCCGCTCCGCCGGATCGGGCCGAAGGGCGGGGGGCGCTTCGAGCCGATCGGCTGGGACGAGGCGGTGGACGAGATCGCCCATCGCTGGCAGCGCATCATCGCCCAGTGGGGGGCCGAGGCCATCCTGCCGTACTCCTACGGCGGCACCCTCGGGCTCGTGCAGAACCGGGCGGGGCATCCGCTGTTCTACGCGCTCGGGGCATCGCGCCTCGATCGCACCATCTGCGTGAGCACGGCCTACGCGGGCTGGCAGGCCACCCTGGGGACGGTGTCCGGCAACGACTCCGAGCAGATGGCGGACGCGGAGCTGATCGTGCTCTGGGGGATCAACGCCTCGCACACCCACATCAACGCGATGACGCTGGTGAAGCACGCGCGCCAGCGCGGGGCCTTCGTGGTCTGTGTGGACCCCTATCGCACCCCGACCGCTCGGCTGGCCGACTGGCATCTGATGCCCCGGCCGGGAACGGACGGAGCCCTGGCCCTGGGCATGATGCACGTGCTGATCGGCGAGGGCCGCGTGGACCACGACTACATCCAGCGCGCCACCCTCGGCTTCACGGCCCTGGCTGGCCACGTCAAGCAGTACGACCCCGATCGGGTCGGCACGATCACCGGACTGGCGGCCGAGGACATCGTGGCCTTCGCCCGCCGGTACGGCGCCACCCGCGCCGCGTTCATCCGGGTCGGGATCGGGCTCTCCCGCCACGACAACGGCGGCATGACGTGCCGGACCATCGCGTGCCTGCCCGCGGTGACCGGGGCCTACGCGCATCCCGCGGGCGGGGCACTGCTGGCGTCCAGCTCCGCGTTCGGGCTCTCCAATGCCGCGATCGAGCGGCCGGACCTGATGCCGAGGGCGGCTCCGCGGGTGATCAACATGATCCGGCTCGGGCGCGCCCTCACCGATCCGGACCTTGCGCCGCCGGTCAAGGCGCTCTACGTCTACAACGCGAACCCTGCCTCGATCGCCCCCAACCAGGAGCTGGTCCTGCGGGGTCTCGCGCGCGAGGATCTCTTCACGGTGGTGCACGAGCAGCATCTGACCGACACCACCGACTACGCCGATCTGGTGCTGCCCGCCACCACGTCCATGGAGCACACCGACTGCTACAAGTCCTATGGCCACTTCTACGTGCAGCTCGCCCGGCCGGTCATCGCCCCGGAGGGTGAGGCGCGCTCGAACTGGGCGGTGACGCGCTTGCTTGCGCGGGCGATGGGGCTCCGTGACCCCCACTTCGGCAAGAGCGAGGACGATCTCATCCGCGAGGCGCTCGCCTCGGGAGATCCGTCGATCGCGGGCATCACGCTGGAGCGGCTCGAGACGGAGCGCTCGGTGCGGCTGCGCATCGGCCGTCCGTATCTGCCCTTCGCCGACGGGGCGCCGACGCCGTCCGGCAAGGTCGAGTTCGTGTCGGAGTCGATGGCCCGTGCGGGCCTGCCCGCGCTGCCCACCTACACGCCCCTGGTGGAGGGTCCGGAGCACGCCGAGCTCACGCGCCGCTACCCGCTGCAGTGCATCGTGCCGCCCAACCGCTTCTTCCTCAACTCGTCGTTCAGCCAGTCGGAGCTCCTGCGCCGTCGCCAGCGCGGGCCCGCGGTGCTCCTCAATCCCGCCGACGCGGCCCCGAGGGGGATCCGGACCGGAGACCCCGTGCTCGTGCGCAACGCCCGCGGCGAGGCGCGCTTCACCGCCGAGCTGACCGAGGACACGCGGGCGGGCGTGGCGGTGGTGGAGGGGATCTGGTGGAGCAAGCACCAGCCGGGTGGGCGCGGCGTGAACGCGCTCACCGACGACCGGACCGCGGACATGGGCGGCGGGCCCGCCCTGCATTCCAACCTGGTGCAAGTGGAGCGTCTCGCATGACCCTCGACACCCCCACGTTCACCGCCGAGATCGATGCGGCCATCGACCGGCTCGACGCGGCCGCGCTGGAGCGGGAGTACTGGGCGCAGGACGAGTTCCTGTTCATCGAGCGTTTCCTCCCGCCCTCGGTGATCGGCCCCCTGCTCGACGACGTGCGCCGGCTCGAGCCCGGGCTCAACCGGAACTACATCCCCCGCCACAAGAAGGGCGGCAGCGTGAGCCACTACGCGATCGCGGAGGACGGCCCCGCCCTGCTCGCGTTCTACCGGTCCGAGCGGTTCCGGCGGTTCCTGAGCGGGCTCGTGCGGGCCGATCTCAAGCTCTGCCCCGACAACGATCCCCACGCCTGCGCGCTCTACTTCTACACCGAGGCCGGGGACCACATGGGCTACCACTACGACACGTCCTACTACAAGGGGGCGCGCTACACCGTGCTCTTCGGGCTGGTGCAGGACTCCTCGAGCCGGCTCGGGTGCCGGCTGCACACCCGGCAGCCCGAGCGGGCCCCGGTGGACCTCGAGGTGGCCACCCATCCCGGCTCGATGGTCATCTTCAACGGCGACAAGGTCTACCACGGGGTGAGCCCGTCCCGGGAAGGCGACCGCCGCGTTGTCTACACGATGGAGTACGTGACCAGCCAGGAGATGGGCCGCGCCAAGCGGATATTCTCCAACCTCAAGGATGCCTTCGCCTACTTCGGGATCCGGGCGCTCCTGCGGGGCCGCGGCCGCGGGCGCGGCGCGCGGGCCCGCACCTGACCCCGGCCCGCGCCACGGAGCGAGATCCATGACGGCGAACCGAGGAGCCTCCCGCAGCGCGGCCGACCGGCTGCACGTGGCACCGGTGGAGGGCGCCGCCGCCCTCTTCACTCCCGAGTTCACGGCCTACTTCGTCCGCCTGCACGACGAGCTGGCCCCGCGCGCCCAGGCGCTGCGGGCCCGGCGGGCCGAGCGCCTCGAGCAGGCGCTCAGGCACGGGCGGCTGCCGGGCCCGCCGCCCGCGAGCGCGGCCACGACCGGCGACTGGAGGGTGCCGCCGGTGCCGAAGGACCTGGCCACGCCCGGCATCGAGATCTCGGGCCCGTGCTCGATCACCAGCATGTTCATCAACGCGCTCAATCCGGGCCCGGAAGGGGAGCGCGCCGCAGGCGACCTCGACGACGACGAGGACTCGGCCGGCCATCGCCTGGTCGACACGGTGCGCGCGTGCCACAACCGCCTCGCCGCGGTGAACCACGAGCTCGAGTACGTGGACCGCGAGCGGAACCGGGAGTACCGGATCGCGCCCGGCGAGCTGCCGTTCTTCATGCACCGGGAGCGCGGGCTGCATCTCGACGAGCCCGAGGTCACCCTGGACGGCCGGCCGGTCTCGGCGGCGATCCTCGGCACCGCCCTCACCCTCTACTACCCGGGCCGCGCCCAGGCCAGCCGCGGGCAGGGGATCTACTTCTACCTGCCCAAGGTGGACGGGGCCGAGGAGTGTGCCTGGTACCGCGAGCTCTTCGACCGGAGCCGGGCGCTGCTGCCCTTCCTCCGGGACGCGACGATCCGCGCCATCCCCCTGGTGGAGGCGCTGCCCGCGGTCTACGAGATGGAGGAGATGCTGCACGCCCTCGGCCCGTACGCGGCCGGGCTCAACGCGGCCCGGTGGGATCTCAAGGCCAGCATCTTCGAGTTCGTGATGGCCGATCCCAAGGCGGTGTGGCCGGACCGGTTCGGGGTGGACATCAAGACCACCCCGTTCCTGGCCAACATCTTCCGCCGGCTGGTCGCGGTCTGCCTCAAGCGCGGCGCCGTCCCCATCGGGGGCATGGCCACCGCTCTGCCCAATCCCGACCCGGAGGTGAACCGGGTGGCCGCCGAGGCCATCCGGGCCGACAAGGTCTGGGAGGCCGAGCAGGGCTTCATCCGTGCCTGGGTGGCCCACATCTTCCACATGAAGACGGCGGCGGAGCCGTTCCGGCAGGTGCACGGCAGCGGCACCTGGAAGCCCAGGCCCGAGATGGTGAAGCCGGAGAGCTACCCGGTGCGCATCGAGGTTCCCGCGGGCTCCATCACGGTGGAAGGCACGCGCCGCAACGCCCGCATGGTGGTCGAGTACGTGGAGGGGTGGCTGCAGGGCCGCGGGGCCAAGGGCATCGACAGCCTCGCGGGCAAGCCCGGCGTGCATCCGGCCCTGATGGAGGACCTGGCCACCGGGCGCATGTCGGTGGCCCAGATCGCCCAACGGATCCGCCACGCGGTCGACACGACCGCCGGGATTCCGGCGAGGCATGATGCGGCGCTCGTGAAGCGTCTCCTTCAGGAAGAATGCGACGACATCCTGCGCCTGATGAAGAACGCCGACCCGCAGACGGAGGCGCGCTACCGCAAGGCGGTCAAGATCGCCATGCGCTGGATCCGGAACTACCTCGACCTCGACTACCGCAGCCTCGGCTCCTACACCCGAGCCGACCTCGACCGCATCGCCCAGGAACCCGACGCCCTGTAAGGGGCGTCCCACGGCATCCCCCCTCTCCCCTCCGGGAAGAGGGGGGTGAGGGGGCGGTCTTCGCTCGTGCAGGCGAGGTCGTGCGGCAGGCACGACCTACGCGGCCGGCGTCTCCTCGACCCGCCGCGGCCGCGCCACCGGCTTGGTGGTCAGCTTGAGCACCACCGGCAGCACGATCAGGGCGGCCACGAGCCCGCACGCCGCGCCCAGGGTCAGGAGGAGGCCCAGGCTGAAGATGCCCTGGTGGCTGGCGATCATGAGGCTGCCGAAGCCCACGATGGTGGTGAGCCCGTTGAGGGTCACGCCCAGCACCGCGCTGCGCGCCACCAGCGGGCCGCCGTAGGGGCGGCCCTCCAGGTGGCTCAGGAGCACGTTGAGGCCGAACTCGGCCGCGGTCCCGATGATGAGCGGCAGCCCCCAGATGTTCGCCAGGTTGAACTTGATGCCGAAGACGTACATGAGCCCGATGGTCCACAGCACGCCCAGCACCATCGGCACCAGCCCGAGCAGGCTCGCGCGCAGGCGGCGGATCATCAGGATGCTGAGCCCGCCCACCAGCACGAAGGCGTAGGCGCTGCCGGTGAGGTAGGCGCGCTCCATGAGGGTGGTGACCTCGTGGGTGATGACGGGCGGGCCGGTCACGTCCGGGTCCACCGTGCGCAGCTCGCGCACGAATTGGGCCGCGCCCGCCTTCTCCCAGATGTCCACCTTCGGGTGGATCTGGATGAGGAAGCGGCCGCTCTCGCCGACGAACTTGCGCCGGAGTTCCTCGGGCACGTCCTTGATCGTCACGCTGGTGGGGTTGAGGTTGCGCTGCAGACCGTAGAACTTGCTCACGAAGTCCCGGTAGAGCTGGGCCTGCAGGTAGTTCAGGGCCGCCTCCGCGGAGTCGCGGTTGCTGCGGTCGAGCAGGCGCTGCACCGCGATGGTCTTCTCGCGGACCGCCCGAATCTCCGCGGGCAGCTTGGCGCCCGCCTCGACCGCGACCACGTCGAAGCGGCGCTTGATCTCGGCGAGGGCCTTCTTGAGCCGGTCCAGATCCACCGGGCTCGAGCGCCCGACCCGGATCGGGGCCACCAGCGGGGCGAAGCTCTTGATCACCGCGATCTTCTCGGGCTGATCGTCCGGGATCACCCGCAGGACCGAATCGGTCTCCGACACCGAGGGTAGCTTCTCGAAGGCGGCCTGCTTGGCGCGCAGCTCCTCGAGAGACGTGGCGGAGGACAGCCCGTTGAAGCCGGAGCGTCCGGTGCCCGCGAGGATGCGGCGCTCCCAGGCCACCGACTCGGTGCCCTTGGCCTGCAGGTTGAGCACGTTGTAGTCGAAGCCCACCCGCGGCAGCGCCCAGACCGAGAACGCGGTCAGCACGCCCGCCCCGATCAGGACGGTCCGCGGAAAGGTGACGAGGCGATCCAGGAAGGGCACGTGGAGGCGCTCGAGCTGGTGGGCGCGCGGACGGCGCCCGCGGGGGCGGTCCGCATGGTGGCGGTCCACCAGCATGAGGACCGCCGGGAAGAGCGTGATCATTCCTACCCAGGCGATCAGGATCGCCATCCCCGCGATGAAGCCCAGCTCCTGGATGCCCCGGAAATCGGTCAACATCAGGACGAAGAAGGTCCCGGCCGCGGTGAGGGCGCCGATCAGCATCCCCGGGCCGGTGCGCGCCGCGGTCAGTTCGAGAGCCTCGCGGAGGTTCCGCCCCAGGAAGATCTCCTCCTCGTAGCGGAAGAGATAGTAGATCCCGTAGTCGATCCCGATGCCGACCACGATGGAGATGAACATCACCGAGAACAGGGTGAGGTGCCCCACCGTGAGCGTGACCACGCCCATCGACCAGGTCATCGTCACCGCGAGCACGCCCAGCATGAGGAGCGGCTTGCCCACCCGCACGAAGGCCAGGGTCATCACGAGCAGGGTGAGGGCGAAGGCGAGTACGTCCGCGATGCTGCTGTCGTGGAAGGCCGCGGTCATCTCGTCGTTGGACAGGGCGGGGGCGCCGGTCACCCCAGCCTGGACGTTGGGGAAGGCCGGGCGGAGCCTGGCCACCGCGGCCCGGATGGTCTCGATGGCCGCCTGGTCGCCCATGAAGCTGCCCTTCTGGCTGGGTGGGGTCTCGACCAGGATGAAGAGCAGGCTCTTGTCCTCGGAGAGGAAGTAGCCGGCGTCCTCCGGCGGGTCCTCACCGAAGGAGAAGAGGGTGGCCCAGGGCGAGCGGTAGGGGGCGGGGCGCTCCAGGCGGCTCGCGATCTGGTCCAGGAGCACACGCAGGAAGCGCGTGTCGACCGGCAGGTCCTTGTCCTGGAGGCCGATGTCGAAGAGGTTGGAGACGAAGGCGGCCGCCATCTGGGTGTTGACGCCCTCGAGCAGGCGGGCCAGGCTCGGGTCGCCCGCGAAGCTCTCCATGAACTCCTGGTGGTCGAAGATCTTGTCCCGGATCTCCTTGAGCTCGGCGGTCGAGAGGTAGAGGAGCTGCCGGCCCTCGAAGCGCTTGGGGTCGATCCGGTAGGCCACCCGGTGGAACTTCACGTCCGCGCCCTTCAGCTCCTCGCTGAGGCGGGCCGCGTAGGCCCGTGCGCCCTCGAACGAGCCGGCCTCCACCACCACCACGATGTCCTCCAGCTCGCCGAACTCCCGGGCGTACTCCCCGTAGCGCACCACGTAGCCCGCGTCCTGGGGCAGGAGAGCGCGGGTGGAGGTCTTGAAGGTCAGGGCGTACGAGGTGTAGGCGGCCGCGAGGCCGGCGAGGAGGAGGCAGATCGCCACCGTCACGGCCGGCCGGCGACAGCAGAGGCGGACCACCCGGCGGAGCACGCGACCGGTGCGGGAGACGGCGATCATGGAGCCCGAACGACCGGCGAACTGCTACTCGGCGCCGCCGATGAACCGTTCCAGGCGGGTGCGCGCCACCTCATCGGACCACTGCTCGGGCGGGGACTTCATCAGGTAGGCGGACGGGGCCAGCAGGGCCCCCTTGATCCCGCGGTCCATCGCGATCTTGCAGGAGCGGATCGCGTCGATGACCACCCCCGCCGAGTTGGGCGAGTCCCACACCTCGAGCTTGAGCTCGAGGTTGATGGGCTGGTCGCCGAAGCTGCGGCCCTCCAGGCGGATGTGGGCCCACTTGCGGTCTTCCAGCCACGGCACGTAGTCGCTCGGCCCGATGTGGATGTTGTCGTCGGGCATGTCGTGGGCGAGCTGGGAGCGGACCGCGTCGGTCTTGGAGATCTTCTTGGAGGCCAGGCGCTGGCGCTCCAGCATGTTGTAGAAGTCGGTGTTGCCGCCCACGTTGAGCTGGCTGGTCCGCTCGAGCCGCACCCCCCGGTCCATGAACAGCTTGGTCAGGACGCGGTGCACGATGGTGGCGCCCACCTGGCTCTTCACGTCGTCGCCCACCACCGGCAGCCCGCGGTCCTCGAAGCGGCGGCGCCAGTACTGCTCGCGCGCGATGAAGACCGGGATGCAGTTGACGAACCCGCACCCCGCGTCGAGCACCTGCTCCACGTACCACTTGGTGGCCATCTCGCTGCCCACCGGCAGGAAGTTCACCACCACGTCGGTGCGGGTGTCGCGCAGGATGCCCTTGATGTCGGCGGTGGTTCCGGGAGCCTTGGTGATGATCTGGGAGAGATAGTGCCCGAGGCCGTCGTGGGTCATGCCTCGCTGCACCGGCACCCCCAGGCGCGGCACCTCCGCGAAGCGGACCGTGTTGTTGGGCTTGGCCGCGATGGCCTCGCCGAGGTCCAGCCCCACCTTGCCGGCGTCGATGTCGAAGGCCGCCGAGAACTCGATGTCGCCGACGTGGTACTCGCCCAGCCGCGGCCGCATCAGGCCCGGGATGAACCCGTCGTCGGGGACGTTCCGATAGTAGTGCACGCCCTGCACGAGAGCGGACGCACAGTTACCCACCCCCACCAGCGCGACGCGAACAGATCCCACGCAGGCCTCCTCGGCGTTTCGTCGCCGCGAAATACGGCGACGCGACGGACTCACGAAGTGTAACACA
>DATIFV010000245.1:0-12367 GCA_035455085.1 Candidatus Methylomirabilota bacterium | reverse complement strand
GAGTCGTACGGCGGATCGAGGAAGGCCACCGCGAAGCGCGCGCCGTCCGCGGCGAGGTCGCCGATCGCCCGCGCCGCGTCGCCGCGCACGACGCGCGCACGGTCTCCGAGGCCCAGCCGCTCCACGTTCTCGCGCAGGGCGCGGAGCGCGGCGGCATCCTGCTCGACGAACACCGCCGAGGGCGCGCCGCGCGAGAGGGCCTCGATCCCGACCCCGCCCGCGCCCGCGAAGAGATCGAGAAAGGGGCCCCGCTCGAGGAACGGCATCAGGGTGTCGAGGCACGCGATGCGCACCTGGTCGGCGGTCGGCCGCGTGGTGCGGCCCCGCGGCGTGGTCAGCCGCTGGCCCTTGAGCGCGCCCGCGAGCACCCTCAACGCGTGCCCCTCACCTTGGGCGGAGGGGAGAGGGCGTCACGGGGTCGTCTCCGACTGGCCGACGCGGCGGCCGTCGATCCTCCACTGCTCGCCCTCGCGGGCCACCGCGTACTCGACGCGATCGGGAAGCCCGGCCCGATCCGCGGCCCGGAGGGCCTCGACCACGAACACCACGCGCGCGGGGCTCCGCCGGATCTGGAGGACGCGGAAGTCGGCGTAGCGCGGCTCGCCCGCCCCCCGCGACTCCGCGTACTCGGTGACCGAGCCGCGACCCTGCCGCGTCCACTCCGCCTGGACCCGCTTCGACAGCAGGCGCCAGCACGGCGCGAAGCGGCGGGCCCGCTCGCACGCGAAGTAGTCCTCGAGCGTCTGGCGCGCCCGCGCCAGCTCGACGCTGCCCTGCGCGGCCGCAGGGGCCGGTCCCCCGAGCGGGTCCAGCGAGAGCGCGGCCACCAGGAGCCACCACGCGGCCCGGCCCATCAGCCGACTCCGGCCAGGTCGAGCTTGCCCCGCCAGCGCTGGAGGAGCGCGGCCCGGAGGGCCCGGTGGGGCGGGGCGAGGAGGTTGGGGTCCTCCCGGACGAGGGCGACCGCGTCGCGCCGGGCCGCCTCCAGCGCGGGCGCGTCGCGAAGCAGGTCCGCGACGCGGAACTCGGGCAGCCCCGACTGGCGGGTCCCGAAGAAGTCACCGGGCCCGCGCAGGGCGAGATCCGCCTCCGCGATCTTGAAGCCGTCGTTGGTGGCGGTCATCGCCTCGAGGCGCCGCCTGGCCTCCTCGGAGGAGGCGCCGGACAGCAGGATGCAGTAGCTCTTCCACGGGCCGCGCCCGACGCGGCCGCGGAGCTGGTGGAGCTGGGACAGGCCGAAGCGCTCGGCGTGCTCCACCAGCATCACCGAGGCGTTGGGCACGTCGATCCCGACCTCGATGACGGTCGTCGAGACCAGCACGTGGATGGCGCCGGCCTTGAACTGGCGCATCACCCGGTCCTTCTCCGCGAAGGGCATGCGCCCGTGCAGCAGGCCGATCGAGAGATCGGGGAAGACCTCGCGCTGCAGGCGCTCGGCCATCTCGGTCGCGGCCTGGAGATCGAGGGCCTCCGACTCCTCCACCAGGGGACACACCACGTAGACCTGGCGCCCGGCCGTCACCTGCTCGCGCAGGAAGCGGTAGATCTTCCCGCGGGCCGAGCCGGGCCGCGCCCGGGTGATCACCGGCTTGCGGCCCGGGGGGAGCTGGTCGATCACCGAGACCTCCAGATCGCCGTAGAGCGTGAGCGCCAGGGTGCGGGGGATCGGGGTCGCGGTCATCACCAGCACGTCGGGGCTCTCGCCCTTGCCCCGCAGGATCGCACGCTGATGCACGCCGAAGCGGTGCTGCTCGTCCACCACCGCCAGGCCGAGGCGGCGGAAGCGCACCCCCTCCTGGACGAGGGCGTGGGTGCCGATCACGCAGCCGATCTCGCCGGCCCCTGCGCGCTCGAGCACCCGCTCGCGGGTCTTGCCCTTGACCGCGTTGGTGAGCAGCGCGACGCTCACGCCCAGCGGCTCCAGCAGCCCGGTCAGGGTCATGAAGTGCTGCTCGGCCAGGATCTCGGTCGGAGCCATGAGGGCGGCCTGGTAGCCGGCCTCCACCGCGGTCAGGATGGCGAGCGCGGCCACCACCGTCTTGCCGGAGCCCACGTCACCCTGGAGGAGCCGGTTCATCGGATAGGGCGCCGCCATGTCGAGCCGGATCTCCCGCCACACCCGCTCCTGTGCCGGGGTGAGCGCGAACGGCAGCGAGGCCAGCAGGCGGCGAGGGAGCGCTCCCGGCGGGCTCATGGCGAGGCCCGGCTGACGGCCCTGGCGCTGGCGGCGGATGGCGAGACCGAGCTGGAGCAGGAGGAACTCGTCGTAGACGAGCCGCCGCCGGGCGGCCGCGTAGTCCGCGTCGGTCTTCGGGAAGTGCCCGGCGCGCAGGGCCCCGGCCAGCGGCTCGAGCCGATGCCGCGTGCGGAGCGCCTCGGGGAGGGGGTCGTCGAGCCCGTCCACGTAGGCGTCCACCAGCCCCTTCATCAGACGGCGCATCGGGCGGGCGGTGAGCCCGCGGGTCAGCCCGTAGACCGGCACAAGGCGCCCGGTGTGGAGGGTCTCGTCCGAGGCGTCTGCGGGCTCGGCCGCCTCGTCCTCCACGATCTCGTAGTCCTTCACGTTCATCTGCAGCGGCCCCGAGCGGTAGCGCTGCGCCCGGCCGTGCACGATGAGGCGCTGGCCGCGCTGGAAGAGGCGCTCGAGGTACGCCTGGCCGAACCAGATGCAGGTGAGGAAGCCGGTGCCGTCGCTCAGCAGCACCGACAGCGGCGCCCGCGGCCGCCCCCGCGGGGGCGGGCTGACCGCGCGGATGGTTCCGCTCACCGTGGTCACCTCGTCCGGCCGGAGGCTGCGGAGGGGGGTGAGCCGGCTGCGGTCCTCGTGCCGGGTGGGCAGGTAGTAGAGCGCATCCTCCACGGTGTGCAGACCCAGGTTGGCGAGGAGCTTGGCCCGCTGGGGCCCCACGCCCTTGATGAACTGCAGCGGGGTGGCGAGCGGATGGGAGGCCGCCGCAGCGGCGCGGCGGCCCGGAGAGCCGGCCGGCTCAGTCGGGGTCAACGGTTTGCCTCATGCCAGGCCTCATGCTATAAAAAGGGGCCGCATCCAGCAAACCACACTCGCAGCAAGAGGATCCGGCAGGGGATCAGCATGGCTCAGCGCTGTGATGTCTGCGGGAAGGGTCCGGCCGTCGGTCACAAGATCAGCCACGCGCACAACGTGACCAAGCGCCGGTGGCTCGCCAATCTCGTCAGGATGCGCGGCCTGGTCAAGGGCAAGGTCGAGCGGCTGCGCGTCTGCACGCGCTGCCTCAAGGCCGGCAAGGTCGTCAAGGTCGTCTAGCAAACAGAAGCAGGGCGGGGGGTGTCGCCACCCCCCGCCACCTCTGAAGCCAGAAGCTTGGTACGAGTCCCGGTGGGAGGCCGCCACCCCCCACCGCACGACTACGACGCCTACTTCTTCTTCTTCTTGGCCGCCTTCTTCTTCTTCGCCATCGAGGTCGTCACCTCCTTTCGGAAACGACGTCACGCCGCCACTGCCGCTACTTCCGCTTACCCTTCTTGGTGGCCTTCTTCTTGCCACCCTTCTTGACGGCCTTCTTGCGCTTCGGCATGTGGGGTCTCACCTCCCCTCGGTCGTGGAATCAGTAGCCCATCGCCTCACGGCGGAGGTGGGCCGCCTGCTCCCGCCCCCGGCGCTCGTAGTGGTATAGATCCGCGTAGAGCTGCGGGAGGCAGACGACCGGCAGCCCGCCCTTCGCAAGCGGGGCATAGAAGACCCCCTGGTCGTAGGGGCCGAGGAAGTACACGTTGCCCTCTCCCTCACCCGGCCGGAGGCCCAGCGCCCGGGCCACCGGCTCGGGATCGCCCTCGAGATAGCAGTGGATCGCCGGGAAGCGGACGTTCGGCGCCACCAGGGCCGCGCCCGAATGCAGGGTGAAGGCGTACCGCCGGCGCGCTTCGTGCGCGGCCCGGCCCAGCTCCGCCACCAGCCCCCGCGTGATGCGCTCGGGCGAGAAGTAGGCCTGCACGTCGTTCTGCCGGTAGGAGTAGGACTCCACCCAGGCGTCGAGCAGCTCCCCGGGACGCGTCAGCTGGATGCGCTGCTGGACGTTGCGCTCCACCCAGGACAGCTCCTCGAGCCGCCAGGCGTGCTGGGGGTCCACGAGGAACACCCGGACGACCCGGGTCGCCCGGGGCGCGAACAGGGACTTGAGCGGGCGGGTGGAGGGCCGGAGGTTCGGCTTGCCCTCCTTCTCGATCAGGATGTTCTCGAAGCTCAGGTAGCAGTTGCCCGAGAGGTCGAGATAGCCCAGGCCGCTCCGCTTGAGCAGGGATGCGCTCTGGGGGCTGATGTAGGGAGAGACCGCCACCGGGTAGGCTTCCGGCATCGCGCGTCGGATCTCCGAAAGCCTGGTCACGGCCTCACGGATGTGCCGAGGCTGGCCGAGAGAAGTGATACCGATCGCGAGGGTGTGGGGCCGCTCACCCATCTTGAATCTCACAAGAATATCAGCAGTTTGACCGCCCACTCTCACGTCGAGGGACTGCTCCCAACCGCTGGCCTTGGACAGGAGCTCTCGCACCCGTTGCGCCGCCAGGGTCCCGATATTCTCTGCTTTCCCCATTCCTTCACGTCCACTTTCACTTGTTCCGTCATTTTCAGCGTATGCTGAAACGATAAGAACAAATGAAAACCATGTCAAGGAAAAACCTTCCGGCTCAGCGATCCTCCTCGATCCCGTCCATGGTCTCGTCGTCGAGACCGAAGTAGTGCCCGATCTCGTGGATCACCACGTCCCGGACGAGGTCGGCCATCTCCTCGGGATCCTCGCAGTCCTCCTCGATGGGCCCCTGGTAGATGTGGATGGTGTCGGGCAGCACGTTGCCGTAAGAGGAGTCCCGGCGGGTGATGTCGATCCCCCGGTAGAGCCCATAGAGCGTATCGGGGGGCTCGATACCCATCTCCTCCAGGGTCTGGGCGTCCGCCCAGTCCTCGACCACCACGGCCACGTTGGCGAGCTTGTCTCGGAAGGCGCGCGGCAGCCTGCGGAGGGCGGAGTCGACGAGCGCTTCGAACTCCCGGCGGGTCATCCTCCGGGCTTTTTCGGCAGGCGCCTAGACCCCGCGGACGCGCTCGACGTTGGCAATGTCCTTCACGTCGCGGATGGCCTGCATGATGTCCTGGAGCTGGCGCAGGTCGTCCACCTCCACCACGAAGTGGTTCAGGCCCTTGCGGTCCTCGGTCACGGTGATCTCGGCCTTGATGATGTTGCCCTGGCGCGAGGAGATGGCGCTGGTGATCTCGGCGAGTAGCCCCGGGCGGTCCCGGCCGATGTAGACCGCGATACGGACCGGGCGCTTGGTCGGCTCACCCTCCTCCCACTCCACCGCCACCAGCCGCTCCTTCTCGAGGACGTTCTTGGCCACGGTCAGGCAGTCACGCGCGTGGACGGTCAGCCCGCGCCCGCGCGTGATGAAGCCCACGATGCTATCGCCGGGCACCGGGGAGCAGCACTTGCCGAAGCGCACCAGCAGGTCGTCCACGCCGCGGATGCGGACCGCGGGGCCGTCGGCCTTCCGGACCGGGCGGGCCGGCTTCGCCTCGGGCGGCGCCTCGCTCTCGGCGGGCGGGGCCGGGGCCACCCGGCCCAGCACCTGCTGGATCGAGGTCTTCCCGTAGCCGATCGAGGCCAGGAGGTCGTCCGCGCTCGGGAAGCCCAGCTCGGTGACGAGCTTCTTCATCTCGTCGGAGGCGAGCAGGGTCGAGGGCGCGAGGCGGTACTTGCGTGCCTCCCGCTCGAAGAGCTCCCGCCCGAGGGCCAGGGAGCGGGCGCGCTCCTCGACCTTGAGCCACTGGTTGATCTTGGCGCGAGCCCGGTTCGACTTGACGATCTTGAGCCAGTCGCGGCTCGGATGCTGGGTGGGCGAGGTCACGATCTCGACGATGTCACCCTGGTGCAGCGTGTAGCGCAGCGGCACGAGCTTGCCGTTGACCTTGGCCCCCACGCAGTGGTGGCCGACGTCGGTGTGCACGGTGTAGGCGAAATCCACCGGCGTCGCCCCCTCCGGCAGGGCCTTCACGTCCCCGCGCGGAGTGAACACGTAGACCTCGTCCGGGAAGAGGTCCAGGCGCACGCTGTCGAGGAACTCCTTGGGGTCGCTGGTCTCCTTCTGCGACTCCAGGAGCTGACGGAGCCAGGTGAAGGCGTCGTCGAACTTGTCGCGGTCGCTCCGCTTCTCCTTGTACAGCCAGTGCGCCGCGATGCCCTCCTCGGCGATGCGGTGCATCTCGGCGGTCCGGATCTGGATCTCGACCGGGTCGCCCTTGGGCCCGATGACGGTGGTGTGCAGTGACTGGTACATGTTGACCTTGGGCATCGCGATGAAGTCCTTGAATCGGCCGGGCACCGGCTTCCAGAGCGAGTGCACCACGCCCAGGGCTCCGTAGCAGTCGCGGACGGTGTTGGTTAGCACGCGCACCGCGGTGAGATCGTAGATCTCGTCGAACTCCCGGCCGCCCTCGTGCATCTTCTTCCAGATCGAGTAGAAGTGCTTCGGACGGCCCGCGATCTTGGAGGCGATCCCCACCTCCCCCAGCTTCTGGTGGAGCAAGGTGATCAGGTGGTTGATCTCGGCCTCGCGCTCGAGCCGCCGCTTGGCCACCCGCCGCATCAGCTCCTGGTAGTCCTCCTCGTGGAGCATCCGGAGCGCCAGGTCCTCGAGCTCGGCCTTGACCTTGGCCATCCCGAGGCGGTGGGCCAGCGGAGCGTAGATGTCGAGGGTCTCCTGGGCGATCTTGCGGGCCTTGTCCACGGGCAGGTACTGCAGGGTCCGCATGTTGTGCAACCGGTCGGCCAGCTTGATCATCAGCACGCGGAGGTCGCGGGCCATCGCGACCAGCATCTTCCGGAAGTTCTCGGCCTGCCGCTCCTCCCGGGAGGAGAAGGCCAGCTTGCCGATCTTGGTCACCCCGTCCACCAGGTCGGCGATCTCGGCGCCGAACTCGCGCTGGAGGTCCCCCTTGGTGGCCTTGGTGTCCTCCAGGACGTCGTGGAGCAGACCGGCCGTGACCGTGGTCACGTCCATCTTGAAGTTGACGAGGAGGCCGGCCACCTCCAGGGGGTGGGAGAGGTACGGCTCCCCGGAGGCCCGCTGCTGGCCCTGGTGGGAGCGCTCCGAGAACCGGTAAGCGCGCTCCAGGAGATCCAGGTTAGCCGCAGGCTGGTACTTGGGGATCTCCTCGATGAGCGTCTGCAGTTGGGTCAACCCCGGCCCTCCTCAGGTTGACACCAAATTTTGCCAGAATTATCAGGCTTTTGCTACGGCTTTTTTCCGCCTGGCCATCCGCCGCTCGGCCCACTCCCGCCAGTCCACGATGAGGGAGCCGGCGATGTAGACGGTGGAGAAGGTGCCGGTGACGACGCCGATGGTCAGGACGAAGGCCATGTCCTCCAGGACCTTGCCCCCGAAGAAGTACAGGACGCCGGTCGAGAAGAAGGTCGTCAGGGCCGTGAGGACCGTCCGCGATAGGGTCTGGTTGATGGCGTTGTTGATCTGAGTCGCGAAGGTCTCACCCTTGCGTCTGGCCCCCCCCTTGGTCCGGTTCTCGCGGACCCGGTCATAGGCCACGATCGTGTCGTTGACCGAATAGCCAATGATCGTGAGCAGCGCGGCCAGGATCGGCAGGGAGAACTCCCGGTTGGTCAAGGACATGGCCGACAGGCAGATCAGCACGTCGTGGACGATGGCGGCGATGGAGGCCAGGCCCCCCAGGAGATCGAAGCGGATGGCGATGTAGACGAGGATGCCCACCATGCTCCAGAGGGCGGCGTAGACCGCCTGGATCTGCAGGTCCCGGCCGACCTGGGGCCCCACGAACTCGACCCGCCGGATCTCGGGCGCCCCCAGCGCGGGATCCTTGGCGAGCACGTCCTGAATCCGGCGGGTCACCTCCTCGGAGGACACCTCGGTCAGCGGCAACCTCAGGAGGTACTCCCGGTCGTCGCCGAACTCCTGGATCACGCTCTCGCCCATGCGGACGGTGTCCAGCGCGGTCCGGATCCGGTCCACCGGCACCGGCTTCTCGAAGCGGACCTGGATCAGGGTGCCCCCGGAGAAGTCGATGCCGTAGCGCAGGCCGCCCTTGGCCACCATGGAGCCGAGCCCGGCCAGGATGAAGAGCGCCGAGAGGATGTAGGCCCAGCGGCGGCGGCCGATGAAGTCGTAGTTGGAGTCCCGGAACAGCTGCATCATATCGAGAGCGTCTCCCGCCGGCGCTGGCCCATGTAGAGCAGATCGAAGAGCAGGCGCGTGAAGAAGACGGCGGTGAACAGGCTGGCCGCGATGCCGATCATCAGGGTCACCGCGAAGCCCTTGACCGGGCCGGTCCCGAACTGGAACAGGATGAGGCCGGAGACCAGCACGGTCACGTGGGTGTCGATGACGGTCCGCAAGGCGCGCGAGAAGCCCGCGTCGATGGCCCCCCGCACCGTCTTGCCGGCCCGCAGCTCCTCCCGGATGCGCTCGAAGATCAGGATGTTGGTGTCCACCGCCATGCCGATGGTGAGCGCGATGCCGGCGATGCCCGGCAGGGTCAGGGTGGCGTGGAAACCGGCCATGACCGCCAGCAGGAGGAGCAGGTTGAGCCCGAGGGCGGCGTCGGCGATGAGCCCGGAGACCCGGTAGTAGACCAGCATGAACAGGAACACGAGGGCAGAGGAGGCGAGGATGGCGATCATGCCCTGGCGGATGGAGTCGGCCCCGAGCGACGGCCCGACCGTGCGCTCCTCGAGCACCTGCACCGGCGCGGGCAGGGCGCCCGCCCGCAGGACGATGGCGAGGTCGGTGGCCTCCTCGGTGGTGAAGCCGCCGGTGATCTGGGCGTGCCCCGAGGGGATGCGCTCCCGGATCTGGGGCGCGGAGTGCACGTTGCCGTCGAGCACGATGGCGAGGCGCCGGCCCACGTTGGCCTCGGTGAGCTCCGCGAAGGCCCGGGCCCCCGCCGCGTTGAAGTCCACCGACACGTAGGGCTCGCTCGTGTTCTGGTCGATGGACACCCGCGCGGTGGCCACATCCGCCCCGGTGATCGAGGCCTTCTTCTGCACCAGGAACGGTGTCTTCCGCTCCTCCCGCGTCTGCTTGTCGATGCGGCGCTGGTAGAGGATCTCGGTCCCGGGCGGCGGGCCGGTCCGCAGCGCGCTCTCGGGGTCGGTCCGCTCGTCCACCAGCTTGAACTCGAGCAGTGCGGTCTTGCCGATCAGCGCCTTGGCGCGCGCCGGATCCTGCACTCCGGGCAGCTGCACCAGGATACGGTTCTCTCCCTGCTGCTGGATCGAGGGCTCGGCCACCCCGAACTGGTCGACCCGGTTGCGGATGGTCTCGAGCCCCTGCCGCACCGCCAGGTCCCGGATGTTGGCGACCTCGCGGGGCTTGAGCGAGAGCAGCAGGCGGCCCGCGGCCGGGTCCGCTTCCTTGCGGTCGAAGGCGCCCAGGACCTCGTCGACCGGCTTCTGCGCCGCCTCCCAGGTCTGCGGCGAGGCGAGCTGGATCGCGAGGTCGCTGGTGCCCCGCCGCTCGATCCGCGTCACCCCGATTCCCCGCTTCTCCAGCTCGGCCCGCGCGGAGTCTCCTGCCCGCTCCACCTGCGCCTCCACCGCCTTGTCGATGTCGACACCGAGGACGAGATGGATGCCGCCCTGCAGATCGAGGCCGAGGTTGATCGTCTTGGCGGGCGGGTACAGGTACCAGATCGCGGCCGCGACCACGATCACCACGAGGGCGATGCGGACGCCGAGATGGCGGCGCATCCTAGCCGTTGGACTCCTTGGCGCTGGTGACGATGCGGCCGATCGCGGACCGCTCGAAGTCGAGCTTCACCTGGTCGGCCACCTTCAGGGTGACGGTCTGGTCGGAGAGGCCCACCACGGTGCCGAACAGCCCGCTGGTGGTGACGACCCGGTCGCCCTTCTTGATCGCCTGCAGCAGGGCCTCGCGCTCGCGGCGCTGCTTCTGCTGGGGCCGGATGATCAGGAAGTACATGATGGCGAACATCCCGATCATCAGCGGGAGGATGGAGAGGATGCCTCCGCCGCCGTTGCCCCCACCGCCGGGCGACGGCGCCATCGCGTACGCAAGGTCGATCATGAAGACGAGGCCTCCGAATCCGCGGGAATGTCGGCCGAGCCGCCCACGGATTCTACCCCATAACGCGCCAGAAACCGAGCGCGGAACGCGGCGAACTCGCCGCCCGCCACCGCCTCGCGCATCCGTCGCATGAGCCCCAGGTAGAAGGTCACGTTGTGCAGGCTGAGGAGCCGGTAGGCGAGCAGCTCGCGGGCGCCGAAGAGGTGGCGGAGATAGGCGCGCGAGAAGCGCCGGCATGCCTCGCAGGGGCACTCGGCGTCGAGCGGGGCAGGGTCGCGGGTGAAGCGCGCGTTGCCGATGGTGAGCGGCCCGTCGGGAGTGAAGGCCTGCCCGTTGCGCGCATTCCGGGTCGGCAGCACGCAGTCGAAGAGATCCACGCCGCGCCCCACCGCCTCGATCAGATCCGTCGGCTTGCCGACGCCCATCAGGTAGCGCGGGCGGTCCGCGGGCAGCCGGGCCGCGACCAGCGCGGCGATGTCGTAGAGCACCGGCTTGGGCTCGCCCACCGCGAGCCCTCCGATGGCGTAGCCGGGCAGGTCGAAGGCGCAGGTCTCCTCCACCGCCCGGGCCCGGAGGGCGGGCGACACGCCGCCCTGCACGATGCCGAAGAGCGCTCCCGGGGCGCCGGCGGCCCGGTGGGCCGCGACGGCACGGCCCAGCCATCGGACGGTCAGCGCGAGCGAGCGCTCCGTCTCGGCCTCGGTGGCCGGCTGGGCGAGGCACTCATCCAGGGGATGGAGCACGTCGACCCCGAGCGCGTGCTGGATCGCCACGACCGACTCCGGCGTGAGGGTGCGCAGCGACCCGTCGACGTGGGAGCGGAACTCGACCCCTTCCTCGCCGATCCGCCGGAGGTTGGCGAGGCTCCAGACCTGGAACCCGCCGGAGTCGGTGAGGATGGGGCCGTCCCAGCCCATGAAGCGGTGCAGGCCGCCGAGCTCGCGCACCAGCTCGTGTCCCGGCCGCAGCGCCAGGTGGTAGGTGTTGGCCAGCACGATCTGGGCTCCCGCCGCGAGCAGGTCGGACGGGGCCAGGCTCTTGACCGAGCCCTGCGTCGCCACCGGCATGAAGGCGGGCGTGTCCACCGTCCCGTGAGCGGTGCGCATGCGTCCGAGGCGGGCGGCGCCGTCGGTCCGGACCAGCTCGAAGCCGAAGGCGGCCATCACTCGATCAGCATGGCGTCGCCGTACGAGTAGAAGCGGTAGCGCGCCGCCACCGCGTGGTGGTAGGCGTCCAGGATCAGCTCGCGGCCCGCGAAGGCCGCGGCCAGCACGAGCAGGGTGGAGCGCGGCAGGTGGAAGTTGGTGACGAGCGCGTCCACGACGCGGAAGCGATGACCGGGGACGATGTAGAGGTCCGCCTCCCTCGCCCCGGGGCGCAGGCGGCCGTCCTCCCTCGCGGCCCCCTCGAGCGCGCGGGTCGTCGTCGTCCCCACCGCGACGACGCGGCGGCCGTCGCGCCTGGCCTCGTGGACGGCGCGGGCGGTGGCCTCGGGAATCTCGACCGACTCGGCCTCCATCCGGTGCTCCTCGACCCGCGCCGCCCGCAGCGGGCGGAAGGTTCCCGGCCCGACGTGCAGGGTCAGGTAGTGGGCCGCGATCCCCCGCTCCGCGAGCCGGCCGAGCAGCTCCGGCGTGAAGTGGAGCCCGGCGGTGGGCGCGGCCACCGAGCCGTCGTCGCGCGCGTACACCGTCTGGTAGCGCTCCCGGTCCTCCGGCTTGGGCGCGTCGTGCCGCGCGATGTAGGGCGGCAGCGGGGGCAGGCCGTGCCGCTCGAGCAGCTCCCGGACCGGCCAGGGCGACTCGAGCCGGACGACCCGGGCGCCCGCCGCGGTCGCGCCCACGATCTCGGCGCGGGCCGCGCCCCCGGCCAGCTCCACCCGCGCCCCCACCCGACACCGCCGCCCGGGCCGCACCAGCGCCTCCCAGCGCTCCGGGCCGCGCGGCCGCAGCAGCAGCAGCTCCACCGGCTTGCCGTCCGCCGCGCCGACCCCGAGGAGCCGCGCGGGAATCACCCGGCTCCGGTTCGCGACCAGACAATCACCCGGCCGCAGCAGCTCCGGCAGCTCCCAGAAACGCCGATCCTGCCACGTGCGGCGGCCGCGGTCGAGCACCAGCAGCTGCGAGGAATCACGTGGCTCCGCCGGCTCCTGCGCGATCAGCTCCGCGGGCAGCTCGTAGTCGAAGAGCGAAGCGTCCATGGCACCGAGAAGTGTAGCCCGCACGCGGGCCGTGAGATACCCGGCGAGTTCGGGGTGTCGGGTGGGGCGGGGGGCGGCCCC